>JBJEUH010000142.1:0-114181 GCA_051883735.1 Candidatus Ventricola sp.
GCTCTACGACAAGAACAAGGCGATCAGCGCGGCGGAGCAGGCGACCTGGCGTCCGACGATCGTGTTCAACCAGATCAAGCAGCATCTGATCGGCGTGGGCGAAGACTACAACATGACCTTTGAGGAAGAGAAGCTCAACAAGTGCGTCAAGCGCCTGATGGATATGGCGGTTGACTACAACCAGAGCGACTGGCTTCCCGAGATCCGCACCATCCTGATGGAGGAGCTGGACATGCCGCGCGAGATGGTCTACCTGCAGATCGTCGCCGGCGATACCTACATCAAGCTGAACGAAATCAAATGGGGCGGTTCGGAGGCGATCATGGCCGCGGTCGGCCAGTCGATCACCTCCGTGACGCCGGTTGCGCTTGCGCGCTACGTGGCAGCCGTGGCCAACGGCGGCTATGTCTACGATCTGCGTCTGGTCGATTCGATCATCTCGCCGGACGGCGAGGTGCTCAGCCAGAGCACGCCGATTCTCGCCTCCCAGATCGAGGGCGACAACGTGGAAGAATATCTCGCCTATATCCGCGAGGGCATGGGCGGCGTTGCGGAAGGCGACGGTACGGCGACGAAATTCTTCAACTCCAGCGAATATGCGGAGGTTCAGAAGTACATCGCCGCGAAGACGGGCACGGCCGAAAAGACCACGATCGATCTGGAGAACAACGCGTGGATGGTGGCCTTTGCGCCGTATGATCCCGACGACCCGGACATCGATCCGGAGATCGCTATCTGCGTCTACATCCCGCATGGATACAGCGGTTCCATGTGCTCGCTGACCGTGCGCGATATCGTCAAGTATCACCTTGAACACAGGCTGCTGGACAATGAGGACTTCATGGCGCCCTCCAATTCGCTGGCTTACTGATGATCCCGGACGGAGAGGATAACGATGGGTAGAATTTGGGCTGTGTGCTCCGGCAGCGGCGGCGTGGGCAAATCGATGATCGCGCTGTCGCTTGCCGCAGGCGCGGCCAAAGCGGGAAAGAAGACCATTCTGCTGGATACCTCCGGCATATCGCGCTGCTGCGATCTCATCCTTCAGATGGAAAGCGTTGTGACGTTGGACATGCTGGATGTGCTCCGCAATCAGGTGAGCATGGAATCCGCGCTGTACGAGGTTCCTCAGTATCCGGGGCTGCGCCTGGCCTGCGCGTCGCTCTATGACGACGTATCGGTCTGCGAGCTGTCCGGCATGACGCTGGCGCTGAACGCGCTGTGCGACATCCTGGTCGTCGATCTGCCGACGGGCCAGGCGAATCTGGGCCGCGGCGTGATGCGCGCAGGGGATGAGCGGCTGCTGGTCACCCGGCCGGACGATGCGTCCATCCGCGCGGCGGAACGCCTGATGAGCAGGTATGCCGACCACCTCGCCGCAGACAGCCTGGTGATCAACCGCGTCAGCACAGAGCGCTTCAGAAAGAAGACGCAGCACGCGCAGAGCACCGTGGAGAATCTGCTGGACCGCGCGGCGATCGCCTGGATTCCGGAGGACGCGAGCATTCCGGCCAGCGCGCAGCGCGGACGGGCTGCGATCGAATGCGACGGGCCGGCCTGGACGGCGCTGAGCGGCCTGGTGAAGACGCTGCTGGGCGGCGCATAGACAAAACGAGGAGAGATCATGCGCAATTCGGACAACAACCGGCTTTCCAAGCCGCACTTTGACTGGCCGCTTCTGGTCGCCAGCTACTTGCTGGCGCTCTACGGCGTGCTGGCCATCACCATCGCCAACTACAACCCCAACCTCGGCGCGGACCGTTCCCTGCAGGAGCTGGTCATGGACGCCAACAACGGTCGTCTTCAGCTGATGTGGGTGGTCGTCAGCATGGTGGTTGTGGCGATGATGATGACGATCAAATACGACATCATCGGCCGTCTGTGGCCGGTCATCTACTTTGTCGATGTGCTCCTGCTCGGCCTGGTGCTGACGACCTCCAAGATCAACGGCGTTGCGGGCTGGTTCCAGTTCCTGGACCGCACGTTCCAGCCCTCGGAGCTGGCCAAGCTGGCGCTGATTATCACGCTGTCCAAAGCGCTGACGCGCTATCCGGACCGGCCGATTCCCAACTTCCGCTATTTCGTCTACATCTGCATGCACTTCGGCATCCCCGCGCTGCTGATCGCCGCCCAGCCGGATATCGGCACGCTGATGGTCTTCTGCATCATCTTCGTCGCGCTGCTGTTCCTGTCCGGCTTTGAGCTGCGCTGGATGTTCCTGCTCGGCGGCCTGGCAATCGCGGCGCTCACGCCGGTCATCTTCTATCTGGCGTCAACGAACAACTTCCGCTGGCTGCGCCTGGTGGCGTTCATCAACCCGGAATCCGATCCCACGGGCAGTAGCTATCAGATCATCAACTCCAAGGTTACCGTCGGCTCCGGCGGCCTGTACGGAAAGGGCGCCTGGGCGGAGGGCACGCTGACGCACCTGAACTATGTGCCGGAAAACCACACGGACTTTATCTTCTCCGTCGTGGGCGAGACGCTCGGCTTTGTGGGCTCGCTCGTGCTGCTTGGGCTGTACGCCTTCGTGATTTACCGCATGCTGCTGCTGGCGTATCACACGAAGGACCGCTTCGGCCAGCTGATTATCATCGGCGTGATGGCCATGCTGCTCTTCCACGTGTTTGAAAACATCGGCATGTGCATCGGCGTGATGCCGATCACCGGCATTCCGCTGCCGTTTATCAGCTATGGAGGCACCAACCTCGTCGTGAACATGGCGGGCATCGGCCTGGTGCTGAACGTGACGGCGTACAAGAGCTCGATCAATCTGCACGAAAGCCAGCGATCGTGATTCCCGGTTCTTCTCCCATGCGCCTGTGCATAGGCTTGTGCAGACAAGCGAAGGGGAGGAAGCCGTATGAATCAGCCGACGAACAGAGTCGTTGTTGCGCAGATGAAATCCCGCGAGCGCGGAACGTGGACACCGATAAAAAGGACAAGAAGAATAAACAAACGGCTGCTGAGAAACACTTCGGTCTTTGCGGCCGTTTCCTTATGCCTGGGCGCGGGCGCGCTGTTTGCGCTGCGCAATCCGGGCGGCGTGCAGTCCGTCATGAGCCATGTGACGGCCGGATTTGAATATGACGACACGCTGGGCAGACTCCAGTTTGTCAGCAATCTTCTGCCTGAGAGCGCCATGGTGTTTCTGTCGGGCGGCGAAGAAACGCAGGAGCTCTCCGTTCCAACCAGCGCGCAGGTCTCCCATGCCTGGACACAGGAGGAGCCGTGGCTGGAATACGCCTGCATCGGCGATGTGCGCGCCTGTCAGGATGGGGAGATCATGACCATCGTGAAGAACCGGCAGGATGAATACACGGTGCGTGTGCTGCACAGGGACGGCTATGAATCCATTTACAGCGGGCTGAACGCCGTCCATCTGAGCGAGCAGGACACGGTCGCTTCCGGTCAGCAGATCGGCACGGCGGCAGGCTTCACCGCGTTTGAGCTGAGAAAAGACGGCCTGTCCGTGCTGCCCGTCTTTGCGGGCATCTGACGTGAGCATCCGCATCCATCCTGCCTTCGCGCTGTATCTGCTGAGCATGGCCGCATTTTCGTCCTGGCAGATGACCCTGTGCGCCATGGGCGCGCTGCTCGTGCATGAGGCCGGACACTATGCGGCCGGCAGGCTGCTTGGCGAGCAGATTGCTCAGGTTGAGCTGACGCCGTTTGGCGGCGTGATGACCTATGCGCCGGGACGGAGCCCCAGCAAGGGAATCAGGGGCGTGTGCGTGGCGGCGGCAGGACCGCTTGGCAACTACCTGGCGCTGCTGGCCGCTTCTTCGGCGCAGGGTCAGCGCCTGCTGGGAGCTGAGGGGACGCAGGCGTTCCTCATGGCGAATTTGGCCATGCTGTGCCTCAATCTGCTGCCTGTGCTGCCCCTTGACGGCGGCAATATCGTGTTCAGCATCGGATACTATTTTCTTCCGGCGGCGCGCCTGATCGCGCTGCTGACCGCAAGCGGCATGCTGGCGGGACTGGGGTTTGCGGCGCTTGCGCTGTTCGGCCTTGTCTGGCTGGGGACGCTGAATTGCTCGCTGCTAATGATCGGCGGATACCTGATGCTCTGTGCCTGGCGCAGCCGGGCTGTGATGCTGGTGCAAAACCTCTATGCTGTCGTTCAGGAGCGGCAGGAGCGCACGGAAGAAATCCGCACGCTTCGGCTGTACCGCGTGCCGGGGGATATCCGCCTGCAGGCGCTCCTGGAGCCGATGGAGCGCGCTTCCTGCGCGGCATTCGTTTTTGAGGATGCGCAGGGTTTGCACGCGGTCGATGAAAGGGAACTTTGTCGGTTCCTGCTGGAGACGCCGTCGCTCACGCTGGAGCAGGCATGGGCCGGAAAACGGCAGGCAAGCGGCGCTTGGCAGAAAAAATCCTGAATGGGCGCGCTTTTTCCTTGAAACATCGCGTGCGGTGAGATACAATAGGAAAGTAAAAATAAAGATAGTGAGGATACGGTTGTGAGCGATACACAGCAAATACAGCAGGAGCATCCGCTTGTCCGGATGGGCATCAGCGGCGAGGTGGTCAAAGCCTTTGACTGGATGGGGTTTACGAATCTGACCAGCATTCAGGAAAAATGCATTCCGCTGATGATGGACGGACATGACATCATCGCGATTGCCCCGACCGGCACCGGCAAAACGCTGGGCTTTGGCATTCCGATGCTCGAATACGTCAATCTCGATGATCCCAGCGTGCAGGAGGTCGTGCTTGCGCCGACGCGCGAGCTTGCCCAGCAGATCGCCGATGAGCTGACGAACCTGGCGCATTATATCAAGGGTGTGAAGATCGCCGTCATTTATGGCGGCCAGCCGTTCGGCAAGCAGATGAACGCGCTCTCCCGCAAGCCGCAGATTCTGGTCGCGACGCCCGGACGGCTGCTCGATCACATGCAGCGCGGCAACATCAGGCTCTCCGGCGTGCACACGATGGTGCTTGATGAGGCGGACGAGATGCTCAAGATGGGCTTCATTCAGGACGTGGAAAAGGTCATTGAGAGCGCCGATCCCAACCGCCAGCTGGTGATGTTCAGCGCGACGACCAATCAGGACGTGCTGACGGTCTCCTGGAAATATCAGCACGATCCCATCGAGATCGTCGTGCAGGCCGAAGCCGAGAACAAGCCGGACATCACGCAGTACGTCATCGAGTCCGATCAGAAGCAGAAGTACGAGCATCTGCTGTATCTGCTGGATTCCGATCAGTACAAGCGCATGATGATCTTCTGCAACACGAAGGACATGACGGCGCGCCTGTGCGAGCGCCTCAAGAAGGCGGGGTACAGCGCGGAATGCCTGCACGGCGACGTGCGTCAGTCCCAGCGCGACAAGGTGATGGCCGGCTTCAGAAAGGGCCAGTTTGAAATCCTGGTCGCGACCGACGTGGCCGCCCGAGGCATCGATGTGGACGACGTGGAGGCGGTCTTCAATTACGATCTGCCGGACAAGCAGGAGTACTATGTGCACCGCATTGGCCGCACGGGCCGCGCCAAGCGCGCCGGTGTGAGCTTCTCGTTTGTCAGCTTCAGGGACAGCATCCGCATGGACGAGATCCGCAAGTACACGCATGTGGAGCCGATTCAACTGATCTTCGACGAATTCGGAACGCTGTGCTACAAGGAAAGCGGCGAGCCGTTCCTGGAGAACCTCTGAGCATTTTGCAGCCTGAAACCGCTGACGCCGCTTTGCGCGAGCAGCGGGATCAGGCTGTTTTCGCTGAGGAGCTCGCTTGAGATCAGCTTGATCTGCGACAGATCCGCCGTGCAGTCAAGGCGCTTGATCTGAGGAAGATTCTCCAGCAGGCCCTTCGCTTTTTCCAGGGCGGCTGCCTGTCCGTACAGCGTGAGCATCGCGCAGAATGTCAAGCGGTTTCCCCCCTTAAAAAGCAGAAATTCAATCAAAAAGGATTGCGCATCAGTTTCTTTTATGATATGCTATGGATAGATACAAAGAGACATTTGTATCGTATGACGAAAGCGAGGATATTAGTCATGGATGATATGGAAATGATGGAGAACGACAACATCATCGTGCTGACCGATGAGGACGGTGTGGACGTTGAGTTCGAGTTCTGCGCTTCTGTTGAGTACGAAGGCAATGAATATGTCGTCCTGCTTCCGACCGAGGATGACGACGGCGAAGTGGTGATTCTGCAGGTCATGGAAGACGAAGATGCGGCGGAAGATGACGAGGCGACCTATGTCGGCGTGGACGACGAGGACGTGCTGCAGGCCGTGTTTGAGATCTTCAAGGAGCAGGCCGGCGACGAGTTCGACTTCGAGGAGTAATATACGTTAAAAAAGGCTCCGCCTGTCAGGCAGCTTGGGATGCTGCGGCAGGCGGAGCTTTTTCTGCTCTTTAGAAAATTGCGTGCAAAACCATTCAGCGGATGAATTTGAGACGCGGCTTGATCTTGTTGACGTAGAGATAGACCATGGGGAACATCAGCCGGTCATACAGGAGCAGACAGGCGTTGAGCATCAGAATGAAGGCGATCAGCAGAACCGTGCCCATCTGGGTGAATTCCTCCACGATGGCCGTCATGTTCATCAGCAGGCCGAGCAGCACATACATCAGCACGATGGCCACATTGAACACGAGCAGCTTGCAGGGCAGACGCAGGCGTTTGTTTTTCATGCGCTCGATTTCCCACTTGAGGATGGGATAGTAGCCCAGGAACAGGTAGAAGAAAGCGGCCTCCTTGTCGATGCCCAGCATCAGCGTGATCAGCGAAACGGCAGCGTACGCGGTCCACGCGGCTTTCCTGCCGTATTCCAGCAGAATGGGCAGCAGCAGGATGGCGCTCGCCATCGGCGCGCAATAGGTGGCGATGGGGATGAGGCCGCCGGTGAGCATCAGGGCGACGGACAGGGCGACCATGAGGCCGCAGAACGCGATCTTGCCGCTTTGCCGGCGGCTGCTGCTTCGATTGTTGGCCATGAGGCTTCTCTCCCTAAACACATGTTTGCCTTATTATAGCACAGGGATGCTCAGCAGACAATTGACCGGCAGAAAGCAGCTGCTGGCCGGATCTGCGCTTTCCGGCGCCCTGACTGCGTTCCCCAATGGACAAAAAGAGAAGCAGCGGCCCGGTTCAGGCAGCTGCTTCCATGATGATGCGGTTTACTTGCTCAGAGAGAGCTGGCGCGCGAGCCTGCGGATCTGCGGGATCATCGCGATGACCAGACAGATGATCGTCTCCGGGATGAGGTAGGTGCCGTTGTACACGGCGGAGTAGATCAGCACGTTCTGCTCTCCTGCGCCTTCGCCCCAGAAGAATACGCCGGTCAGGAACGCGCACAGGAAGCGCATGAAGGTGCCCAGCAGGATGCCGGCGATCATGCCCCACTGATCCGGCAGCTTGCGCGCGATGCCCGCGAAGCCCAGCATCGCAAAGGCGAGCGGGTAGTCCAGCAGGAACTGGATCGGATGGACGAACCAGCCGCCCTGCACGAACTGAAGCAAACCGTAGGCGAAGCCGATGGCCATGCCCGGGCCAACGCCGTAGGCATAGGCGAACATGAAGATGGGGAGCATGGAGGCGAGCGTCACGCTGCCGCCCTGCGGCATCTCGTAGAGCTTGACGTAGGAGAGGATGAACGCGAGCGCAATGCACAGGGAGGCATTGGCCAGCATGCGCGTGGACCACTTCTTCTGATCGCGCGTCATGATGTAGAGCACGATGCCCAGAATGACGAGACCGGCGAGGATGGCCCAGGTGGTGAGGCTGATTTCTGCAAATTCGAGCATGGGAAAGACCCCTTTCGTAAGATATCAATTCGCAGGCCGCCTGATTGTGAAAAAGGCCGCAGCTTTTAGAAAAGCCGCGGCCTTGTCAAGCGAGATACGTCGCTTCCCTACGGTAGGATTACCTACACAGGTTCAAAGGGACAGGCCCAAAGGCCATCTCAGCAGTCACGCGCCCCCAGCGGTCATTGAATTGTAAGCACATTATAGGCGCGTCCCTACGCCTTGTCAAGCGTGATTTTCAGAATCCGCCGTTGCCCATCAGCAGCGCCATGACGCCCTTCTGCGCATGCAGACGGTTCTCCGCCTCGTCAAAGATCACGCTGTGCGCGCCGTCGATGACCTCGGAGGTCACCTCTTCGCCGCGATGCGCCGGCAGGCAGTGCAGGAAGATGGAGTCCTTCTTCGCCACGGCAAGGCAATCCGCGTTGATCTGATAGCCGGCGAACGCCTTTTTGCGCTCAGCGGCCTCGCCCTCCTGGCCCATGCTGGCCCAGACGTCGGTGTAGAGCACGTCCGCGTCCCTGCAGGCTTCCAGCGGATCGGTGCAGATGGTGACCTTGCTGCCGTGCTTCTCCGCGTTGGCGACGGCCCAGGCGGTGTAGACGGGGTTCGGCTTGTAGCCGTCCGGGCTGGCGACGGCCACGTCCAGGCCGAGCTTGGAGCAGCCGATCAGCAGGGAATGGGCCATGTTGTTGCCGTCGCCCACGAACGCGAGCTTGAGGCCCTTGAGCGTGCCCTTCTTTTCATAGATGGTCATCAGATCGGCGAGCACCTGACAGGGGTGGAACTCGTCCGTCAGGCCGTTGATGATCGGAATGCTGCCGTGCTTGGCCAGCGCCTCCAGATCGCTCTGCTTGAACGTGCGGATCATGATGCCGTCGACCATGCGGGAGAGCACCTGCGCGGTATCGCTGATGGGCTCGCCGCGGCCCAGCTGGATATCCGACGTGGAGAGGAACAGCGCGCCGCCGCCCAGCTGCGAGGCGCCGACCTCGAAGGAAACGCGCGTGCGCGTGGAGGACTTGGCGAAGATCATCGCCAGCGTTTTGCCGGCAAGGCAGCTCTGCTTTTGGCCGCGCTTCTGCATGTCCTTGAGCTTGAGCGCGTGGGAGAGACACTGGCAGATTTCGTCCTCGCTCCAGTCCTGTAGGGTCAGAAGGTGCTTCTGCGTGAAAGGCGCCTTGGCCTGATAGTTCATGAGATCCATGGATGAATTCCTCCTCAAATGCATCGAATGCGCATAATTATACACTACAATTACATAATATGCAAGCCTATCGTCAGATTTCATGAGGGAACTTTTGTATTCTGCCGCGTTTTTATGAAAATATGGGATTCAGACTAAAAAAACTTGAAAAGCAGACGTTTTCAGGATAAAATAAACAGGGATTTTTTGTAGAGAGAAGGATTGTGTTGGGCAATATCGTTTTGATCGGCATGCCGGGCTGCGGCAAGAGCACCGTAGGCGTGCTGCTGGCCAAGGCGCTGGGCATGGCGTTTGTCGATACGGATGTGGTCTTCCAGGCCAAGGAGGGCAGGAAGCTTCAGCGGATCATCGAGGAGATCGGGATCGACGCGTTTCTGGCGCGCGAGGAAGAGGCGATTCTCAGCCTTTCCTGCAACAAAACCGTCATCGCGACCGGAGGCAGCGTGGTATACGGCGCCCGCGCCATGAGGCATCTGCACGAAAGCGGCCTGGTGGTCTATATCCGTCTGCCGTATGAGGAGATCGAGCGCAGACTGTCCAACCTGGCCACCCGCGGCGTGACGCTGCGCGAGGGCCAGACGCTTTCCGATCTGTATGACGAGCGCATACCGCTGTATGAAAGGGAGGCGGACGTCGTGCTGGACGCGGAAGGTCTTCAGATTGAGCAGACGGTGGAGGCGATCGCCCGGCGCATCGAGGCGATGAACGGAGCGGCATATGGCGGCTGAACTCTGGGATCTGTATGATGGAAGCGGCCAGAAGACCGGCCGCACGATGGTGCGCGGCGAGGAGGTGCCCGCAGGGCTTTACCACCTGTGCGTGCATATCTGGCCGGTGAACAGCCGCGGGGAGTTCCTCGTGCAGAAGCGCTCGATGACGGTGCAGTGGAAGCCCGGCCTGTGGGCTGTGACCGGCGGCTCTGCTATGGCCAGCGAGGATGCGCTGACAGCGGCGCGCCGCGAGCTTCGCGAGGAGCTGGGCTATGACGCGCGGGAGGATGAGCTCAAGCGGATCGCGTGCCTCAAAAGGACCAATTCCTTCTGCCATGTGTTCACACTCAGAATCGACCGGCCTGCGGAGGACTTTGTGCTCCAGAAGGAGGAGGTCTGCGCCGTGCGCTGGTGCGATGCGGACCGGCTTCTGCGCATGGTGGCGGACAATGCGTTTTATAATTATGGTGACGCGTATTTCAGGATGCTGCTCCAGTATCAGCGGACGCACCGGTGAGTGATCGCCAAACAGAGGTTGTAAAGGATTTAGGCGTTATGAAGAAACTGTATTTTTCCACGTTTGTTCAGGGACTTGAAAAGCCTGTTGAGGCGATGCTGCGCAAGGAAGGCGGCGTCGCCGTGGAGCGCATTGTGCCGGGCGCGGCGCTGTATCGCAGCGTCAGGGAGCCGTCGTTTCCGTTTGTCCATCAGACGTTCAGCGTGCTTTTTCAGATGAAGCCGGTCGCCGGCGTCGATGACGCGGTCAAGCGCCTGCTGTCCTCGGGGAGCTGGCTGGACCGCTTCCCATATGAGGAAACCCAGGGCAAACGCTTCCGCATTGTGACGGCGATGGGCGACAAGCTCGTCTCGGCGAACATGCGCTATGTGGACATGCTCGAAAAGGTCATCTGCGAGAACACCGGCATGCGCACTTACCGTGAGCGCCCGGATGTGGAGCTGTGGGTGCTCTGCCGACCGGAGGCGTCGTATTTCCTCTGGCGGCTGGGCAAGCAGTCCGCAACCCGCCAGGAGGGACAGCTGCGCACGGACGTCTGCGCGGTGGTCTCCTTCCTTTCCAGCTGCGGCGCAAAGAACGCGACCGTGCTGGGCTGCACCAACGTGTCCCTGCCCGCAGCGCTCAAAAACGGCGGTGCGCGCGCATTGACCTGTGTGTGTCCGGACCGCGCCAGCGCGAAGCTGATCGAGGGAAAGCTGCGCGGCGTGCGCGTATGCGAGGGTTCCAGCGGCTATACCGATCTGGCGGACGGGAGCCAGCAGGCGGTCGTCCTGTATCTGCCGGTCAAGGCGGAAAAGACCGCGGGGCTTGAATCGGACCTGCGCAACGCGCTGTTTGAGGCGCGGCGCATTCTGGAGGAGGAGGGCCGCCTGATCGTCATCGCGTCGCTGACGCACGCGGAAAGCACGCTGCGCAAGACACAGGGCGTACGCATGCTGGCCCGCTATGACCTGACGCTCAGCGGACAGAAGAGCGCCATTTGGGTGATGACGGCGAAACCCACGGACGTTGAAGAAGGCCTGAACGAGCAATGAGCGCGAAGAAGAAGAGAAAAAAGAAAAAGAAGGGCGTATCGCTTGCCGTTCGCTTGCTGATCCTCGCTGCGGTGCTGGCGCTGCTGGGCGTCGCCGCCTGGCAGATCAGCGGCCTTGTCAGGGGCAGCGCGACGACGGCGATTGCGCGCAGCGGCGTGCTGGGCGACGAATACCAGGGCACGGTGGTCATCGCGCGCAACGAGACGCTCTATGAGACGGAGAACAAGACGAGCGTCGACTTCATTGCCAGCGAGGGCAGCCGGGTCTCGCGCTCGAGCGTCATCTGCAAGGTGTATTCCTCCGGCTACAATCAGACGGAGATCAACCGGCTGCAGACGTATCGCGAGGAGATTCAGAATTATCATGTGAATCAGGTGCTGAATACCTACGTCGACGCGGCGCTTGACGCAAACAACGATGAGATTTCTTCGCTGGCGCAGCAGGTGCGCACGCTCGTGCAGGGCCGCGGCGTGGGCAGCCTGAGCAATCTGGAGTCGCAGCTGCAGAGCGCGCTGACGGTGCGCAAGAATTACCTGCGCCAGAAGTATCCGGATGATCAGACGCTATCTGAGCTGTACAAGGTCGAAAACGACCAGCTCAAGAAGATCGAAAGCTGGACGACGACCTACACGGCCAATGAGGACTGCATCGTCAGCTTCTATACGGACGGCTACGAGAATATGGTCAATGCCAAAACATACGGCACGCTGACGCCCAGCGACGTCCGGTCCGTCATCCGCGGCATTGCGCCGCAGGGCGCCACGGCGGCGGAGCGCGGAAGCGATTCGATCTTCCGCACGGTCATCGAGGACGAGTGGTACGCGCTGTTTCTGTGCACGAACAAGGACTGGAATCCCGTCGTCGGCGAGGCATACCAGATGCAGCTGACCGGCTTTGACAACTATGTGCTTTCTGCACAGGTGGAATCCTTCACGCGCATCGGCGGCGACCTGCTGCTGCGCATGCGCGTGGATTCGAGCGTGGAGCCGGTGCTCAACATCCGCACCTGCGGTGCGACCGTGGGCGATTTCGTCTCCGGCGTGTACGTGCCCATCAATGCGCTGTATTCGCTGGAAAACATGATCGGCGTGGTGGTGCTGGAGGGCGGCATGCAGACGTTTGTGCCGGTGACGGTGATCTCCTATCCGGACGAGAAGACGGCTTTCGTCCGTCCGACGCTGTCGGGCTCGCCGCTGGAAGACGGAAAGACCGTCCTGCTCTTTTAAAGCAGAGGGTGAACATGATGGAACAGGAAATATGCTGCCGGGTTCAGAAAATCCGCAGAGAGCTTGAAGACGCCGCCGCGGAGCGCTGGGGCCGCGCGCCGCAGATCATCGCGGTGAGCAAAACCGTCGAGGCGGCCAGGGTCAACGCTGTTCGCGAGGCGGGCATCACGCGCCTGGGCGAAAACCGCGTGCAGGAAATCATGGAAAAGCTGCCGTATCTCGACGCTTCTTTTCAAATTGATCTCATTGGACGGTTGCAAAACAACAAGGTTAAATATATAATAGATAAAGTCGGCATGATTCAGTCGCTGGACCGCATGAGCCTTGCGCAGGAGATCGACCGGCGCGCGCAGCAGCATGGTCTGCGCATGCCGGTGCTCATTCAGGTCAACATCGGCGATGAGCCGCAGAAGGGCGGCGTGCCTGTGACGCAGACGCTGTCCTTTGCAAGGATGGCCGCCGCGCTGCCGGGTCTTGAAATCCGGGGCCTGATGGCCGTCATGCCCAATATGGACGACGATGACGCGCTGCGCCCGTACTTTACGCGGATGCGCAGCCTGTTTGATGCACTAAAAGAGGAAAACATTGCCGGTACCCGGATTGAGGAGCTGTCCATGGGCATGTCCGGCGATTACTTGCTTGCGGCGCAGGAGGGTGCGACGCACGTTCGGATTGGCTCTGCGATCTTCGGATCCCGCGCATACGCTGCGCCCGCAGGCCAGGCAGAGGATACGCTCAAGGGGGATACGCATTCATGAATTTTTTGAGCTCGCTTTCCAGAAAGCTCGGCTTTACGGGCGGAGACGAGGATGAACGCGAGGAGGAGCTCGAGGAAAACGAGCTTGAGGATGAAGAGGAAGACGAGGAAGAGGAAGGCTCAGGCTTTTCGTTCCGGTTTCCCTTTGGCAGCGCGATGCGCAACAAGCAGCAGGCTGTCTATGAGGATGAAGAAGAGGAAGAACCGGCCCCTCAGCCGCGAAGGACGGACGCGCAGAGCCAGAACCGCGCTTCTTCCCGCCGCGGCAACGTGATCCACGATGCGCGGATGGATCCCCGTGCGGCGCAGGAGCCGCAGTACACGCATTGCGAGCGCATCGTCAACGTTCGCCAGATCGAGGAAAGCCGCGAGATCATCAAGTATCTGCTGCGCGGGGAGAGCATTCTGCTCAACCTCGAGAATATCGATCCAAAGGATTGCGGTCGCGTGGTGGATCTGCTCAGCGGCGCGGCGTTCGCCCTTCAGGGCAGGATGATCAAGGTCGCGCATCTTTCCTATCTGCTCGCGCCGGAAAACGTGGAGATCATCGAAGAGGATATTTACGCAGCCAACCGCGCACGATACAGGTAAGCGCTCAAAGCATGGAAGATATACAGAAGGCGCTCGAAAACGCCGCAAAGCTCGCGGGGGAAAAGGGCCTGATCCGCTTCACGCGCTTCCTTGATCCGGCCGAGGCCGAGCTGAGCAGGCGCCTGGCCAGGCAGTACGGCGCGAAGCTCTCCGTCTGGGGCGGATACGATCAGGCGGAGCGCGTGGTGGGCTGCTTCAGCCCGGTCTCCGAGGAGATTGGCACGGATCAGTATCCCGTTGTCTGCCTGCACAGCCGGTATTCTGCAAAGTTTTGCTCCGTTTCCCATCGGGATCTTCTGGGGTCATTTATGGCTTTGGGCTTGACAAGATCCTGCGCAGGCGATATGATCATTGCAGGGGCGGATATTTATCTGTTTGCCCATGCGCAGACGGCTGATTTTATCGCGCAGTCAATGAAGAGTGCAGGCAGAACGCCGCTTGATTTTTGCGCGCTCACCGAGACGCCGCAGATGCCGGAGCCGGAGGGAACGCGGTTTTCCGCCGTCGTCAGCTCGCTCAGGCTGGACGGTGTGCTCGCCGCAGCCTACAAGCTTTCCCGCGGCGAGGCGGCCGAGAGCATCCGGGCCGGTCTGGTCAAGGTCGATCACCTTGCATGCGATCGGGTGGATGCGCCGCTGAAGGAAGGCGCGCTGCTCTCCCTGCGCGGCAGAGGACGCGTGCGTCTTGTGTCTGTGGACGGCATGACCAGGAAACAGCGTATCGGAATTACCCTTTTCCGGTACGAGTAATTTGATGAACATTTGCTTTGAAAGGAGCTCTTCCCATGGCTATCACGCTGGATACGATCGTCAACAAGGTGTTCAAGGTCGTCAAGAATGGTTACGACAACAACGAGGTCGAGGCCTTCCTCGACGAAATTCTCGAGGAAATGGAGAACCGTGAGGCGGAGACCGAGAAGCTGAAGGAGCAGATTGCGGCGCTCAGCAGCGAGCTTGAGCAGGCGAAGGCTCAGCTCGCCGCCCGTCCGGAGACCGTTCAGGCCGCGCCGGCCGCCCCGGTGCAGGCTGCGCCGGAGCGCCACACCGAGAGCTTTGAGCTGGTGCTCTCCAAGGCGAAGGGCGCTTACGAGGAGATCGTCGCGGCTGCCGACGTCCGTGCGGAGGAAATCGTGAGCAAGGCCAATCAGGAAGCGGCGACCATCCGGTCGAGCG
Source organism: Candidatus Ventricola sp. (assembly GCA_051883735.1). Taxonomy (GTDB): domain Bacteria; phylum Bacillota; class Clostridia; order Christensenellales; family Aristaeellaceae; genus Ventricola. The sequence continues at coordinate 14,969 of JBJEUH010000142.1, forward strand.
CGGAGAGCCAGATCACCGATCTGACGGAGAAGCTCGCTGCGCTGCGCAAGCAGACGGCGGATTACTATGCTTCCCTGAAGAAGGTCGTGGATGCGCAGAACGCGTCCCTGGATCAGATCAAGAAGCTGCTGTAAGCAAGACTTGGGCAGGGCGCGGCCCTGCCTTTTTCTTTTGCCGGCGCCGCTCAGCAGGATAATTCTGCCGTCTTTCAAGCATGATAGGCTTGGGAGGGACGCGGATGAATCCTTTCGATTTTGACTTTATCCTGCGCAGGTTTGAGCATCTGGCGCAGCGCCTGGAGCTGATGCACCTGGAAGCGTACCTTCGCTATGTGCATGACTGGCGCAAGCGGCTGTTCTTTGATTTTCTGAGCGGCATTGCGCGCGGCGTGGGCTTTTCGCTCGGCTTTTCCGTGCTGGGCGCGCTGCTGCTGTATATTCTGAAAAACATTGCGCTGAGCAATCTGCCGGTGATTGGCAAATTCCTGGCGGAGTTGGTGCGGATCGTGGAGAACAATCTCGGATCATGATGAGGAAACTGATGAGCCTGGGCGTCCCTGTTGCCGCAGCGGATCAGGCGATCAAGGCGGTGATTCGCCGCCAGGCCCAGAGCCGGACGCTCTTTGAAATTCCCGGCATCGTCGCCATTACGCCCAGCTTCAACACGGGCGCAGCTTTCAGCCTGTTTTCCGGGAATGCCGTTTTGCTTGCGGTGGTTTCGGCGGCGCTGCTTCTTGCGCTGTGCATCTATGCCGGCAGGAACATGCGCCTGACGCGCGCGGCCCAGGCGGCGCTCTGCGTGATGATCGGCGGCGGCGTGGGCAACCTGATCGACCGGATCGTTTACGGAGGGGTGACGGATTACATCCGTTTGCTGCTGTTTGATTTCCCGGTCTTTAATCTGGCGGATATCGCCATCACGGGTTCGATTGCCGTGTTGCTCATCCTGCTGCTGACGGGAAGGCTCGAGTACACTACGGGAGAGGAACATGGATCAGATCATTGAATTGACGGTGGATCAGCAGGACAACGGCATGCGCATCGACGCATACCTGCGCGCCCATACGGAGTTTTCCCGTTCGCGCATATCGGCCCTGATGCTTGAGGGCGCCGTCTCCGTTGACGGCGAGGTGCAGGTCAAGCCTGCCTTCAAGGTGGCTGCGGGGCAGCGCATCGCGCTGGCAGTGCCGCAGACGCGCCCGGTGGCCATCGCTGCGCAGGACATCCCGCTGGATATCCTGTATCAGGACGCGGATGTGGTGATCGTCAACAAGCCGTGCGGCATGGTGGTGCATCCGGCGGCCGGCAACGAGGATGGGACGCTTGTCAACGCGCTGCTGTATCATGTGCATGATCTCTCCGGCATCGGCGGCGAAATGCGCCCGGGCATCGTGCATCGCCTGGACAAGGACACGTCGGGACTGATCCTGATTGCAAAGAACGACAAGGCGCACGCAGCCCTCAGCGAGCAGTTCAAGGCGCGCACGATGGAGAAGCACTACCGCGCGGTGGCGTTTGGCCATTTTCCCGAAGAAGCGGGGCTGATCGACGCGCCGATCGCGCGCCATCCGGTCGACCGCAAGAAGATGGCGATCGTGCCCGACGGAAAGCCCTCGCAGACGGAATGGAGGGTCTTGGAGCGGCTCAGCGGCGCAACCTATCTGGATGTGCACCTGCTGACCGGCAGAACGCACCAGATACGCGTGCACATGCATTCCATCGGTCATCCGCTTCTGGGCGACAGGATCTACGCGCCGAACATCAAAACGAGCGTGCACGTTCCGCGCCTGATGCTCCACGCGTACAGCCTCGCATTCACCCATCCGACGACGGGCGAGCGCATGACGCTCTGCGCGCCGCTGCCCGAAAAGTTTGAAACAACGCTGAACAAGCTGAGATAATGCTGCATGATGGCAGGCGCAGAGCATGAATCAACTCCCGTGAAGCGCGGGAGTTGATTCTTTATCGATACATGAAGGTCAGGCACAGCCTTGCGTTTTATTCCTTTGCAATCAGGCGATAATCGGAAAGGATGCGCCTTAAACGGCTTCTTTCCGGTTCGTCCATGGGCACGAGCGGCAGGCGCACTACGTCATGAATGAGGCCCATCATGGCAAGCGCCGCCTTGATGGGGATGGGATTGACCTGTGTAAACAGCGCGCGCATCAGCGGAAGCAGCGCCTGCTGCGCGTCCGCTCCCTCGTCAAAGCAGCCGTTTTGGCAGGCGAAGGTGATGAGCCGCGTCTGTAGGGGAAGGATGTTGCTGCATACGCTGATGGCGCCGGAAGCGCCGAGCGCCATCAGCGGCACAATCAGATCGTCGTTGCCGCTGTAAAGCGGGAGCTTGCCATGGGTGCGCTCAAGAAAATCTGCGGCAAGCGAGAGGTCGCCGCTCGCTTCCTTCAGTCCGGCGATGTTGGGATGAACGGCGAGCTGCGCGAGGGTATCCGGCTTCATGCTCATACCCGTTCGGCTGGGCACGTTGTAGAGGATCATGGGCAGGTCGCAGCTGTCCAGAATGGCGCTGTAATGGCGCGAAAGGCCGGTCTGCGTCGTCTTGTTGTAATAGGGCGTCACGCTGAGCTGGCCCTGCGCGCCGAGCTTTTTGGCCTGTCGGGCATACTCGATTGCGCGGCGGGTATCGTTGGAGCCGGTGCCGATCAGTATCGGAATGCGCGAGGAGACGGCCTCAAGGCCGATGGTGATGACGCGCTCGCGTTCATCCATGCTGAGCGTACAGGGCTCACCGGTGGTGCCCAGCAGAACCAGCGCATCGATGCCCGCGTCGAGCTGAAGTGCAATCAACCGTCTGAGGGCTGCCTCATCCAGAGAGCCGTCCGGCAGAAAAGGGGTGACGAGCGCGGTCGCGCAGCCCGTGAAGAGTGGGGATGCATTGGCAAACACATGGCATTCCTCCTGAGACCATGGCAAAAGGGAACCCGGCGGGCAGCCGGGGCAAGCGCCTGATGAACGAAACTCCATAACAAAACCGCCGCACGGGGAAACAGCTGTCTCAAGTGTTTCCGTCGTGCGGCGGGCAATATGTGTCTGAAAAGGGTGGGAATTACTTCTTCGGAATGTAGCCCTGCGCGCAGAGCTGCTCGGCAATCAGCACAGCGCCGCCGGCAGCGCCGCGCAGCGTGTTGTGGGACAGACCGACAAAGCGCCAGTCAAACAGCGAATCTCCGCGCAGGCGGCCCATCGAAACGCCCATGCCGCGCTCAAAGTCGCGATCCAGCTTCGTCTGCGGGCGGTTATCCTCCTCGCAGTACTGGATGAACGGATGCGGGGCGCTGGGCAGATTCAGCTTCTGCGGCAGGCCCTCGAAGGTGCGCCAGCGCTCGATGATCTCCTCCCTGGACGCCGGCTTTTCAAAGCTCGCCCAGCAGGCGGCCATGTGGCCGTCGGCCACGGCGACGCGGATGCAGTGTGCGCTGATGATCGGGGCCTTAGCCGGGACGATCACGCCGCCCTCCACTTTGCCCCAGATCTTGAGCGGCTCCTGCTCGCTCTTTTCCTCTTCGCCGCCGATATAGGGGATGACGTTGTCGACCATCTCCGGCCAGCGCGCGAACGTCTTGCCCGCGCCCGAGATCGCCTGATAGGTGGAGACCACCACGCGGGTGGGGTTCAGGTCCTTGAGCGCGGTCAGCGCAGGCACATAGGACTGGATGGAGCAGTTCGGCTTGACGGTGACGAAGCCCGTCTTCGTGCCCAGACGCTTGCGCTGATACTCGATTACGTCCGCGTGCTCGGGGTTCAGCTCCGGGATGATCATCGGAACATCCGGTGTGCCGCGGTGCGCGGAGTTGTTGGAGACGACCGGCGTCTCGGTCTTCGCATAGGCGTCCTCCAGCGCGCGGATCTCATCCTTCTTCATATCCACAGCGCAGAAGACAAAGTCAACCTGGCCGGTCACGCGCTCCACGTCGGCGGCGTCAAACACGGTCATGCTCCTGATCTGCGCGGGAATCGGCCAGCTGAAGGCCCAGCGGCCGGAAACGGCTTCCTCGTAGGTCTTGCCCGCGCTGCGCGCAGAAGCGGCAAGGGCCGCGATTTCAAACCAGGGATGATCGGCAAGCAGGGAAACAAAGCGCTGGCCAACCATGCCGGTTGCGCCAACGACCGCTACGCGCCATTTGCGCTCCATGTACATCCATCCTTTCAGAGGCCCGCTTTATCGTGATAAAGTGGACGATATCGCGTCCATCATAGCATTTGGCGCCTCAAATGTCAAGGCCGTTGACCCGCCTGATAAAAAATACGCCCCAGACTGATGAAATGTGCACCCCGACTTTTCATTTTTGCGCATGTGTGGTAAAATAAAAGTCAATTGAGCCGCGCACAGGGAGAACGAATGCGCGCCGATATCAGTGAAATGGAGCAATACGGTATGGACACAAGACAGCTTGACATCGAGGCGCGAGGCTATCTGGAGCAGCTGCGTGCGCACAGGCGTGCGCTGCACAGAATTCCTGAAATCGGCGAGGCAGAGCACAAGACGCAGGCTTATCTGATGGATCAGCTGAGCAGGCTTGCGCCGGACGATCTGCGCGTGTTCGCCGGTACGGGCGTGCGTGCGGTGTTCAGGGGAAACGGGCAGGGCCGCGTAGTGGCCTTCCGCGCGGATATTGATGCGCTGCCTGTGCGCGAGGAGACGGGATGCAGCTATGCCTCCACGCATGAAGGCTTCATGCATGCCTGCGGTCACGATGGCCACATGGCAAATCTGCTCACCTTCGCGCAGTGGCTGCGCGATCATCGCGGGAAGCTGATCGACGACGTGGTGCTGCTGTTTCAGCCGGCGGAGGAGACCGTCGGCGGAGCAAAGCGAATGATCGACGAGGGCGCGCTGGAGAATCCCCATGTCGATGTGATCTACGGCATGCACATGATGCCGGACGTGCCCAAGGGAAAGATCGCCTGCTGCGCGGGCCCGATCATGGCGCAGACATGCGAGATGGACTTTGTCATCCACGGAAAAAGCGCGCACGGCGCGACACCGCACCTGGGCACGGACGCGATCACGGCCATGGGCCATCTGCTCACGCTCTTTCAGACGACCGTCGCGCGCAGCGTCGATCCCTGTCAGCAGGCGCTCATTACCATCGGCAGGGTGCGCGCAGGCGAGCAGCGCAACATCCTCGCAGCCCGCGCGGAAATGGAGGGCATCGTCCGCACATTCTCCAACAGGGTGTACGAGGGGCTTGAGGCGCGCATCCGCGACGATCTGAAGGGCGTCGAAGCGGCATTCGGCGTGGAGACGGAGTTCATCAAGCGCGTATTCTATCCATGTGTGGAGAACGACGAAAGAGAGTTCGAGCGCGTCCGAGCTGTCCTTGGCGACCGTTTCCTGCAGGCAAAGCCGCGCATGACGGCGGAGGACTTCTCGTACTATCAGCTCAGCGTGCCGGGTGTGTTCGTCTTCTGCGGCTGCATGGATGAAGCGCATACCGCACCGCTGCACGCTTCGACGTTTGACTTTGACGAGGAAGCGCTGCTTCCGGGCCTGGCGCTGTTTGCCGGCCTGGTGAACACCGTTTCATAAGGGACTGAGGAGGAATACAAATGGGCTTTTTTGACAGGTTGTATTACGGCAAGGCGGGCAAGCGCGATTACAGCGAGATGGATATGCCCAAAAACCGCGTCTCGCTGTTTTTCCTTGTGCTCAAGGATCACTTCTTTGATCTGATCAAGATCAATTTTCTGCAGCTCATCTTCTGGCTGCCGTTCCTGATCTGGACGTATATCAATCTGGTGGCGATTCAGTCCATCGACGCGCAGTCGATGCTGGAGATGGAAGACGGCGTGCAGCAGCTCATGGGCACGATGGGCAGCTATCTGATGATGTGGCTCATCGGCGTCATTCCGTGCACGGCAATTACGGGACCGTCCTCCGCGGGCGCGGCGTACGTCATGCGCAACTGGGCGCGCGATCAGCACGCGTTCCTGTTCTCGGACTTTAAGGATGCGTTCAAGAGCAACTGGAAGCAGGCGCTGCCGGTGTCCGTCATCACGGCCCTGGTGCCCGTTCTGGCGTATACGGCGGTCATGTACTACGGAACGCTGGCTTCCAGCAACACCGTGATGCTGCTTCCGCTGATTCTGGTGTTCTCGGCGACGCTGATTTGGATTCTGATGCTGCCGCTGCTCTATCCGATGATGATCGGCTATGAGCTCAGGTTCTCTGCGCTGCTGAAAAACGCGCTCTTCATGGCGGTTGCGCGCCTGCCGCAGATGCTGATGGCGCGGCTGATCACATTCATCCCGATCGCGCTGCTGTTCATGGGGATTTACATCGGCAGCGGCGTGTTGATCCTGGTGATGTCGCTGTATTATATGCTCTTCGGCTTCGCATTTTCCCGTCTGGTGTACGCGTCTGTAGCCAACAGCGTGTTCGATAAGTTCCTCAATCCGCACATCGAAGGCGCGCAGGTGGGCATGGGCCTTCGCCCGCATACGGAGGAAGACGAGCTGCTGGATGACGACGATGAAGATGAGGACGACGAAGAGGTCTGATCCGCGGACGGCATGAAAGCACTGCCTATCGGGGAGAATGCTCCCTGGGGGGGTGAAGGGATGCCTGTGCTGTACAAAAAGCCGACCCATCGGGAACGGAGCAAGTACCGTGCAGCCGAGGCGGCTGGGCTGCTTGACCGGGTGCTCGAAGTTGGCTGGGCCGGCCTGTCCGCAAAGGAAAGCGGACGGATCGGCGGAATTCTCGCGCATATGGATCAGGAGAAAACGAAGGACGATGTACGATGATTTTGCAGGCGTATACGATGCGCTGATGGACGATTACGATTATGACGCCTGGAGCGAATACTATCTTTCGCTCATTCGCGGCGCGCTGGGCGAGCTGCCCGCGCGTACGGCGGAATGCGCCTGCGGCACGGGAAGCCTGACGGTGCGCCTGGCCAGGGCGGGGCTGAACGTCGTGGGCGTCGATCTCTCCGCCGCGATGCTCAGGTGCGCGGAGGAGAAGGCACGGGCCTGGGGCGTGAACGCCGCTTTTGTGCGGCAGGACATGCGGCGGCTCACGCTGCCGCGCCGTGTCGGCGCCGTGCTGGCGACCTGCGACGGCGTCAACTATCTGACCACGCCGCAGGACGTCAGGGCGTTCTTTCGCGCTGCATACGCCCAGCTTCTGCCCGGCGGCGTGCTGTGCTTTGACTGCTCCAGCCGGCATAAGCTGGAAGACGAGATGGGCGATGCGTTCTTCGGCGAGGAACGCGATGGAATCACGACGCTCTGGCAGAACGCGCTGAACCGGCAGACGCATGTGCTGACGATGGACGTGACGTTCTTCGTGCGCGAGGCGGACGGACGCTACCGCCGCTTCCGCGAGCAGCACCGCCAGCGCGCGCACAGCCGGCAGGAGATCGCCGCGTGGCTTGGCGAGGCGGGGTTTGAGGAGATTCACGCGTACGGCGGGATGCGCAGGGATGCGCCCGTCGAAAGCGACACACGAATTCATTATACAGCGCGCAGACCGCAGGAGCAGGCGTTCACGCTGTGAGCATCTGCGCAACAGGAGGAAAGGACAATGGAGCAGAAAAAATCCAGGCTGCTTCGCATGACGCTCAAGGGCGGCGAAGCGCGTGTGTTTTTGTGCGATACGACGGAAATGGCGCAGCAGGCGCGCGACATGCACAACGCCAGCAATACCTGCACGGCGGCCATGGGCCGCATGCTGGCGGCGGTGTCCATCATGGGCGCGGGCCTCAAGAGCGAGGGAGACCGAATCACGGCGACGATCAACGGCGGCGGTCCGGCCGGCCCGATCTGCGGCGTGGCCGGTCCGGACGGCGTGGTCAAGGTGACGGTCGAGCATCCGCAGGTGGAGCTGCCGCTCAAGCCGAATGGAAAGCTGGACGTCGGCGGCGCGCTGGGCAAGGACGGCCAGCTGACGATCATGCGCTCGTTCAGCTACGGCGAGCCGTACGTCGGCCGCGTACAGCTGGTTTCCGGCGAAATCGCCGAGGACTTTGCGATGTACTATCTCGAGTCCGAGCAGACGCCGTCCCTCTGCGCGCTGGGCACGCTCGTGGGCGAAACGGTGCTCTCCGCCGGCGGCATCCTCATTCAGGCGATGCCTGGCTGCTCGGATGAGCTGCTGGACGCCCTGGAGATCCGCGCGGAGCTCTTTGGCTCGATCTCTCAGCTGCTGCAGGAGATGACGCTCGAGGAGCTGGCATATGCCTGCTTCCGCGGCCTGGAGCCGGAGGTGCTGGAGGAAATCCCGCTTGAGCTCAAGTGCGACTGCTCTCGCGAGTACATCGAGCGCGTGCTGCTGTCCATGGGCGAAAAGGAGATTCGCGAGCTCATCCGCACGCAGCATGGCTGCGAGGTGACCTGCCATTTCTGCCGCAGCCGTTATGCCTTTACCGGTGAGGAGCTTGAAAGGCTTCTTGAGCAGGCGAAGAAGGAAGAAGATGAAGCATAATCATCCTCCCGGATGAGCATGAACAGGAGGTTGTCCGTGAGCAACGTGATAACGATCAGCCGCACGAGCGATTATCTGGTCAGCCGTGCTGCGAAGCATCGGCGTGCAGGTCGGTATGACGAGGCGATGGCGCTCCTTGGCAAGGCCAGAAACCAATTTGGCATTCAGGAAGACATTGAGATGGAAGCGGCCCGCGTCTATACGGAAATGGGCTGCGATGAGGAAGCGGCGCGTTCGTATCTGCGCGTGGTCCGCCGGGATGGCGCGCACAAGGCGGAGGCGCTGCTTGATCTGTCGCTGCTCAGCGCGCAGCGGGGCGATTTTGATCGCGCGGTCTCCTATTATGAGCAATTCCTCTCCTGTAAAGAGAAAACGGAGGTTTCCGGGGAGATGGCTTCGGCGCTCGGCCGCCAGCTCCTGGAAGAGCTCAACCGGCCGCGCATGCGCAGCCGCAGGACTCGGGCGCGGATGCTGGAGCACAGGGCGGCTTCGCGTCTGCAGGAGGGAAAGACGGCCGCAGCGCAGCATTTGATGGAGCACTCCCTTCGGCTGCACGAGACGGCGCGGGGATACACCATGCTGGCCTGCTGCCATCTGCTTCGCATGCAGCTGCCCGAGGCTGTGGACGCCGCAAGCCGCGCGCACCGCATGGCACCCGGCAGGGTGCAGACGCTGTGCGTGCTCTCCGACGCGTATGCCGCGATGGGGGAAGCCGGGCTGTCCCGCCGGGCCATGTGCCTGGCTGCGATGCGGGCCAGGGAGCCGGACGATCTGTTCTCGGTGGCGATGGAGAGCGCGAAGCACGGAGACGATGCGCTGACGATGCGCATGACGAAAAAGCTGCTCGCGCGGGAGCCGTATCACACGCACGGCATGAAGCTGCGCGCTTGCGCGCTGCTCAATCTGGGCCGGACGAAGGAGGCGAGCCGCCTGTTCGGGCGGCTGTGCGGCCTGCTTCCGGAAGACACGGTCTGCGAGTTCTTCTATAGGCTTTCGCGAGAGGAGAAAACGCCGACAGAGCGGTTCTCGCTGGGCGTCGACGTGACGCATGAGGAGGGCGTGAACCGGGCAGCAGAGATCATTTCCAGGCTCTACATTTCGCCGGATGAGATCTGCGCGGACCCGGCGTCCCTTCAAAGGGTGTGCCGGCTGTGCGAATGGGCGCTTCATTCGCCGATGGCCGGTTCGCATACCAAGATGGTCGCGCTGATTCTGCTGACCGCCATACCGGCGGATGCGGCTCGTGAGGTGCTGCTGGACGCGCTGACCGATCCGCTGCTAGCTGACAGCGTCAAGCTGAACATTCTTCAGGTGCTGACGGCCAAGGAAGGATTTAAGCCGTACTGCGTGGACATCGGCGGCCGGCTGGTCCGCCTGGCGGCCGGAGGCATCAGCACGCAGCCGGCGCACAGCAGCATGGCGAATTCACAGATTGTCCAGCGCGCATCCGACGCACTCTCCGGCGCCTATCCGGACGCGCCTCAGGCGCTCCTGCAGGTCTTTCTTCGGTATCTGGAGGCATACCCGCAGCCCAAAGGGCGGGAGGAGGACGCCTGTGCTGCGGCGCTTGAAGCGCTGTATGGCCGACAGGCCGGGCGGGCCGTCGATGAGCGGAGCATTGCGAGAAGAAATGGCATTTCTGTGCGGCTGCTGCATAGGATGCTGCGTCGGTTTGAGCGCTGCATGCAGGAGAAGCCGGATGAGCCTTCAACCACATCATGAAGCAAGCGAGGGAGATTCACATGAAGTGTATTGATTTTGACAAGCAGTTTGAGCGCTACACGCGTGATTGGATGGCGAAAAACGCCGAGAAGTACAACAACGACATGGACGCCATCGAGGCGATGATGCCGGAAATCTACATGGAGTTCATGAGCACGCCGGCGGCTTGGCTGGACGGCCTGTCTCCGGAGGCATATTTCGATCAGTTTGACGACGCGGGCATGCTGATTGACTGGATGTGCGCCTATTACGAGCAGAACGTGCCGGTGCCCGATCTGCTGCTGGAGCGCATCACGGCGCTGGGCGGCGAGGCGGAAGAGAAGCTGCTGGCGCTGCCCTTTGGCGAGCATGTGCCGCACGAGGCGGCGCTGACGGCCATTTCCCTTCTGCGCGAGCTGGAGAGCTGTGCGCCGATGCAGGCGTACATCGACTTTATCCGCACGCTTGAGGAGCCGGACGAGAAGGGCGATATGTGCGCGGAGTCTCTGCTGTCCATGGGCGATGCGGTGGTCGAGCCGATTCTGGCGGCGCTGGATACCGCGAAGGAGACGGGGCGCGACATCTTTGCGGACATTCTGAGCAATTTCCCGGGCGTCGACCGCATTTTCATGCTGCTGATGGAGCGCTTTGAGCACTGCGAGGATCGCCACGCGCTGTTCGCCTCCTATCTGGCGAAATTTGGCGATGACCGCGCGCTGCCTGTGCTGCTTGCCGCCGCGCTTGACGACAATACCCACTACCTCGACTATGTGGAGATTGTCAGCGCCATCGACGCGCTGGGCGGCGAGCGCCCGCCGGAGCGCGATTTCAGCGGCGATCCGTATTACGAGTCCCTCAAGAGAATCTGAGCCGCACCGTTTCATCTGGATGACGCATTTTCAAGCAACAAGGAGGAACCGCTTTCGTGATTTGTCCAAACTGCGGTCGGGAGCTGCCCGATACCGTTCGCGTTTGTCCGGGCTGTTCGGCTGTACAGCGGGTGTTCAGGCGCAGGCATGCTGACGCCGATCTCCCCGAGCCGCACGAACCGGTACGCGTTTCGCGGCGTGTCGCCCCGGATACAGACGAGGTCAAACACAAAAGAGAACAGGCAGGAGAAGCGAAGAAGGGCACCGTGTCCACGCCGAAGCGCAAGAATCAGCCTGAAGAAACCCCGGGCAGCGCCAGCCGTGTTCCGCTCGGCCTGAGCAAGCAGGCGGCCAGGGAGCAGGCGCAGGTCCGTCATGTCCGCCGGGCGCCGGATCACATCCGCCGCAAGGTGGACGCGCGCCCCGCGCTGATGGACCCGCCGATCTACCGCAAGTCGCACAAGCGGCTGATGCGCGTGGTGTTCGTCATTCTGCTGCTCACGCTGTTTATCGGCTCCGCCGGCGGTTACATGCTCTTTCGGACGGAGAACGGTCAACGCCTGATGGCGACGTGGGGATGGTCCATTGCCAACACGGATGCGTATGTGACGCTGGGCAGGGAGCTCCTTGAACAGGCGTATTTCACCCGGGCGCTGGAGATGCTCAGCGTCGCCGTGGAGCGCGAGCCGGAGAACGTCGATGCGCTGGTGCTGATGGGCCAGGCCTACACGGAGCTGGGCAGGACGGACGAGGCGATTGCCATCTATCAATCGCTGATTCAGGAGATTGCGCCGGCGCATCCGAGCGCCTACCGCAACCTGATCAAGATCTATCAGCAGCAGGGCTACAACGCGGAGGCGCTGGCCCTGATGAAGAACGCGGCGGAAAACGCCAACAGCACGCAGGAATTCACCGTCATGCTGCGCGAATACACGCCGACGGCGCCGACGCTGTCCCATCTGGAGGGACGCTACAACGAGGAGATCGACGTGACCATCGCGATCCCGGAGGGGCAGACCGTCTACTATACCACCGACGGCACCGATCCGTCGGAATCCGGTCTGGTGTACACCGCTGGCACGCAGATTCACATCCCGGAGGGCAAGATGACCATCAAGGCCATCGGTTTTACGGAAAACGGCACGCCAAGCGACCAGATTACGGCGAATTATACCGTGATCATTCCCACACCGGCCGCGCCAAAGGCGAACTATGCCTCCGGCGTATACAAAAAAGCACCCAAGGTTTCGCTGCGTCCGGGCTCCGAGGACAAGAAGGAGAACGAAAAGATCGTCGCGATCTACTACACGCTCGACGGACGGCAGGCGACGACGGAATCCACGCTCTACACCGAGCCGATTCAGCTGCCCATCGGCGATTCACGCCTGCGCGCCATCGCCGTATCGAGCAACGGCAAGATCAGCTATGAGATGAACGTGACCTACAAGGTGGAGGGCAACCTCAAGAACATGTTCAACTCCAACGACACCTTTAAAAACATGGAGCTCTACAAGACGGGCTACAAGACGTTCACCAATGCCTGGGGCGCGCCGGAGAGCTATGAGGTGCTGCCCACGCAGGAATGGTACAGCCCGGACATGGAGAGCTATGAGGCTGTGTACAGCTGGGGTACGGCGAGGTTCTGCATCAAGACGACGGGCGGCAGCCCAGTGCTGTATGCGCTGGATACGACGAGCACCAAGATGACCGCGCCGCGCACGACGCGCGTGGGCATGGGCGCCGAGGAGGTGCTCGCCAAGTTCCGCGATCTCGGCCAGGCTGCGCTGGATGAGGACGGCAACCGTCTGCTGTACAACTACAACTCGGCCAACACGCAATTCGGCACATACCGCAAGGAGGTGGACGGAAATTACGCCATCCATTATTACTATCCGATCGGCGACAATAAGGAGATCTTTGTAGAGCTGTCGTATTATCTGGATGAAAACGGCGATGTGCAGCGCGTCGTATGGCAGCGCTACCTCTCGGAGCTTACCGCCGGAAGCTGATCGTTTTGCTTGACAAAACCGGGATCAAACCCTATAATAAAAAGGTATATTGACTGCGATGAAGAAGAGAGCGGCCACAAATCGCGCCTAAAGAGAGCCGGGCAAGGTGAAAGCCGGCGGCAGCGGGACGGCTGGTATGGCTTTGGAGCATCCGCGATGAATCAAGCGCGGCGGGCGTTCCCGTTACAGAGCGTTGAGGCGGACGGCCTTTCGGCTGATCCGCGAATCAGGGTGGTACCACGATAATTTCGTCCCTCGCTATGCAGCGGGGGACGTTTTTTAGGGGAGGAAAACATGAGCGAGAAACCGACATTCTACATTACAACGCCGATTTATTATCCGAGCGATAATCTGCACATCGGCCACAGCTACTGCTCGACGGCAGCCGATACCATGGCGCGCTTCAAGAAGCAGACCGGCTACGACGTCTTCTTCCTGACCGGCACCGACGAGCATGGCCAGAAGATCGAGCGCAAGGCCGCCGCGGCCGGCGTGACCCCGCAGGCCTACGTCGACAAGATCGTCGCGGGCATCAAGGACCTGTGGAAGCTGATGGACGTGGAGTACGACGACTTCATCCGCACCACGGACGAGCGCCACGTCAAGTCCGTGCAGAAGATCTTCAAGAAGCTGCACGATCAGGGCGATATCTACAAGAGCGAGTACGAGGGCCTGTACTGCACGCCGTGCGAGTCCTTCTGGACCGAGCTGCAGCTCAAGGACGGCTGCTGCCCGGACTGCGGCCGTCCGGTGGAGAAGACCCGCGAGGAGAGCTATTTCTTCCGTCTCTCCAAGTATCAGGACTGGATGATCAACTACATCAAGGAGCATCCGGACTTCATCCAGCCGGCCTCCCGCGCCACGGAGATGCTCAACAACTTCCTGATTCCGGGCCTGCAGGACCTGTGCGTTTCCCGCACGACGATCAAGTGGGGCATCCCGGTCGACTTCGATCCCAAGCATACGGTGTACGTCTGGATCGACGCGCTGACCAATTACATCAACGCGCTGGGCTACGGTTCTGACGACGACAGCCTCTATCAGAAGTACTGGCCGGCGGACATCCATCTCGTCGGCAAGGAGATTGTCCGCTTCCACACCATCATCTGGCCGATCATGCTGCATGCGCTGGGCCTCCCGCTGCCCAAGCAGGTCTTCGGCCATGGCTGGCTGGTCATGGGCGGCGGCAAGATGAGCAAGTCCAAGGGCAACGTCGTCGATCCGGTGAAGCTGTGCGAGCGCTATTCCTCTGACGCGGTGCGCTATTTCCTCATGCGCGAGATGCCGTTCGGCTCCGACGGCGAGTTCTCCAACGAGGCGCTCATCCGCCGCATCAATTCCGACCTGGCCAACGATCTGGGCAACCTCGTCAGCCGCAGTGTTGCGATGAACGAGAAGTACTTCGGCGGCGTGGTCCCGGCGCCCGCGGAATACACCGAGCTGGATCAGAAGCTGATCGACATGGCGACCAGCCTGTGGGAAAGGGTCGAGAAGAACATGAACGCGCTGCAGTTCTCCGGCGCGCTCGTGGAAATCTGGAAGCTGATCGGCGAGTGCAACAAGTACATCGATCTGACCACGCCGTGGATTCTGGCCAAGAATGAGGCGGACCGTCCGCGCCTGGGCACGGTTCTGTATGTGCTGCTCGAGTGCGCGCGCATCGTCGCCGTGCTCATCGCGCCGACCATGCCGCGCACCCCGGCGCGCATCTTCGCGCAGATCGGCGTAACGGACGAAGACCAGAAGACCTGGGAATCCGTGAAGACCTTCGGCGGCCTGAAGCCGGGCAGCCACGTCAAGAAGGGCGAGGCGCTGTTCCCGCGCATCGACGTGGAGAAGGAGCTGGAGCTGCTGGAGGCTGAGCGCCTGGCGGCGATTGCCGAGTCGGAAGAGGCTGGCAAGGAAGAACTTCCCGCGCCGAAGGACGAGGAAAAGACCGTCTTCACCCAGAAGGATCTGTGCCAGTTTGACGACTTTGAGAAGATTCAGCTCGTCGTGGCGAAGGTGCTGCAGTGCGAGAAGGTGCCCAAGGCGGACAAGCTGCTCAAGTCCGTTCTCAAGGTGGGCAACACCGAGCGCGTCGTCGTCTCCGGCATCGCGAAGTTCTACACGCCGGAGGAGATGGTGGGCAAGAAGGTCGTCCTGCTGGCGAACCTCGCGCCGCGCAAGATCCGCGGTGTGGAGTCCCATGGCATGCTGCTGTGCGCGGCGAATGCCGACGAGAGCAAGCTCAGCCTGCTGACGGTCGACTCCGACATGGAGGACGGCTGCGAGATTGGCTGATATGAGCAAGCAGGATTGGGCGGAATACCCGCCGCTGATCGGACTGTTCGATACGCACTCGCATCCCAACGACAATCGGTTTGACGCGGACCGTGAGGACGTGTTCGCCCGCATGCGCCAGACGGAGATGCTCTCCGTCTGCGTCGGCGCGGACATGGCCTCGAGCGCGGAATCCGTCGAACTGGCGAGGCGTGAGCCGATGTACTATGCTTCTGTGGGCGTGCACCCGCACGACGCGAAGAATTTTACGGAGGCGGACATTCCGGTGCTCACCAAATGGCTGACGACGGAGGAGAAGGTCGTCGCGCTCGGCGAGATCGGCCTGGATTACTACTACGATCTCTCGCCGAGAGACGTGCAGAAGGACGTGTTCGCCCGCCAGCTGGATCTGGCGTATGCGCTTGACAAGCCGGTGATTCTGCACATCCGCGATGCGCACGGCGATGTGATTGACATCCTGCGCGCCCACAAGAACCGCCTGCCCAAGTGCGTGGTGCACTGCTGCTCGGCCAGCTGGGAGAGCGCGAAGGTCTACATGAACATGGACTGCATGTTCTCCTTCGCCGGCCCGGTGACGCTCAAGCGCTCCGTGCATCTGCACGAGGTCGCGGTGAATATGCCGCTGGATCGCATGATGATCGAGACGGACAGCCCTTATCTCGCTCCGGAGCCTGTCCGGGGCCGCCGGAACGATCCCTGCAATGTCGCCCATGTCTGCCGCTTTATCGCGAATCTGCGCGGCATGGACGCGCAGGCGCTGTGCGACGTGACGCGGGAGAACGGCAAGCGCTTTTATCGAATCAAGTGAATATGAAAAACGGAAACCGTCTTATTCGGAAGACGGTTTCCGTTTTTTGCTGGTTAGTCGTTGTTCATTTTTGCCAATGGCATTCTGAAGCGAAGAAGGGGTTTGGGGATGAAATCCCCAAGCAGCTTTTAGAGCGGCAGCCCTAACGTATCCCAGAAGTTTAGCCCAGCAGGTGCTCCATCAGGATCTTGAAGCCCATCAGGATCAGCACAAGTCCGCCGAAGAATTCCGCGCTGCTCTTGTACCTGTTGCCGAAGATGCTGCCGATCTTGACGCCGATCACGCAGCAGACAAACGTCGTTGCGGCGATGAAGGAAACCGCCGGAACGATGCTGACCTGCAGGAACGCAAAGCTGATGCCGACGACCAGCGCATCGATGCTTGTGGCGACAGCCAGCGGCACCATGGCTTTGACGGAGAAGTCGTCATCCACAGACTCCTCGTCGCCGCCCTTGGATTCGCGGATCATGTTGAAGCCAATGAGGGCGAGCAGCACAAAGGCAATATACGGCGCGATGGCGGTGACCAGCGATTCAAACTGAGAACCGAGAAGGTAGCCGATGAGCGGCATGGCACCCTGAAACAGGCCAAAGTACAGGCCGCAGATCAGCATATGCTTAATTTTGCAGCAGCGGACGGACAAACCCTTGCAGATGGAGACGGCAAACGCATCCATCGAGAGCCCCAGCGCGATGACGAACAATTCCCAAAGACCCATAGAAGATTCCTCCCTTGAATGATGGGCGGCAGAATAGAAAAAGAGACCTAATCTGCCCGGTAACGGTGGCGCAGATTAGTCTCGTCATTTCATATAAAGCCAGGGGAAAACCCCAGTATGTTGGCCCTATCACGAAGGAAACATCGACGCAGGTTCCTTCGCTGACTACTCCCTAATTTGAACATGCTGAGTATAAGGGATCAGGGCGGAGTTTGTCAACGATAACAATATTTGATTTCAAAAAGAAAACCCATCCTGACGCAATGGGCGGACAGGATGGGGAAGATGGCGTGAAATCAGCGCTCCTCGCGGAAATACGCCAGGCCAAGGCTGGCCGGCGGCTGATCCTCGCGCTTCTTGCGAAGGGAGGTCACGATTAGCACGGCGATGGTGACGAGATAGGGCACCATCTGAATGAGATCGGTGATGTAGCCCGGCACGCTGAAGCCGATCAGCGTCGGCAGGAACTGATACAGCCAGTAGAGCATGCCGAAGAGATAGGAGCCCCAGATCGCATTGAGCGGCTTCCAGGTCGTGAAGATAACCAGCGCGACGGCCAGCCAGCCCAGCGCCTCAATCTGACCCGTGGTCGCCCAGATGCCCTGGTTGTAATCCAGCACATAGTACAGGCCGCCGAGGCCGGAAATGCCCGCGCCCAGGCAGGTCGCCAGGTATTTATAGCGCGTGACGCTGATGCCTGCGGCGTCGGCCGTCGCCGGGTTTTCGCCGATCGCGCGCAGGTTGAGGCCGGTGCGCGTGTGACCCAGCACATGATGCAGGAAGATGGCCAGGAGGATGGCAACATACACCATGAAGCCGTAGCCAAAGACCGTCTGACCGATCACGCCCATCCTGGAGAGCACCGGAATCTTCGTCTGGAAGGTCTTGTAGACCAGGCTCTGCGTGGCCGTGCGGCCGTCCAGAATGAACACGCCGAAGAAGTTGGCCACGCCCATGCCGAACGTCGTCAGCGCGAGGCCGGTGACGTTCTGGTTGGCGCGCAGGCTGATGGTCAGGAAGCTGTAAATCAGGCCGCCAAGCATTGCAGCAATGAACGCGCAGACAAGAGCAAGCGCGACGCAGAAGACCATGTTCGGCTCGGCGACGCTGTTTTCATACAGATACGCGCTGGCAAAGCCCGCAAAGCCGCCCAGATACATGATGCCCGGAACGCCCAGGTTCAGGTTGCCGGACTTCTCGGTGATGATCTCACCCAGCGCGCCGTACATGATGATCGTGCCAAAGGGGATCGCGCGAAGGATCCATGCGATTAACGTGTCCATCAGGCCGCCTCCTTGCTGATCGTCTCATGCCTGCCGGTGCGGAAGATCGGCTTGTAATTGATGAAGAATTCGCTGCCCAGAATGAAGAAGAGGATGATGCCGGCGATGATGTCGGAGGCGAAATCGTTGAGGTTGTATGCGGAAGCGATTTCGCCCGCGCCCTTCTCCAGGAAGATGAGCAGGAAGGAAATGAGCGCCATGTAGAACGTGTTGAACTTGGCCAGCCAGGCGACGATGATGGCCGTGAAGCCGTTGCCGCCGGCGGTGGTGGTGGAGATCGTCTGATCGCGGCCGCCGACGATCAGGAAGCCCGTCAGGCCGCAGAGCGCGCCGGAGAGGATCATCGTGCGGATGATGACCTTACCGACGTTGATGCCGGCATAGCGCGCGGTGTTTTCGCTCTCGCCGACGACGGCAATCTCATAGCCCTGCTTGGAATAGCGCAGATAGCAGTACATGAGGATGACCAGCAGCGCGGTGACGATCAGATTGATGTTGTAGCGCTGGCCAAAGAGCTGCGGGAACCACCCGGCCTTGCTCTTCATGTTCAGCTTGCCCAGGCCGGACGCCTGACCGCGCCAGATGTTCACGCAGCAGGCGACGAGCTGGATGGCGACGTAGTTCATCATCAGGGTGAACAGCGTCTCGTTGGTGCCCAGGCGCGCC
The DNA here is from genome assembly GCA_051883735.1 of Candidatus Ventricola sp. Lineage (GTDB taxonomy): Bacteria > Bacillota > Clostridia > Christensenellales > Aristaeellaceae > Ventricola. Next base: position 33,751 of record JBJEUH010000142.1, read on the forward strand.
TTGAACCAGCCGGGGATGAAGCCCCACAGCGCGCCGGCGAACACGGCGGCTACGAGCATCGCAACATAGAGGACGGCATTGGGCACCTTGCCGCCATAATAGACCATGACAGCCGCGGTAGCCAGCGCGCCCATGAGCACCTGTCCCTCCGCGCCGATGTTCCAGAAGCGCATCTTGAACGCGGGCGCCAGCGCGATGCCGATCAGCAGCAGGGAAGCGAGATCGCGCATCGCCCAGGAGAAGCGCATGGTGGTGGAGAACGTGCCCTTGAACATCGTTGTGTAGACGGCAAGCGGATCGAGGCCGGTGACAAAGTAGATGAACAGCGCGTCGACAATCAGCGCCAGCAGCACGGCGACAAGGCGCACGAGCAGCTTGAGCTTAAGCGGAGATTCGCCGCGCTTGACGATGCGCATCAGAGGTTCATGGTTGCGGGCCATCAGGCGACGCCTCCTTCCTGTTCTTCCTTCAGGCGGGTCATCAGAAGACCGACCTCTTCCTTGGTGGTCCTGCGCCCGTCGACGATGCCGTTGCACTTGCCGCCGCACAGCACCAGAATCCTGTCGCACAGGTCGATCAGCACGTCCAGATCCTCGCCGACGTAGATGATGGACACGCCCTTTTGCTTCTGCTCGTTGAGCAGGTGATAGATGGTGTAGCTGGTGTTGATGTCCAGGCCGCGCACGGCGTAGGCGGTCATCAGCACAGACGGTGCCGCCGCGATCTCGCGGCCGACGAGCACCTTCTGCACGTTGCCGCCGGACAGGCGGGAAACCGGGGTATTGATCGACGGCGTGACCACGCCGAGCTCTTTCCTGACCGATTCGGCCAGATGGCGGGGGGCGCTCCGGTCCGCGATAAAGGAGTTTCCCTCGGCATAGCTCTTGAGCATCATGTTGTCCACCATGCCCATGGAACCGACCAGGCCCATGCCCAGGCGATCCTCCGGCACGAAGGAGAGGTGAATGCCCATGTCGCGGATGCTCTTGGGCGTCTTGCCGATGAGCTGCTCCGCCGTGGAGTCGCGGTCGTCATCGGGATAGTAGACGATGCTGGAATCCTTGTCCGGATGCTGCAGACCGGCGATGGCCTCCAGAAGCTCCTTCTGCCCGTTGCCGGAGATGCCCGCGATGCCCAGAATCTCGCCGCTGAACGCGTCGAAGGAGACGTGATCGAGGATCTTGACGCCCTCGGCGTTCTCGACGGTCAGGTTGTGCACGGTCAGGCGCAGATGCGGATTGACAGGGTCGGGCCGCTCGATGTTCAGCTCGACCTTCTTGCCGACCATCATCTCGGTGAGGGAGGCCTCCGTCGCGCGGGCGGTTTCCACCGTGCCGGCGTATTCGCCCTTGCGCAGGATGGCCACGCGGTCGGAGATGGCCAGCACCTCGTGCAGCTTGTGCGTGATGATGATGATGGACTTGCCGTCCTCCTTCATATTGCGCATGACGGCAAAGAGCTTTTCCGTTTCCTGCGGCGTGAGCACAGCCGTCGGCTCGTCCAGGATCAGCAGCTGCGCGCCGTGATAGAGCATTTTGATGATCTCAAGCGTCTGCTTCTGGCTGACGCTCATCTCGTAGACCTTCTGGTCGAGATCGATCTCGAAGTGATACCGGTCGCAGATCTCGCGCGCCTTGGCCTTGATGGCTTTGATATCGTACTTCTCACGCTTATCGAGCACCAGCGCGATATTCTCCGCCGCGGTGAAGACATCGATGAGCTTGAAATGCTGATGCACCATGCCGATGCCGTGCGCATAGGCGTCCTTCGGGCTGCGGATCTCGACGGGCTTTCCCTCGACGAGAATCTCGCCGCTGTCCGGGTAATAGATGCCGGCAATCATGTTCATCAGCGTCGTCTTGCCGCTGCCGTTTTCGCCGAGCAGGGAGAGGATCTCGCCCTTGCGCACGTCAAGCGAAACATCGTTGTTTGCAATCACGCTGCCGAAAGTCTTGGTGATGTGCCGCAGTTCAATGGCGTATTCCATGTGTTGCCGGTCACTCCTTCTGCGGGCTGTGCCCGCACCCACTTCCGAACAGCTTGACAAAATCAAGCTGTTCGGTACTCGTTGTACGAGGTTTTACGCAATTCCTTATTCGACAAGAAAACAGGGAAAAGGGAAGCGGTTTATGCTTCCCTTTTCGGATTGTCATTTTGCGGATTACTTGATCTCGGTGATGCCATCGATGCGCAGGGCGAAGTACGGCGCGCTGCGGAAGGTGGACTCCTCAAAGGCGCCGTCAATGATCGCCTCGTAGGTCTCGCCCTCATAGGCAACGGTCATGGTCGCCCAGTCCATGATGGTCATGTCAACCGGAGCGGAGGTGAGGGTCGCGCCGTCCACGGTGAAGGTGGAGGCATCGAAGACCTTCAGGCTGCCGTCCTTGATCGCGGCGATCACCTCGGCGACCTTCTCGGCCGTGCCGGCGGCGCAGGAGGAGCCCAGCTCGGTGATGGCAACGGCGTCGGCGTCAAAGCCCTCAGCCCAGTCCGCGGCGATCTCCTCGCCGTTCTGCATCTTGGTGAACAGCTCGGTGTAGAACACGGACCACTCGTTGGTCGGGGAGGTCAGCGCAGCGGTCGGCGCGGTTGGCAGCATGTCGACGTTGTAGCCGACGGAGTAGCAGACGTTGCCCGCGTCGAGCAGCTTCTGGGTCGCAGCCGGAGCGCCGGTGGAGTCGGCGTGCTGGCCGATGATGACGCAGCCCTTGGCGATGAGCGCCTCGGCAGCAGCGGCTTCCTTGTCGATATCAAACCAGGAGTTCGTGTAGTTGACTTCCATCGCAACGTTCGGCACGATGGAGCGCAGGCCCAGGAAGAAAGAGGTGTAGCCGGACACGACCTCGGCGTAGTCAAACGCGCCGACGTAGCCGATCTTCACGTTGCCGTCCGCATCGAAGGAGTTCGGCTGCTTCTCCGGGGAGAGCTCGCCGGTCTCGAGCAGCTCGGCCAGCTTCATGCCGGCCACAACGCCGGACACATAGCGGGCCTCGTACACCTTGGTGAACGCGTTCTTGAAGTTGTCAAGGCCGGTCAGCGCGGCGAAGTCGCCGGTCATGGCCACGAAGGTCACATCCGGATACTCCTCCGCAGCGAGGACCATGTAGGTCTGATGGCCGTAGGAGTTGGAGATGATCAGGTTGCAGCCCTGGCCGATGCAGTCAAGCGCCGCGTCGTAGCAGGTCTGATCCTCCGGGGTCTTGTACTTCCAGATGATCTGGCTGTCGGTGAGGCCGAGATTCGCAGCGGCCTCCTTGATGCCGTTCATGTGAGCAAGGGTGTAGCCTTCGGTTTCGTCGCCAACCAGGATGACGCCGACCTTCAGATCAGCAGCCAGCGCAGAGCAGGCGAACAGGCACAGCACGCAGGCCAGCACCAGAGCGATAAACTTCTTCATTGGTTTCTCCTCCTTGTGATAAGCAACACAGTGAATCAGAAGACAGTGACCATCATACAACAAACTTCTGCCCTTGTAAAGTGCGAATGCGCGAAAATGGGGCGAATCTGCGAACTTCACAAAGAATTTGTTCAAAAATGTTCGGTCATCCTAAAGGTTTGGGAAGAATAACCGTCAGCGAACCGGAATGATCTCAAGCCAATAACCATCCGGGTCGGCGATGAAGTAAACGCCCATCGCCTCATTCTCATAGCAGATGCAGCCCATTTCCCTGTGCAGCGCGTGCGCGGCTTCAAAGTCGCTGGCACGGAAGGCGAGGTGGAATTCGCACTCGCCGAGGTTATACTTCTGAGGATGATCGCGAAGCCAGGTCAGCTCCAGCTCGAAATCGGAGGTCTCGCTTTTGAGGAAGGCGATGATGAAGGACCCGTCCGCGGCGGTTTTGCGGCGTGCCTCCTTCAGGCCCAGCGCCTTGCCGTAAAAGGCGATCGACGCGTCCAGATCGCTGACGTTGTAGTTCTCGTGGATCATGGTGAAATTCATACTTTGCAGCCCCTTTCTTCCTGGTGAAGGAATCCGATACGAAATCAGTATACCACATACAATCGGTGATTTACAAACCATTTAAGATGTGCTATATTAAATCCCATGCATATTCTCCGCCAAAGAGGAGGGACAAGGATGTCTCAGGAAAAGCTCAGCGCGCGTCTGCGGCGTACTTTCATCGGCGATCGCGCATTTTACAGCCAGATGATTGCCATCGTCGTGCCGATCATCATTCAGAATGCCGTATCCAACGTGGTCAGTCTGCTGGACAACGTCATGGTGGGCCGCGTCGGCACGCTTGAGATGTCTGCGGTGGCCATTGTCAACCAGCTTCTATTCATCTTTAATCTCTGCATCTTCGGCGGCCTGGCCGGCGCGGGCATTTTCGCCACGCAGTTCGCCGGAGCGAAGGACGACGAGGGCGTCAAGCACTGCTTCCGCATCAAGTGGCTCATCGCGATTCTGATGCTCGCGTTTGCATCAGCGGTATTCCTGCTTCTGCCCAGGCAGCTGATTGGCCTGTATCTGGCGGAGGATACCGCGCCGGTCGATATGGAGCGCACACTTGGCTTTGGCATGGTATACCTTGAAATCATGCTCCTGGGCCTTTTGCCGTTCGCCGTATCGCAGATCTATGCCAGCACGCTGCGCGAGGTGGGGGAGACGCGCCTGCCGATGGTCGCCAGCATTGCGGCGATTCTGGTCAATCTGGTGTTCAACTACCTGCTGATCTTCGGCAAGTTCGGGTTTCCGAGGTTGGGCGTCACCGGTGCGGCGATCGCCACGGTCTTCTCCCGCTATGTCGAGATGGCGATCATCATGATCTACGCGCATCTGCGCAGCCGCGTGTTTCCCTTTATCCGCGGCGCGTACCGCAGCGTGTACGTGCCCTCCAGGCTGATGCTCCGCGTTCTGAAGCGCGGCATGCCGCTGCTGGTCAACGAGTTCTTCTGGTCGTCCGGCATGGCGGTGCTGCTGCAGTGCATCTCCGTCCGCGGTCTGGATGCGGTGGCGGCGTACAACATCACCTCGACCGTCAGCAACCTGTTCAAGGTGGTCTTCCTGTCCATGGGCAACGCCGTGGCGATCATGGTCGGCCAGGCGCTGGGGGCGAACGAGATCGAGAAGGCGAAGGATACCGCCTGGAAGCTCATGGCTGCGGCGGTGGCTTCCAACCTGGTGATGAGCACGCTGCTCTTCGCGCTTTCGCCGGTCATCCCGCAGATTTACAACACAGAGCCACATGTCCGTGAGATCGCTATGAAGATGCTTTGGGTCGTGGCCGCGATGATGCCGATGTACTCCATGGCGCATTGTTGCTATTTCACGCTGCGCTCCGGCGGCAGAACGATCATCACGTTCTTCTTTGACAGCGGATTTACCTGGGCTGTGTGCGTGCCGGTGGCATATGTTCTGGCGAACATGACCAGACTGCCTGTGGTGCCGATGTATCTGGTTGTGCAGTCGCTGGAGCTTCTCAAGGTGGTCATCGGCGTCATTCTGGTGCACAAGGGCGTCTGGGTGCGCAACATCATCGAATCATGCTGAGCGGAGGGAACGACGTGCTGATCCTCAAAACCATGGACGATGCGCAGGCCGGCATGCTGTATGAGACCTGCATGCGGCGGGATTTTCCGCCCAGCGAGCTCAAGTCGCTTTCGGCGATCCTGAGGATGAAGCGCAGAGACGAGTACGACGTGCTCGGCGCCTATCAGCCGGACGGCGCGCTTGCCGCGTATGCGCTGCTGTATCATCCTGCGGGCGAGCGGGTTGCGCTGCTGGATTACCTGGCTGTGGAGCCCGATTGCCGCCGCACGGGCGTGGGCAGCATGCTGCTTGGGATGCTGCGCACCTACTATGCCGCCTCGGCCGATGTGCTGCTCATCGAGTGCGAGCGGCCCAAGGCCGCGCCGGATGAGGCGCAGGCGCGCGAGCGGATTCACTTTTACACGCAGGCCGGCGCGCAGCTGACCAGCGTTCGCATCTGGCTCTTTGATGTGGAATACAGCATCCTCGTGCTGCCGTGCGGCGAACAGGTTCCCGCGCGCGATTGGGCGGAGCAGATGCTCGCTCTCTACCGGCAGATGCTCCCCAAAGCGCTGTTTGAGCAGAACGTGCGTCTGATCCGGGCATGACAGCGGGCCGTGCCCGCTTCCGAAGAGCTTAGCAGAATCAAGCCGTCGTACGGTTTTTGTTCAATTCCAAGCACGCAGAAAAGAGGGTACAGACCGATTGGGGTCTGTACCCTCTTTTGCTGTGATTCAGGAAACGGTGTATTCCGGCTCCGCATCGATGACCAGCCTGTCGCCGTCGTAATCGACGGTCAGCTGCGTGCGCGGCTGCACGTCTTCGGCGATCAGCTTGCGCGCGATGAGCGTTTCCACTGCACGCTGCATGAAGCGCTTGAGCGGACGCGCGCCGTATACCGGGTCGTAGCCCTGGGCGACGATATAGCTCCTCGCGGCGGAGGTAAGCGTCATCGTCAGCTGCTTGTCCTTCAGGCGGCGATTGAGATCGGTCACCTGCAGATCGACAATGCGGTCGATTTCGTTGCGGGTCAGCGGCTTGTAGAACACGATCTCGTCGAGACGGTTGAGGAACTCGGGGCGGAAGTGCGTCTTGAGCATGGAATCAACCTGCTTGCGCGCATCCTCCGTGATCTGGCCGCTCGCATCGATGCCCTCCAGGATGGCAGAGGAGCCGAGGTTGCTGGTCAGGATGATGATCGTATTCTTGAAATCCACCGTGCGGCCCTGGGAATCGGTGATCCGGCCGTCGTCAAGCACCTGAAGCAGCACGTTGAACACGTCCGGATGCGCCTTCTCCACCTCGTCAAAGAGGATGACCGCGTACGGCCTGCGGCGCACCGCCTCGGTCAGCTGGCCGCCCTCGTCATAGCCGACGTATCCCGGAGGGGCGCCGATCAGACGGGAGACACTATGCTTCTCCATGTATTCGCTCATGTCGATGCGAACCATGTTCTTCTCGTCGTCGAACAGCGCCTGTGCCAGCGCCTTGGCCAGCTCGGTCTTGCCCACGCCGGTCGGGCCGAGGAAGAGGAAGGAGCCGATCGGACGGTTCGGGTTCTGAATGCCGGCGCGGCTGCGCAGGATGGCCTCGCAGACCTTTTCAACCGCCTCGTCCTGTCCGATGACGCGCTCATGCAGCGTATCGTCCAGGTGCAGCAGCTTTTCGCGCTCGCCCTCCATCAGCTTGGACACCGGGATGCCGGTCCAGCGGGCGACGATGCGGGCGATTTCCTCCTCGGTCACCTTGTCGCGCAGCAGCGTGCTGTCGGACTTGGCTTCCTCGGCGAGCTTCTCCTGCTCGGCCAGCTCCTTTTGCAGCTGGGGCAGCCTGCCGTATTTGAGCTCGGCTGCGCGGTTGAGGTCGTAACTGCGCTCGGCCTCGGCGATCTCACCGCCCAGATGCTCGATCTCCTCGCGGAGCTTCTGCACCTTGCCGATGCTGTTCTTTTCGTTTTCCCAGCGCGCCTGCATGGAGGAGAAGCTCTCTCGCATGTCGGCCAGCTCCTTCTGGATCACGGACAGGCGCTCGCGGGAGAGCGCGTCGTCCTCCTTCTTGAGCGCAGCCTCCTCGATCTCATGCTGCATGATGCGGCGGCGCACGTCGTCAAGCTCCTGCGGCATGGAATCCATCTCCGTGCGGATCGTCGCGCAGGCCTCGTCCACCAGGTCGATGGCCTTGTCCGGCAGGAAGCGGTCGGAGATGTAGCGGTTGGAAAGGGTCGCGGCGGCAATCAGCGCCTGATCCTGAATCTTTACGCCGTGGAAGACCTCATAGCGCTCCTTGAGGCCGCGCAGAATGGAAATCGTGTCCTCGACGGTCGGCTCAGCGACCATCACCGGCTGGAAACGGCGCTCCAGCGCGGCGTCCTTCTCGATGTACTTGCGGTATTCATTGAGCGTCGTCGCGCCGATGCAGTGCAGCTCGCCACGGGCCAGCATGGGCTTGAGCAGGTTGCCCGCGTCCATGGAGCCCTCGGTCTTGCCCGCGCCGACGATCGTGTGCAGCTCGTCGATGAACAGGATGATGCGGCCCTCGCTGGCCTTGATGTCGCTCAGCACCGCCTTGAGGCGCTCCTCAAATTCGCCGCGGAACTTTGCGCCGGCGATCAGCGCGCCCATGTCCAGCGAGAAGATGGTGCGGTTCTTGAGGCTGTCCGGCACATCGCCGCGCACGATGCGCTGCGCCAGGCCCTCGGCGATGGCCGTCTTGCCGACGCCCGGCTCGCCGATGAGCACCGGGTTGTTCTTGGACTTGCGGGAGAGAATGCGGATCGCGTTGCGGATCTCGGTGTCGCGGCCGATCACCGGGTCGAGCTTGTTCTGACGGGCCAGCTCGACCAGATCCTGGCCGTATTTCTTGAGCGCGTCGTAGGTGGCCTCCGGGTCCTCGCTGGTCACGCGGGCGCTTCCACGCACCTCCTGCAGCGCCTTGAGGAAATCCGCCTTGCTCAGGTTCAGGGAAGAGAGGATCGGCTTGACGGTCGAATCGGCCTTCTCCATCAGCGCGAGGAAGAGGTGCTCGACGGAGACGTATTCGTCCCGCATCTGCTTCATTTCAGCCTCGGCCTGCGTCAGCGCAGCGGCGAGGCTGTTTGAGACATAGGGCTGCTGGTTGCTGCCGGAAATTTTCGGCAGGCGGGAGACCGCGCCCTCGCAGGCGCTCTGCACCTGGCGAAGGTTCAGCCCGAGCTTGCCTATCAGCTGGCCGATGAGGCCGTTTTCCTGGCTGACCAGGGCGCAGAGCAGGTGAACCTGCTCCACCTGCGCGTTGCCATAGCTCTGAGCGAGCTGCTGCGCGCCTTGCAGCGCCTCCATGGATTTTTGGGTGAAACGGTTCGCATCCATCCAAATCATCCTCCTTTATGTTCAGGGCGGCAAGCCGTCCGATGAACGCTTACGTTTTACTTGGTCTTTTGACGCTGTCAGTATACCATGGTCAAAGAAAGTCAGTAAAGATCAAAACCGGAGAATTATGAAGCAAAAAATGTACAAATCATACAAATCAAGGACGACGCCACCCATCGGCAAACTCGTCCGTGGTCTCTATTCGCCAGAAGGGGACCCAATCACTGCGGGAGATCGCGGACAGGAAGGGCCTGATTGCCGTGACGACGGTCGTAAAGCCATAGGTAGTGACAGGCTCCGTCATGTACTGGTTCTGATAGGGTTGTTCTTCCGCACCCCAGGAAAGATTTACGCCAGCAGGATCGGCTAAAGCGACGCGAAGCGCGTCCTGCCAGTCCTGCGCCGGAACAATCAGGCTCACCTTCCCGTCAAGCGCTTCAAGGTAATCGGCGTATACGGCATCGCTCTCGATGGGACGGCGGGCTTTCATTTCAAACAGATCGCAGGCAGCCTCAACGAGCACGCCGCTGTCGGAGACGATCACATGCGCACCGGTGGAAAAGCCCTCCCATGCATCCGGCTCGTCCGCGTAGTGCGCGGGGTAGGCGGGATCGCTCCAGAGCCGCATGCCGCCGACCATCAGGTTAAAATAAACGGCGGTATACGCCGGCTGCTTTTCCTCGTATTTCATCCTGCGCTTCCAATGGGCACGCGCATTGTCGATGAGCGCCGTTGGGTCGGAGTAGCGATGCTCATATATTTCAGTCTGCCGCGCCATGTACGCGTCGAAATCGTATGGACGGCTGACTGAGCGCGGGACAGGATCGACCTCTACGCCCAGCGCTTCAAAATACGCAAGACCGATCCGGACGGCCTGCGCCGCGGCCTCTTCATTCGAAATGTCCGCCGCGGCCTCGGCGCGCCAGTCGCCGGTATACATGGCAGTCCCGCGCAGATTGACGAACTGGCCTTGTGTGCTCTGCCCGGCAGCCCTGAGCGCGGATTGCATCTGCTTCTTGCTGACATAGCCCTCCTTAAGCGTCAGAATCTCCGCAGGATAGGGATCTTCGGGCAAGGGGCAATCGACCTTGATCGGCTTTTCGATGCTGTCCGCGCCGAAAACGCCCGTTACCGTGCCGCGCACCCAGCCCTCCTCGACGATCAGTCCGTCGGGCGGATCGCCCTGCGCCAGCGCGGCAGGGCAGAGCAGAATCAGAAAAACGAGCACATTAACGATAATATGCTTCATACAGCTTCCTCCATTCCTGCGCATCAGGTGCGGCAACACGCAGCGTCATCAGGCCCGTTTCCAGCGTCTCATGGCTGGCGAAGTCCCGGACAACGACGCTGCACTCAAGCTCGAGCATCCCTTCTTCGTTAAGCAGGTCTGCGTACAGCTCAGGCTTCATTGCATCAAGGCACAGACTGGCAAAGAAGCTCTCACCAAGGCCGTCCGGCAGAAAGTCCTCGCTTCCATGAAGATACATGCTGCCGATGCGCCAGCCGTCCGGCGTGTACACATGCACCGGTTTTCCCTGCGCCCAGTCCTCGACAGGCACAATGCTGCCGTCCGTCCAGATATGGTCGTCGCGCACGCCATCCACGCCGATGCAGCCGCTGTGCACGGTCAGCGCCCGTTCGTCCGTCCCAGCGATGGAATAGGTCATCAGAAGTTCAAGGTGTTCCGCATCCCATTTCACATCATTGAGCTCCGCCGCCAAATACCGACCACTGTATGAAATTATGCTTGCAGACCCAAAGTCTGTATAAACCGACTCGGCGGGCGAGGCGCGTCGGCTGCTCAGAAACCAGCGCACGTCCCAAACGCCCGTGCCGATGGCCGCGGCGGCCAGCAGCAGGAGCAGCAAAAGCGAAATGAGCAGAATGCGAAGGCGTTTCCTTGCGCGGTACAGCCGCATCTTCACGACGTCCTCGGAGGTATGCAGCTTCTGAGCAATCTCGCCAATGGAGTATCCTTCCTCGTGTCGCATGAGAAGCAGATTGCGCGCCTCCGGCTGCATTTCCCCAAGCGCTTCGCTTAGGCCGATTTCTTGCGGCGCGACTTCTTCATGTAATTGCTGAAGGTGCTGAAAGGCCTGATCGTCCTTTTTGCGCTGTCTGAGCATCTGCCTGCATTGATTGACGAGAATCTGCGTCAGCCAGGCGTCAAAGGCGCTCTCGCGCTTGAGCTGCGGCAGATGCGCCCATGCCAGAAGAATAGCGCTTTGCACCGCATCCTCGCATTCGCCAGGCGGCAGCATGCGCCGGGCGATGGCCGTCAATTTCCCATGACAGCGCAAAACGCGGGATTGGAATTCCTCGCGATCCACGGATTGACCACCTCCTAAAGATGCTTTTGTATAGGTAGATGCGAAAAAGCCCTTCGCGTAACGGAAGGGCAGAAGAATTATGGGATTCTTTTCAGGCGTTCAAGCGGCACGCGGTATTTTGCGTAGCGCCGGCCGCGCTGGTCGCGGTATTCGCCGCGCGAATCGGGCGCCATGACCGTCGCCTGCTTGCCGATATAGGTCACCACGCCGATGACCGTGCTTCCCTTAAAGGAAAAGCAGACACGGCTGCCGACAAACAGGCCGTCCCTGGCCGCCTCCTGCCTGCGCGTGGGCAGGCTGTGGCGCGTTGCCGTGTGGCCAAAAAGACCCTTTGCCAGCCAGAGAAACCGGCTGGAATGCCCGGTCTGGCCATAGAGCGCCGTCTCGAGCGCATGGCAGAGCTCGTGCTCGAAGACGACCAGAAACGCCTCCTGCGGCGTGGCGACGGAAAGACCGTTGAGCTGAAACGGGCCTTCGTCCAGGCGCGTCAGGAAGTCGCCGGACATGCGGATTTCCGCGCTTTTGATCTGCTTGAACGCGCCTCTTGTGCACAGGAATTTCCCGGCAGAGCTGGTCAGGCGGGGCGAGAGCGTGACGTGCAGGCAGCGCATCGCACGGCTGAGACAGCCGTCCAGAAAGATATCGTCGTAGAGGCGGAGCATGCTGCCCAGCGCCTCCTCGCCGATCCCCTGAACGGGAATGGCGCAGAAGCCTTCGTCCTGCGCGCAGAGCCTTGTCAGAATGCGGGAGCGGCGGCGGAGAATCTCCGCGGACTCCAGCGGAAAGGCAAAGGGGAGCGTCGCCGTTCGCATGGCTTACAGCGCGATCTCCACGCGGACCGCCCTGCCGACAAATTTGATCTCGCTGACGTTCACGGTTTCCGCGCCCAGATCGCGGTCGCCGCTCTGCAGCAGGATGCTGTTGCTGCCCAGCAGCTTCACGCGGCGCAGGCAGCGGTGCGCGCCGTATTCCACCAGCATGATCGCGCCGTCGATGGGCAGCGTCTGCGGAACCACCAGCACCAGGTCACCCTTTTCAATGCGCATGGCGCGCATGGTGTCGTCCGGCGCGAGGAAGTAGACGACCTTGTCCGGCTTCGCGCCCTCGATCTTGCCGTCCTGAATCGGCACCATGCGGCGGGAAACCTGAATCCAGGCGGCGTTCATGACCGGAACGGGCTTGAGCACGCTGCTGAGCGCGTCCAGCCAGATGCCGCTCTGTTCTTCCTTGGTTTGCGGCCTGGCGGCCGGCTGCGGCTCTGCAGGCTTTGGCTGAATAGGCTTCGGCGCGGGCGCGAGCGTGCCCAGATCGACCGTCGCGGCGATCTCATCGAGTGAAAACTCCGCTTCATTGTGCTGGCTGGTGCCCAGCGTCTTGAGGATACGGCGCGCCTGATCGTCCTGAATGATGCGGCGCCCTTCCTCAACGTCCTTGATATAGCCCTCGGATACGCCGCACTTCCTGGCCACCTGCTTACGGGTCAGCTTCTGACGGCTTCTTTCCAGCAAAATCAAATCGCCCAAACGGCTCATGAACACATTCCTCCTGTGGTCTGCGCAAAGAAAAAGCGCTTAGTTTTGGCTAAGCGCATTATATCGTTTCCTGCAGCTTTTGTAAAGCGGCACTCAGGTCTTCTTTTCCTCGGGCGGAGCGGGATCGTAGGTAGACAGGCTACGCTCAGACAGCCTGCGGTTCGTCGCGGCGCCCAGCAGCGTGTAGGTGACGGAGACGATCGGCACAGCCGTCAGCATGCCTACGATGCCGAAGATGCCGCCGCCCACCGTCACGGCTAGCAGCACCCACATCGACGGCAGGTTGATGGCGGTGGACACCACGCGCGGATAGATCAGGTTGGTTTCGATCTGCTGGAGAATGAGGATGAACGCGACAAAGCCGATGGCCTTCATCGGGCTTTCGATGAGCACCAGGAACGCGCCGATGACGCAGGAGATAATCGCGCCGTAGATCGGGATCAGCGCGCCGAAGAGCATGATCACCGAGATCACCAGCGCGTGCGGGAAGCGGAAGATCAGCATGCCGATAAAGCACAATCCGCTGAGAATGGCCGCTTCCGTGCACTGTATAGCGACGTAGGAGAAGAACGTCTTGTGCGCGAGCCGGGCAACACCGAGCACGTCGTCGCAGAACTGCTTGGGCAGGAACGCGTAGAGCAGCTTCTTGCACTGGCGCGACAGCGATTCGGTCTGCAGGAGCACATAGATGGCGAACACGAACGAAATGATGACATCCGTCATGCTGCCGAAGAGCGAGGAGACGTTGGAGGCCAGCGAAGAGACCACGATGCCGGCATACCGCTGCACGATGCTGATCAGCGAAGAGGCCATCTTGTTCAGGTCGGGGATCATCGGCGCGATGGCGTCGTGAACCTCCGGGTATTCCTCCAGCCAGGTCAGCAGGTTGTTGAACCATTGCTGCGCTGTGGGCACGAAACGCATGATGGAGCCGGCCAGCGCGGTGACCGTATTGACCAGCTGGGGCAGCACGATGCCGCTGAAAATGGAGATCAGCAGGAAGACCAAAAGGATCGCCAGCACCAGGCTGAGCGCCTTGCGCCTGCCGGGCTTCACCAGAGGATGGCCCTTCTTGTTTTCTTTGCCCAGCAGGCGGTCAAACAGGCGCATGGGCACGCTGAGAATAAAGGCGATGCACCCGCCGACGATAAACGGCGAGAACGCAGAAAGCGACGCGCCGATCCAGCCGCCGACCTCCTTGAAGTGAATCACGCAGAGCGTAAGCGCCACCGTGAATGCCGAAAGCGCGAGCAGAAAACGCTTGGTATCCTTTGAAAGCTGCATGGCGTAGCCTCCTGTACACAAAATCTCTTTTTATTATAACCGCTTTTTCGTCAAAAGGAAACGGTGCGCAGGCAAAAACTTTGTCAAGTCAATTTCCCGTGCGGGGAAGCCTGCGCTTGAAAACCGGCAGAAAATGCGATATATTAGTCACATCAAATCTGAAGGCTTGCATGGAGGCGTAAACCATGAGAGAACTGAGCGTCAAACGCATTGAGGATACCGTCTACGCGCTGTTCATGAGCGCGTGCTGCGAAATCGGCGAGGATGTGCTGTCCCTGCTGGAAAGGAACCTACAAACCGAGGAATCCCCGTTCGGGCGGGAGGTGCTGCGCCAGCTGATTGAAAACGACAGGCTTGCAGCCGAAAGGAAGATGCCGATCTGCCAGGATACCGGCATGGCAGTCATCTTCATGGATGTAGGCCAGGATGTGCATCTGACGGGCGGAGACGTCAACGAGGCCATCGAAAACGGCGTGCGCCGCGCATACAGGGACGGCTGCTTCCGCGCCAGCGTGCTGTCGCCGCTCACGCGCATCAATACGAAGGACAACACGCCCGCAATCGTGCACATGCGCATCGTTCCGGGCGAGCAGGTGACGCTGACAGCCGCGCCCAAGGGCTTTGGCTCTGAGAACATGTCCAGGCTCTGGATGCTCACGCCGTCCCAGGGCGTGGAGGGCGTGAAGAATGCCATCGTGGAAACGGTGCGGCTGGCGGGCGGCAATCCCTGTCCGCCGGTCGTGGTCGGCGTGGGAATCGGCGGCACGGCAGAGCGCGCCATGCAGATGGCCAAGCACAGCCTGACGAGGGAATGCGGCGCACCGTCCGACGACCCGATGCTCGCCGACATGGAGCGCGAGCTGCTTGATCGGATCAACAATCTCGGCATCGGCCCGCAGGGGCTGGGCGGCAGGACGACGGCGCTAGCCGTGCACATCGAGCAGATGCCCACCCATATCGCCGGACTGCCCGTCGCGGTGAACATGCAGTGCCATGCCGCGCGGCACAAGACGGCCGTCATCTGAGGAGAGAAGGAGGAAGAAAAAATGAGCAAGACGATCCATGCGCCGCTTCGCAGCGAGGAGCTTGAGGGACTGCGCGCGGGCGACAGCGTTCAGCTCACCGGCGTCATCTACACCGGACGCGACGCGGCGCACAAGCGCCTGTGCGCGCTGGTGGACGAGGGAAAGGAGCTGCCCTTTGATCCCCGCAATCAGGTGATCTATTACGCGGGCCCCTGCCCGGCCAAGCCGGGCGATCCTATCGGCTCCTGCGGGCCGACGACAAGCTACCGCATGGACGCGTATGCGCCGACGCTCTGCGACCTGGGGCTGATCGGGATGATCGGCAAGGGACAGCGCAGCGAGGCGGTCGTCGAGGCCATCCGGCGCAACGGCGGCGTGTATTTCGCGGCAACCGGCGGCGCGGGCGCGCTGATTGCCACCAGCGTCAGGTCTGCCGAGGTCGTTGCCTTCGAGGATTTGGGCACGGAAGCGATCCGCAGGCTGGAGGTTGAAAACCTGCCGCTGATCGTTGCGATCGACGCGCACGGCGGCAATCTCTACGAGGAGGGACCGGCGCGCTATCGCCGCTGATTCCGGCTTTGATGTGGCCATATACGAAGGTGTAACGGTAAAGGAAGGTACGGCATGAAAATCGTATTGCAGAATCTGACCAAGAAATTCCCCAGCCGCGGCAAGGGCGTCCGTGAGGACGTTGTCGCGGTGAAGGACTTTACCTTTGAAATCCCGGACGGAAAGCTGATCGGCCTGCTCGGTCCCTCCGGCTGCGGCAAGAGCACGACGCTCAACTTGCTCTGCGGCCTGCAAAAGCCCACCAGCGGCAGGATTTTCTTCGGCGACGACGATGTGACCGCGCTGCCGGCGGAAAAGCGCGGCGTGGGCTTTGTTTTCCAGAGCTACGCGCTCTATCCGCACCTGACCGTGCTGCAGAACATCATGTTCCCGTTGGAAAACCTCAAGGGCAAGGACAAGCTTTCCAAGGAAGCGATGCGGGAGAAGGCCTATGAGGCGGCGAAGCTCGTCCAGATCGACGAACTGATGGACCGCAAACCTAGCGAGCTCTCCGGCGGACAGCAGCAGCGCGTCGCCATCGCGCGGGCGCTGGTGAAGCGGCCGCGCGTGCTGCTGCTCGATGAGCCGCTTTCCAACCTCGACGCGCGTCTGAGGCTGCAGACGCGTGAAGAAATCCGGCGCATCCAGCGCGAGACGAAGATCACGACCGTGTTTGTCACCCACGATCAGGAGGAGGCGATGAGCATCTCCGACATGATCGTCGTGATGAAGTCCGGCGTGATTCAGCAGATTGGCAAGCCGCAGGAGGTCTACGACAACCCGGTCAACCTGTTCGTCGCCAAATTCCTGGGTACGCCGCCGATCAACGTGTTCCGCGGCCGAATCGACGGCGGCAAGCTGATGATCGGCGGGGATGCGGTGCTCGCTGCTCCCGGCGCGGCAGACCAGGAGGTCTGGGTTGGCGTGCGCCCGGAGGGCTTTGTGCTTGATGACAACGGCCCGCTGTGCTGCGATTTCAGCGGCGTGGAGGTCATGGGGCGCGATATCAGCGTGGTATCGACCAATGCCGCCTGCGAGAACGCCGCCATCCGTGCCATCATCAGCGCCGAGAGCCGTGTGGATACGCAGAAGAGGACGGTTCGCTTCTCCCTGAAGCCCGGCAAGGTCTTCGTGTTCCACAAGGAGACGGAGGCGCGCATCCCCTTTGAGCGCACCTGAACAGGGGAGGGCAAAGCATGGATAAGCAAAACGCAAAGGGCTGGCTCTATCTGCTGCCGGCTGTCCTCTTTCTGGGCGTTTTCATGGTCTATCCGCTCATCGACGTCTTTATCTATTCGTTTGAAGAGGGATACAACTCCGCGTCCCAGACGTACTACGGCGTCGGGCTGTACAATTATTCCTATGTGCTGCGCGACCCGTATTTCCTGCAGGCGCTCAAGAATACGTTCATCCTAGTCGTCGTCACCGTGCCGCTTTCCACCGGCTTCGCGCTGCTGATATCGGTGGCGCTCAGCTCGATCAGGGCGCTGCGCAATCTGTATCAGACGATCTATTTCCTGCCGTATGTGACCAACACGCTCGCGGTGGGCCTGGTCTTCATGATCCTGTTCAAGAAGACGCCGTACACCGACGGCCTGGCCAATCTGGTCATCGGCTGGTTTGGCGCGGAAGCGATCGACTTTATCGATGGCCCATACTGGGCGAAGATGTTCGTGCTGTGCTTTTACACGATTTGGGTCGTCATGCCCTTCAAAATCCTGATTCTGACCAGCGCGCTGGCCTCCGTGGACGAGACGTACTACAACGCGGCCAGGGTGGACGGCACGTCCAAATGGCGCACGTTCGCCAGAATCACGCTGCCGATGATCTCGCCGACCGTCTTCTATCTGATCATCACCGGCTTTATCGGCGCGTTCAAGGCGTACAGCGATGCGGTTGCGCTGTTCGGCACGGATCTGAACGCGTCGGGCATGAACACGATCGTCGGATACGTCTACGACATGCTCTACGGAAACAGCGGCGGTTATCCGTCCTATGCGTCCGCTGCGGCGATCATCCTGTTTGCCGTTGTGCTGACGATCACCTGCGTCAACCTGCTGATCTCCAGAAAGCATGTCCATTATTCGTGAGGGCTGACATATGACACATCAAACTGATTACGAAAAAACCGGAAAATGGGCCAGGATGAGCGGACGGGTGACGCATGCGCTGGTCTACGCGCTTTTGACGCTGTGGGCGCTGATGGTGCTGTTTCCGTTCTACTGGATGGTGCTGACCTCCGTCAAAAGCTACAGCGCGTACAACTCGGAATACATCCCGCAGCTGTTCACGCTGTCGCCGACGATTGAAAACTATATCGAAGCGTTTACCGCTGTGCCGCTGGCCAGGTATTTTGTCAATACGCTCATCTTCACCGTGGCGACCACGGCGATCATGATGGCGGTGACGGTTCTGGCGGCCTACGCGTTTGCGCGGCTCAATTTCAGGGGAAAGAACGCGGCGTTCGTGATCTTCCTCTCCCTGATGATGATCCCCAGCGAGCTGGCGGTCATCACCAACTTTGTGACCATCACCAATCTGAACCTGCGCAACACGTTCCTCGGCCTGATTCTGCCGTCGGTCACGTCCGTGTTTTATATCTATCTGCTCAAGGAAAACTTTGAGCAGGTGCCGGACGACCTGTATTATGCGGCCAAGGTGGACGGCACGTCGGACCTCAAGTACCTGTTCAAGGTGATGATTCCGATCTGCAGGCCAACGATCGTGACCATCGCGATCCTCAAGGTCATCGAATGTTGGAATTCCTATGTGTGGCCGCGTCTGGTGACGGACGACGAAAACTACTTCCTGGTGTCCAACGGCATCCAAGCGATTCGCGAGAGCGGGTTTGGCCGGGAGAATATTCCGGCGATGATGGCGGCAGTCGTATCTATCTCTGTGCCGCTGATCGTCCTGTTCCTGATCTTCCGGCAGAAGATCATGGCCGGCGTGGCGAGAGGAGGGACGAAGGGATGAGCAAAAAGCGCGCTGCGCTGCTGCTTGCGCAGCTGCTCGTCTGCCTGCTCGCGCTGACGGGCTGCCACGGCTCCAAGGGGCTGGAGGCCTTCGAGGTTCCGAATGAATTCGACACCGCGCGCCAGTACGAGCTCACGTTCTGGGCAAAGAACGACACCAACATGACCCAAGTGGCGATCTACGAGGATGCCATCAGGGGATTTGAGGCGCTGTATCCGAACATCCGGGTCAACCTGCGCCTGTACACGGACTACAGCAAGATTTACAACGATGTGATCACCAACATCGCCACCCAGACCACGCCGAACGTCTGCATCACCTATCCCGATCATATCGCGACGTACATGACGGGAACGAACAGCGTCGTGCCGCTTGATGCGCTGTTTGAGGACGGGAAATACGGCCTCGGCGGCAGCGAGGTTCGCTTTGATTCGCCTTCTCAGGAGGAGATCATCAGTCAGTTCCTCGGCGAATGCGTGCTGGGCGGCCGGCATTACGCCGTGCCGTTCATGCGCTCGACGGAAGCCTGCTACGTCAACAGAACCTATGTGGAGGCGCTGGGCTATGTGCTGCCCGAGACGCTGACGTGGGACTTCATCTGGGAGGTTTCCGAGGCCGCGACGGCAAAGGATGAAGAGGGGAATTACCTCGTCAACGGACAGAAGGTGATGATTCCCTTCATCTACAAGTCCACCGACAACATGATGATCCAGATGCTCAAACAGAAGGGTGCCGGATACTCGACCGCCGAGGGCGACATTGAGATCTTCAACGACACGACCCGGTCGCTGCTGGGCACCGTCGCGGAGCATGCAAAGAGCGGCGCATTTTCGACGTTCAAGATCTCCAGCTATCCGGCGAATTTCCTGAACGCCGGACAGTGCATCTTTGCCGTGGACTCGACGGCCGGCGCAACCTGGATGGGCCCCGACGCGCCGCTGCTTGACATCAGCGAAGACAAGCTGGTGGATTTTGACATCGAGGTGATGACCATCCCGCAGTTTGATCCCGAGCATCCGCAGATGATCTCCCAGGGGCCATCGATCTGCATTTTCAATAAGGAGGATCCGCAGGAGGTGCTGGCCTCGTGGCTGTTCACGCAGTACCTGCTCACCAACGACGTACAGATCGCCTATGCGGGCACCGAGGGGTATGTGCCGGTGACCTCCAAGGCGCAAAGCTCCGACGCATATCAGGAGTATCTGGCCAGAAGCGGCGAGGACAACAACGAGCATTACGACGTGAAGATCAAGGCCTCAAGGCTGCTGCTTGAAAACACGCAGAACACGTTTGTCACGCCGGTGTACAATGGCTCCGCTTCCCTGCGCAGCGCCGCCGGGCAGATGATCGAGGACGTGACCAAAGCCGTCCGCAGGAAAAAGACGGTTGACGACGCGTTCATTGACGAGCTCTATGCCAACATGACGTCCCTGTACCGCCTGGATCAGACTGCGGGGCAGGGGAAAACCGAAGTGATTGACGCGGAGAATCTCGGGCCTCTGCCGGCTGCGGCCATCGCGTTGATCGCGGCGCTTGCCGGCACATGGGTGCTCATGGCCGCGTATGTGATCGGGCAGCGGATCAGGAAGAAAAAGTGACCGGATCAGGAAAGATTTACGTTGATTTATGCCGGCTTTGTTTGTATAATGGTGCTATGCGTTGAGCATACACCATACGAGGAGGAAACAAATATGAAGAAGTTTCTTGCCGCTTTGCTGTCCCTTTGCATGATTCTCGCCTGCTGCGCCGCGCTGGCCGAAGGCGTGATGACGCATGCGGACTATGTCGCCGCCGAGATTGACGCCGAGGTCGTCGTGGAGACCTATGTGCAGGCCAAGCAGTCCTGGTGGGACAACAAGGCCACCGTGTATTGCCAGTCCGAGGACGGCGCGTACTTCCTGTACGATATGGCCTGCCCGGAGGAGGATTATGCCAAGCTGGTTCCGGGCACGAAGATCAAGGTGACCGGCTACAAGGGCGAGTGGGCCGGCGAGGTGGAGATCGTCGATGCGACGTTTGAGATCCTCGAGGGCAGCTACATTGCCGAGGCGGCGGACATGACCGCGCTGCTGGGCACCGACGAGCTGATCGCGCACCAGAACGAGTTCTCCGTCTTCAAGGGCCTGACGATCGAGGCGATCGAGTACAAGAACGGCCAGCCGGGCGACGACATCTATGTGACCGCTTCCTTGAACGGCCAGAATTACAGCTTCTGCGTCGAGGTGTACCTGACCGGCACCGAGACCGAGGTGTACAAGGCCGTTGGCGAGCTCAAGGCCGGCGACGTCGTGGACATTGAGGGCTTCCTGTACTGGTATGAGGGTGCGAATCCGCACATCACCAGCGTGAAGGCAGCCATCTGATTCTCTGGACAATGTACAAATCGTGATCCGGTCCGCCTCCGCTTGTAGAGGCGGACCGCTTTATTATCCTGAATCATTACGGAAAATTTATGATGGATTCCTTAAATCAGCTAACTTATATTTGACTTTGAAAAAAACAGCGTTGTAAAATTTGAGACTATCATGTATAATGACTAAGTCGGAGATTTTCGATTGTATGCCTCATGGCTGGTAGATGCTGCCAAACAGGGGGCTTGCCAGGAGACGAAATGAAGTATCTGTCTTTATTGATCTGGGTGGGGCAGTTTGGTTTTTCCTGTTTGTTTCCCACCTGCGTGTTTCTGATGCTGGGCTTTTATCTCCAGAACCGGTTTGACCTCGGCGTATGGGTTGTGCTTGTGCTGGGGATTCTAGGGTTTCTGACCAGCCTCAGCACGGCGCGCTCCTGTCTGCGGTCCATGCGCAAAGAGATCGACCGGATCAGCAGGGATGACCGATAAGCGCTCAAGACGTGGAAACCGCTGCACTCCAAATGTGAAGTATTTAAAGAGGAACCTTCTATGAAATTACAATCTGCATCCCAGCAGGAAGTCAAACGGATTGCCTGCGGCACGGCTGTGGGCGGCGTTTTGCTTGTTGCCGTGATGTTTGTGCTGAGCAGAATGGGCATCGGCACCTTCGACTATCGCGTGATTACCGGAGCGGTGGGCGGGTGTATCGTTGCGGTCCTCAATTTCACGCTGATGTGCGTGACCATTCAGCGCGCGGTGAATATCGGCGAACAGAAGGCGATGAAGTCCTTCATTCAGGGAAGCTACAACGGGCGTCTGCTTTTGCAGGCGGGCTGGATTGTTGCAGCCTATCTGATGCCGTGGTTCAACGTATTTGCCGCGGCGATTCCGCTGCTGTTCCCCAATCTGATGATCTTTTATCTGCAGGCAAGAGGCAAGCTGGTGACCCCAAGCGAGCGCAAGAATCCTCCGCCCGAGGAGATGGAGGAGCTCGAGGATCACAAGGGCAGCTTTGAAGTGTGAATGCATCGCATAAAGAAGAGTATCGTTCATTAGTACGACGAGGAGAGCAATACTATGGAAGTATCCATCAACGGCGCAAGAATTCTCCATACCTTTGAAAATGTTCCGCTGCTGGGCAGCGTGCAGATCACGCAGACGCTGGCGGTCAGCTGGCTGATCATGATCATCATCACGGCGCTGTGCATCTGGCTGGGATCGGGCCTCAAGGTGACGAATATCTCCCGCAAGCAGGCCGTGGCGGAGATGGGCTATAATGCGATCGTCAACTTTGTGCGCGGCAACATGGGCAAGGAATTTGACCGCTACATCCCGCTGGTGTGTACGATTTTCGTCGCCAGCATCATTTCCAACCTGATCAGCCTGGTGGGCATCTGGAGCCCGACGGCCGATCTGATGACGGAGCTGGCCTGGGCGCTTGTCGTGTTCGTGCTGATCACATATCACAAGATCAAGGCGTCGGGCATCCTTGGATACCTGCGCGGCTTCCTTGATCCGATCTTCATCCTGCTGCCCATCAACGTCATGTCTGAGTGCTTCACGCCGATCTCCATGGCCTGCCGTCACTTTGGCAACATCCTGTCCGGTACGGTCATCAGCGCGCTGGTTTATGCGGCGCTGACGGCAGCGAGCAACGCGCTCTTTGGCGCGCTGGGCTCCAGCCTTGTGGTTGCAATCATCGTGGCGGTGCTCGGTCTTGTTCCGGCCGTGATCGGTTTCAGGCAGAAGAAAAAGCGTCTGCTGATTCCCGGCGCGGTGGTTGCCATTCTCGGTGTGCTGGCGATCCTCACGAATCTTGGCGCAGCCTATCCGTGGCTGATCATCGGCATCCCGGCTCTTCCGAGCCTGTACTTCGACTGGTTCAGCGGCTGCATTCAGGCGTTCATCTTCTGCACGCTGACCACTCTCTTCATCAAACAGGCCGCGGGCGATTGAGTCCGTGCTGCCATTTGAATAACTACTCTGTAATTCATTTTTAGGAGGAAAAGGTTTATGGATTTCACTGTTCTGGCGAAGGGTATTGCTCTGGCTGGCTGCGCCATCGGCGCTGGTCTTGCTCTGATCGCGGGCGTCGGCCCTGGTATCGGCGAAGGTAACTGCGCTGCGCGCGCCTGCGAAGTCATCGGCCGCAATCCGGAGTGCAAGGGCGACGTTACCAGCTCCATGATTCTGGGCATCGCGCTGTCCGAGACCACCGGTATCTACGGCTTTGTTACCGGTCTGCTGCTGATTTTCGTTGCTCCCGGCATGTTCATGAATTTCCTGGGCTGATCCCAGGCGGATTCATAGCGACAAGATTTGCCGGAAGGAGGCAGCACAATGGATCTTTACCAGTCCCTTGTGACGGTAAACCCTGTAACCCTGATTGCGCAGATCTGCAACCTGTTCTTGCAGATGCTCCTCGTAAAGGTATTCTTCCTGGACAAGATCAAGGCGATCATCGATGCGCGCCGCGAGGCTGCGGACAAGGAGATCATCGACGCCAAGACCGCAAAGGAAGAGGCCATGGTCATCAAGGCGACCTACGAGCAGAATATGCTTGAGAGCAAGGCCGAAGCGGAGAAGATCCTGCAGAGCGCCCAGCAGACCGCTGAAAAGCGCGGTGAGCAGATCATCAGCGACGCGCAGAAGACTGCTGTCGCCATGAAGCAGAGGGCTGAAGTGGAGATTGCGCAGGAAAAGAGGCGTGCGCTCAACGAAACCAAGGATGAAATTTCCGAAATCGCAATGGCCATCGCAGGCAAGGTTGTCGGTCGGGAACTGAACGCGAGCGATCATGCCCAGATGGTGGACAGTTTCATCGACAAATTGGGTGAAGAAGTATGACAGAGGCTGCAAGCGTTTACGGCGAGGCCCTGTATGCGCTCGCTAAGGATGAAAACAAGAGCGACATGATGCTCGATCAGCTCAAGGCGTTGGATGAAAGCTTTGCAGCGGAGCCGGATTTTCTCCGGCTTCTGAGTGCACCCAATCTGTCAAAGGTTGAGCGCAAAGAGATTCTGGACGCTTGCTTTAAGGGCAAGACAGAACCGTATCTGCTCAATTTCCTCAAGCTTTTGATGGAAAAGGGCTATATCCGCCAGTTCAGCAGCTGCGTTCAGGTTTTCCGCGAGCATTACAACGAGGATCATGGCATTATGCCGGTATCTGTTGTGACGGCGGTGCCCATGACGGATCGCCAGAAGGAAAAGCTGGCGGCCAAGCTTGCGGGCATCACCGGAAAGCAGATTGAATTGACCAATACCATTGACCCGGCGTGCATCGGCGGCGTTCGCCTCGATTACGACGGCAAGCGCGTCGATGACACAATCATCCATCGCCTCGACGCGGTGAGCAGCATGCTCAAAAACACCATACTCTGATGGGAGAAAGCAGGAGTGGTATGGAATTAAGACCCGAAGAGATCACAAAGATCATTCGTGAACAGATTAAAAATTACGAGTGCAAGCTCGAAACCAGTGAAACGGGCACGATCATCCTCGTCGGTGACGGCATTGCCCGCGCGAGCGGCCTGGATAACTGCATGGCCAATGAGCTGGTCGAATTTGAGAACGGCGAGTTCGGCATGGCGCAGAATCTGGAGGAGAACTTCGTTTCGATCGTCATTCTGGGCAGCGATGCGGGCCTGCATGAGGGCAGCACCGTCAAGCGCACCGGACGTGTCGTTTCCGTTCCGGTCGGTGAAGAATTGATCGGTCGCGTGGTCAACGCGCTTGGCCAGCCCGTCGATGGCAAGGGCGCTATCCATACCACGAAGACGCGCCCGATCGAAAGCCCCGCACCGGGCATCATCGAGCGCAAGGGCGTCAGCGTCCCGCTGCAGACCGGCATCAAGGCCATTGACAGCATGATCCCGATCGGCCGCGGCCAGCGCGAGCTCATCATCGGTGACCGCCAGACCGGCAAAACGACGATTGCCACCGATACCATCATCAACCAGAAGGGCAAGGACGTCATCTGCATCTACGTCGCCATCGGTCAGAAGAACTCGACCGTTGCGCAGCTGGTGGAGCAGCTGACCCAGGCCGGCGCGATGGAGTACACCATCATCGTCAGCGCTACCGCCTCTGAGCTGGCTCCGATGCAGTACATCGCGCCGTATACCGGCTGTGCCATGGGCGAATACTTCATGGCGCAGGGCAAGGACGTGCTCGTCGTGTACGACGATCTGTCCAAGCACGCCGTCGCGTACCGCGCGCTGTCCCTGCTGATCCGCCGCCCGCCGGGACGCGAGGCGTATCCGGGCGACGTCTTCTACCTGCACAGCCGTCTGCTGGAGCGCGCTGCGCGCATTGCGCCTGAGTACGGCGGCGGCAGCCTGACCGCGCTGCCGATCATCGAGACGCAGGCCGGCGACGTCTCCGCGTACATTCCGACGAACGTCATCTCCATCACCGACGGTCAGATCTTCCTGGAGAGCGAGCTCTTCCACTCCGGCGTCATGCCTGCTGTCAACCCGGGCATTTCCGTTTCCCGTGTCGGCGGCAATGCGCAGATCAAGGCGATGAAGAAGGTTGCGGGCAGCCTGAAGCTGATCTACTCCCAGTATCGCGAGCTGCAGAGCTTTGCTCAGTTCGGCAGCGATCTGGACGCCGACACCAAGGCGCGTCTGGCGCAGGGCGAGCGCGTCGTGGAGGTGCTCAAGCAGGGCAAGAGCTCCCCGATCGACGTGGAGAAGCAGGTCTGCATCATCTATGCGGTTACGCACGATTATCTGGCCGATGTGCCGGTGGAGAAGGTCTCCCAGTACGAGCGCGGGCTGTATGTACGCCTGGATGAGCAGCACGCCGACCTTCTGGAAACCATTCGCACCACGGGCAAGCTTGAAAAGGATACCGAAGAAAAGCTCGCTGCTGCGCTCAAGCAGTATACGAAGGATTTTCTCGCCAAGTAACTGAAAGGAGGGGGTAGTGATGGCTGGCGCGTCCATGAAGGATATCAAGCTGCGTATCCGTAGCGTTGAGAGCACCATGCAGATCACCAAAGCGATGGAACTCGTCGCCTCCTCCAAGCTCAGAAAAGCCAAGGAACGCCAGGAGCGTAGCCGTCCGTATTTCTCGGGGCTCAAGGAGACGCTGATTGATATCGAATCCAATACCAGCGACTTCGTTTCTCCGTATCAGAAGCAGCGCGAGGTCAGAAAGCGCTGTCTGATCATGATTGCGGGCGACCGCGGCCTCGCCGGCGGCTACAACAGCAACATCATCAAGGCTGTGACAGAGAGGATGCAGGACGAAACGCCGACCTGCATCCTGCCCATCGGCAAGCGCGCTGTGGATTTCTGCAACCGCAAGGGCATTGAAATCCTGACGACCGAGTTTGCCGAGGCTGCCTGCGTCTCGATTCCTGACTGCTTCACCATCAGCAATCTGGTGACGCAGGGTTATCTGAGCGGACAGTTTGACGAGGTATCCATCATCTATACGCAGTTTGTCTCCATGCTCACGCAGACCCCCAGGGCAGAAAGCCTGCTTCCACTCAAGGCGGAGGGCGGCCATAAGCGCGAGGATTTGCATACGCTGGTTCTCTATGAGCCGAGCCCTGAAGAGGTGTACGACGCGATTGTTCCGGGGTATATCGCCGGCATGATTTACGGCGCCATGTGCGAATCCGTCGCCAGTGAGCAGGGCGCCCGCCGCACGGCGATGGACGCGGCCAGCAAGAACGCAGCGGAGATGATCGAGGATCTGAGCCTGCGCTATAACCGAGCCCGCCAGGGCGCGATCACGCAGGAGATCACCGAGATCGTCGCAGGCGCGGAGCACTGACGTGCTATCTGAGACTGATAAGGAGCAACGATATGGCAAAAGGAAGCATCGGTACCGTGGTTCAGGTCATTGGCCCGGTACTGGATATCAAGTTTGCAGCCGGCGAGCTTCCGCAGCTGCTGAACGCCATTGAGGTGGGCAGCGGCGAGAAGAAGCTGGTTGTCGAGGTCGCGCAGCACGTTGGCGATGACGTCGTTCGATGCATCGCCATGAGCAGCACGGACGGCCTCACCCGCGGCACGCAGGCCGTGGATACCGGCTCCTCCATTACCGTTCCGGTCGGCGAGAAGTGCCTCGGCCGCATCTTCAATCTTCTGGGCGAGCCGGTGGATAATCAGCCGGCTCCGGAGGATGTGGAGCGCTGGGCGATTCACCGTCCCGCACCGGCCTACGATGAGCAGGAGACCTCTGCCGAGATGCTGGAGACGGGCATCAAGGTCGTCGACCTGATCGCGCCGTACGCCAAGGGCGGCAAGATCGGCCTGTTCGGCGGCGCCGGCGTCGGCAAGACGGTTCTGATCATGGAGCTGATCAACAACGTCGCCAAGCAGCATGGCGGCCTGTCCGTTTTCACGGGCGTCGGCGAACGCACGCGCGAGGGCAACGACCTGTACAACGAGATGAAGGAGTCCGGCGTTATCAACAAGACGGCGCTGGTCTACGGCCAGATGAACGAGCCGCCGGGAGCGCGTATGCGCGTGGCGCTGTCCGGCCTGACGATGGCGGAATACTTCCGCGACCGCGAGGGTCAGGACGTTCTGCTGTTCATCGACAACATCTTCCGCTTCACGCAGGCGGGCTCTGAGGTTTCTGCGCTGCTGGGACGTATGCCGAGCGCCGTTGGCTATCAGCCGACGCTGGCGACCGAGATGGGCGCGCTGCAGGAGCGCATTACCTCCACGAAGCGCGGCTCGATCACGTCCGTTCAGGCGGTCTATGTCCCTGCGGACGACCTGACCGACCCGGCTCCGGCGACGACCTTTGCGCACCTGGATGCGACGACGGTTCTGTCCCGTTCCATTTCCTCCCTGGGCATTTTCCCGGCCGTCGATCCGCTGGAATCCACCAGCCGCATCCTCACGCCGGACGTTGTCGGCGAGGAGCACTATCAGGTCGCGCGCGATGTGCAGCGCATTCTGCAGCGCTACAAGGAGCTGCAGGACATCATTGCCATCATGGGCATGGACGAGCTCTCCGAGGAGGACAAGCTCACCGTCGCCCGTGCGCGCAAGGTGCAGCGCTTCCTGTCTCAGCCGTTCAGCGTTGCGGAGCAGTTCACCGGCTTTGAGGGTAAGTATGTCCCGCTGAAGGAGACCATCCGCGGCTTCAAGGAGATCATCGAGGGCAAGCACGACGATCTGCCGGAGAGCGCGTTCCTGTTCGTCGGCACCATCGACGAGGCTGTGGCCAAGGCAAAGGGTGAAAAGGCATGAGTACATTCCACCTGAAGATCAGCACGCCGGACGGCCTTGCGTTTGACGGCGAAGTCGAGCGTCTGCGTGTGCGGATGATCGACGGCGACGTCTGCCTGCTGGCGCACCACACGGACTATGTGTCCGCGGTTGGCGCGGGTGAGGCTGCGATCGTCATGGCGGATGGGCAGAAGCGGTCTGCCGCCTGCATCGGCGGCATGCTGGCGATGATCCACAATGAGGCGAACCTCATTGCGACGACGTTTGAATGGGCGGAAGAGATCGATCTGGAGCGTGCCAAGCGCGCCAAGGAGAAGGCGGAAGCCCGCATTGCTGCCGCGAAGAATGACAACAGGGAGCTGATGCTCGCCTCGGCGAAGCTTCAGCGAGCGCTTGTTCGCATCAATGTGAAGCATTAAATCCATCATAAAAGGAAGGGCATGCTGCGAAGCATGTCCTTCCTTTCTTCTTTAGTTTTGATCCTGAATCTGCTGCAAAGCCTTTTTGGCTGTTGCAAAATCATATCCCCGGCGCGCAAGCGCCGCAATGACCTTCTGGCGATCGGCCGGATCGGAGAGATTCCTGCCGCGTGAAGCCTTTTCTGCCATCTTTACAGCGGAAAGCAGAGCTTCATCCTCATCGAGAGAGGCGATGGCTTCATCGATATCATCCTGACTGACGCCCTTGAGTCGAAGCTCCTGACGAATGCGGCGAACGCCCATGCCTTTGGCCGTACGCGCGTCCGCCCATTGTGCAGAGAACGCTGCGTCGTCGATATAGCCCTCCTCATGAAGGCGCGCCATCACACGAGCAATGGTCTGCTCGGGATATGCGTTTCTGCGGAGCGCATCGACGATCTCCTTTTCCGTTCTGGCACGGCCTGCAAGCAGCGAAACCGCTTTTTCCAGCGCAAAGGGGTAAGCACGATCCTGGAGGAAAGCGCTGAACTGCGCACGGTCAAAGGGCATGCCGCTGCGATAGGGGCGCTCTCTGAGCATCGCGCGCGGCATGGTCAGGATTTCGCCGTTGGATAGTGTCAGACTGGCCCGGCCATGCGCGCGCCTGACGCTCGAAATGGTCAGCTGAAAGGGGGATTCGTTCATCATCTGCGATTGGCCAGGAGCTGCAGCTTGAGATCATAGAGCTTCTGGGAAAGGTCGACCTTGTAACGATGCGGGCGGTTCAAGCGCTTGTACTCATCCCAGAAGGTCTCCATTTCCTGCTTGGCATAGGCCGCAATCTCGGACAGCGAGGGGGATTGATAGACGAGCTCGCCGTTTTCAAAGATCGGTACCATCAGCTGACGCATCCGATAATCGCAGAGGGTCATGCGCTTCCAGGTATTTTCCGGATCGAAGATCTCCAGCGGTTCGCCGGAGGAGAAGTCCTCCTCGGCGAGGGCAATCAGATCGGCCAGGGCCTTGCCGCTGCGGCGGTCATAGAAACGATAGAGCTGCTTGACGCCCGGATTGGTGATCTTCGCAGGGTTCTCGGAAATCTTGATGCGCGGAACGAACGTGCCGTCGACCTCTTCGGCAGAGAGCTTGTACACGCCGCCGAGCGCCGGATTGTCCATGCTGGTGATCATGCGCGTGCCGACGCCCCAGACGTCGATCGCCGCGCTCTGCGCCTTGAGGTCCCAGATGACCTCCTCGTCCAGGTCGCCGGAGGCAAAGATCTTCGCGTTCGGGAAGCCGGCTTCATCCAGCATGACGCGGGCCTGACGGCTGAGGAAGGCCAGATCGCCGCTGTCCAGACGGATACCGACCGGCTCCTTGCCGCGCGCACGCAGTTCCTTGAAGACCGTGATGGCATTGGGAACACCGCTGCCCAGCGTGTCATAGGTATCCACCAGCAGCAGGCAGTTGTCCGGGAAGACGTCCGCATAGGCGCGGAACGCCGTGAGCTCGTCCTCAAAGGACATGACCCAGCTGTGCGCGTGTGTGCCGCCCACGGGCACGCCAAAGAGCTGACCGGTGAGCACGTTGCTCGTGGCCTGGCAGCCGCCGATAATGGACGCGCGCGCGCCGTAAATGCCCGCATCCGGGCCCTGGGCACGGCGCAGACCAAACTCCAGCACCTTGTCCCCGCGCGCAGACTGCACCACGCGCGCAGCCTTGGTCGCGATCAGGGTCTGGTGGTTGATGATGTTCAGCAGCGCCGTTTCCAGCAGCTGCGCCTCCATGATCGGGGCAATAACGCGCAGAATCGGCTCATCCGGGAAGATGATCGTGCCTTCGGGCACAGCGAGGATTTCGCCGGTAAAGCGGAAATCGCGCAGATAGGCCAGAAAGGCGTCGTCAAAGATCGTAAGACTGCGAAGATACTCGATGTCGTCCTGCGTGAAGCGGAGATTCCTGACATACTCGATGACCTGTTCAAGGCCGGCGGCAACGGCATACGCCGTTACATCGCCGCGCCTGCGATAAAAGAGATCGAAGCATGCACGGTTCTTGTCCTTGCCGTAGCGCAGATAACCGTTCATCATCGTCAGTTCATACAGGTCGGTCATCATCGTTAGATTACGCATGGTTATCGCTCACTTTCCTGGTTTTCGGGCAGAAGGGATAGCACAGCAGCCAGCCGCACAGGATCATCTGAAGCATGGCGGCGCTTTGCCGCAGGGAGACGTAATAGGTATTGTCTGCATTGGCACGGCTGACACCCGCGATCAGAAGGCCAATGATGAACACAGCATTGAGCATCAGCGGAAGCGCCGTCCGCAGGTCGAAGCTGCCTCTGTCAACCGTCCACAGCGCGATGATCGCGCCGGAAGCGAGAATCAGCAGCACGAGGCTGGCCTGGGAGAAGGGGAACAGCGTGCTGTATGCGCCGCGCTCAAATTCACCCAGGAACGTCGTGACCAGGCAAAGCACAGCGCAGACCAGCGGCGCGATGGTCACCAGGCTGATTCTGTCGCGGATGCACAGGAAGAAGTAGATGACGACGCCGAACGCCGCAATGGCGGAAAGCACCTGCGAGATCCGCACAAACTCGCTGATGAAGGTCAGGCTGTCATTCCTGAGGCCTTCGATGACCGTGCGGCCTGCGCAGTAGAGCAGCAGGTACCAGCAGAAGACGTCGCCGTTGCGGCGCTTGTGATGGCGAATGACGAGCAGAAGCGCGAAGACGAGCACGTCCCAGCAGAACTCGTAGAAGAACGTCGCCATGTGCCAATACCAGATATCACCGACGGGAATTTCGACCGCGAAGGGGAAAAACTGGAGGGCTTCCTCGCTGATGCGCAGTCCATATGCCTCCATGTTGATGTAGTTGCCCCAGCGGCCAATCGCCTGGCCGAGCACCAGCGCAGGCGCGACGATATCCAGGATCGTCAGCACCGGCAGATGATGCTTGCGCGCGGTGATGCGCGCTGCAATCAGGCCGCCGATGATCCCGCCGAAGATGGCCAGGCCGCCCTCGCGGATGTTGAAAATCGACAGCAGATCCTCGCTGTACATGTTGAAGCGGAAGACCACATAGTAGATTCGAGCAAAAATGATGCCGAGCGGAATGGCATAGAGCAGGAAGTCAATGATCGTATCCTGCGGCACATGCAGCCGGCGCGCTTCACGCGTGCAAAACGCCAGTCCGATCAGGATGGCTGCCACAATCAGGACAGCATACCAGCTGATGCCAAAGAACGCAATTCGGTCAATCATGGGCCTGCTGAGCATATTTTCCTCCGATAGGCCCGGGTGCCCCGGGCGGTTTTTCATATGATAGGCTATTATGGTTAAGTATAGCGCGGGGTTATCCGCATGTCAAGCAAAGGGAAATGGCCAAAGTGAAAATTGCCTGTGAAAAACGGGAAAGAGGAATGTTGAAGAAAACCTTGCCGAGCCCTGCGCAAAATGCTATAATGAGAAAAATGAGTCCTGCGGCGTCCGTCTGCCGCACGAAGGAGGATATCTGTCATGTCAAGAGTTCTTGTAATGGACCACCCGCTGATTCAGCATAAGGTGTCCCTGATGAGAGATAAGGAAACCGGCACGAAGGAATTCCGCGAGCTGCTCAATGAGATTTCCATGTTGATGGCCTACGAGGTCACCCGCGACCTGCCGCTTCGCGAGATCGAGATCGAGACCCCGATCTGCCGCGCGCAGACCAAGGTCATCGCGGGCAAGAAGCTGGCCATCGTGCCGATTCTGCGCGCCGGTTTGGGCATGGTGGACGGTATCATGAGCCTGGTTCCCTCCGCGAAGGTGGGCCATATCGGTCTCTACCGCGATCCGAACACCCTGGAGCCGGTCGAGTACTACTGCAAGCTGCCCGAGGACTGCGGTGAGCGCGAGATCCTGCTCGTCGATCCGATGCTCGCCACCGGTGGCTCCGCTTCCGCCGCGATCGGCTTCCTCAAGCGCCGCGGCTGCAAGCACATCAAGCTCGTCTGCCTGATCGCTGCGCCGGAAGGCACCAGCCGCATTCAGGCCGATCATCCGGACGTCAACATCTACGTTGCGGCGATGGACGAAAAGCTGAACGACCACGGCTACATCATTCCGGGCCTCGGCGATGCTGGCGACCGCCTCTTTGGCACCAAGTAAATCCGAAGTTACAGCGCCTCTGACGACAGAACAAACTGCGTCAGAGGCGCTTTTGATATGCAGGGCTTTTTTAAATATCGCAGCTCACAGATTGATCTCTGCAGAGCCCTTGGCGGTACCGGCGAGCAGCGGTCTGACCTTTTCAACGAAGGCCTCCACCTGGCCGGCACAGCGGCCGATATACAGCGAGGGAGCCAGAAGCGCCTCCATTTCGGCTTCTGTCAGGCCGAAAGCCGGTTCCTTGGCCAGGCGGGCAAGGAGATCGCAGGATTCGCCGGCCTTCATGCGCGCAGTCGC
This sequence comes from Candidatus Ventricola sp., assembly GCA_051883735.1. Lineage (GTDB taxonomy): Bacteria > Bacillota > Clostridia > Christensenellales > Aristaeellaceae > Ventricola. Next base: position 66,662 of record JBJEUH010000142.1, read on the forward strand.
CTCCATGGAGCAGCGGCGGATCACCTCATGCAGCTCCTGTCGATTTCCGCCGCGCTTGACGCCCTCCATCATCAGATTCTCGGTCGCAATGAACGGCAGATACTCCATGACGGTCTTCTCGACGATCTTCTCATTGACGTGCAGGCCGTCGGTGACGTTCTGCGCCAGGCGCAGGATCGCATCGGCGCAGAGGAAGCCCTCCGGCATGGAAATGCGGCGGTTTGCGGAATCGTCCAGCGTGCGCTCCATCCATTGGGTCGAGGCGGTCATCGGCGCGTTCATGGCGTCCGCCATCAGGTAACGGGAGAGGGAGCAGATGCGCTCGGAACGCATGGGATTGCGCTTGTAGGCCATGGCGGAAGAACCGATCTGATTCTTCTCGAACGGCTCCTCGACCTGTCTGTCGTGCTGCAGAAGGCGGATGTCATTCGCCATGCGGTAGCAGCTCTGCGCGATGGAGGACAGGCAATTCAGAATCCGGCTGTCCACCTTGCGCGGATAGGTCTGGCCGCAGACGTCAAAGCAGGAATCAAAGCCAAAATCGCTGGCAATCATGCGGTTCATTTCGTCGATCTTGGCTTCGTCTCCCTTGAACAGCTCCATGAAGCTGGCCTCGGTGCCCGTCGTGCCGCGGCAGCCGAGGAACCTGATGTTCTCCAAGGCAAAATCGATCTCATGCAGATCGGAGAGGAAATCCTGCATCCACAGCGTCGCGCGCTTGCCGACGGTCACAAGCTGCGCCGGCTGATAGTGCGTGTATCCAAGCGTCGGTAACGCCTTATAGGTTTCGGCGAAGTCTGCGAGGTTGGCGATCACCTTCAGCAGCTCTCCGCGCAGATACTTGAGGCCGTCTCGGTAGAGAATCAGATCGGCATTGTCCGTCACATAGCAGCTCGTCGCGCCCAGATGGATGATGCCGGCAGCAGACGGCGCAGCCTTGCCATAGGCATAGACGTGCGCCATCACGTCGTGACGGACCTCCTTTTCGCGCTGGCTGACGCAGTCATAATCGATATCGCTGACATGCGCTTCCAGCTCCGCTACCTGTTCATCCGTGACCGGCAGGCCCAGCGCAGCTTCCGCCCTGGCCAGGGAAACCCAGAGCTTGCGCCAGGTGCGATACCGCGTATCGGAGGAAAACAGCTCCAGCATATAGCTGGACGCGTAGCGGGAGGACAGGGGAGATTCGTATCGGTTGGTGCTCATTTGTTCTCCTGCTTTCTCAAAATGATGCTCTCTCTTTCAGGGCCGACGGAAACATAGGTAATCGGGCAGCCGATTGCCTTTTCAACGAACAGCACATATTCCTGCGCGGCATGCGGGAGGTCCTCCCAGGTCCTTGCGCCGGAGATGTCGCATTCCCAGCCGTCCACATAGTCAATCACCGGACGGGCATCCTCGAGCGCCGCCGGGAACGGGAAGCGATCGGTCTTCTCGCCGTGAAGCTGGTACGCGGTGCACAGCGGAATGCGCGGCATATAGCTGAGCACGTCGAGCTTGGTCAGCGCAATCTCCGTCGCCGCCTGAACCTCCACGCCGTAGCGCGTGGCCACCAGATCGATCGGGCCGACGCGGCGCGGACGGCCGGTCTTGGCGCCGTATTCAGAGCCGGCCTGGCGAAGCGCCTCCGCCTCCTTGCCAAACATCTCGCAGACAAACGGCCCTTCGCCCACGCAGGTCGAGTATGCCTTGACCACGCCGACCACGTCGTCGATCTTCGCGCTCGGCAGACCGGAGCCGATGGGCGCATACGCGGCCGTCGTGTTTGAGGAGGTGGTGTAGGGGTGGATGCCGTAATCCAGATCGCGCAGAGAGCCCAGCTGCGCCTCAAAGAGGATGTTTTTGCCGGCCTTCTGCGCATTGGCGAGGAAGGCGCCGGTGTCGCAAATGAACGGCTTGATCTTCTCGCAGTAGGTCTCAAGCCACTCCTCGAGCATGTCCTTCGTGTACGGCTGCGCGCCATAGACCTTCTCGAGCGTGAGGTTCTTCCATTCCATGATGTCCGCCAGATGGCTGCGCAGATGATCCGGGTAGAACAGCTCGCCGGCGAGCACCGTCTTCTTCTGATACTTGTCGGAATAGAACGGCGCGATGCCCTGCTTGGTGGAGCCGAATTTCTTGTCCGCCAGGCGCTGCTCCTCCAGCTCGTCGAGCATGCGATGCCACGGCAGCAGGAGGGAGGCGCGGTCGCTGATCATCAGGTTTTCCGGATCAAGCGCCACGCCCTGCTCCATGACCGTCTGCATCTCGAGCCAGAGATTTTCCGGATCAAGCGCCACGCCGTTGCCCAGAATGTTGACCACGCCGGGCCTGAAGATGCCGGAGGGCAGAAGGTGCAGCGCGAATTTGCCATACTCGTTGATGACCGTATGGCCGGCGTTGCCGCCGCCCTGATAGCGCACGACCACGTCATAGTTTTCCGTCAGCAGGTCGACCATTCGACCCTTGCCTTCATCGCCCCAGTTGATGCCCACGATTGCACAGTTCGACATAGCGTGTTTACCTCCAATCGATTATGCGTCGATGACCGAGATGCTCGGCACCGTGTCCTCAAGCACATCCAGCAGGATGCGCACCGTATCCAGAGACGTGAAGATCGTCACGCCGTTCTGCACGGCACAGCGGCGGATTTCGATGCCGTCCTCGCTGTGCGCGCCGGAGAGAATGGCGCGCGTATTGATGATGTAGCTGACGTATCCGGAGTGGATGGACGTCAGGATGTCGTCGCTGCCTTCGCTCAGCTTGCCGCGCACGCGTGTGCGGATGCCGTGCTGCTTGAGGAACGCAGCTGTGCCGGCGGTCGCCTCGATGTTGAAGCCGAGCTGATAAAAGCGTTTGATGAGCGGCAGCGCTTCTTCCTTGTCCTCATCGGCAATCGTGGCCAGCACCGTGCCATACTGCTTGACCTTCACGCCGGAGGCCTGCAGGGCCTTGTACAGCGCGCGGTTGAGCCTGTCGTCATAGCCGATCGCCTCGCCGGTGGACTTCATCTCCGGCGAGAGATAGGCGTCCATGCCGTCGAGCTTGGCAAAGGAGAAGGCCGGCGCCTTGACGTACCAGCGCTTTTTGTCCGCCGGGATCATCTGCGTGATGCCCTGCTCGCGCAGGCTTTCACCGAGCATGACGCGGGTCGCGATCAGCACCAGCGGGAATCCGGTCGATTTGGAGAGGAACGGCACGCTGCGGCTGGCGCGCGGGTTGACCTCGATGACAAACACATTGTCCGATTTGTCCACGATGAACTGGATGTTGAACAGGCCCCGGATACCGATGCCCAGGCCCAGCCTGGTCGTGTAATCCGCGATCGTGTCACGCACCTTCTGGCTGATGCTCATCGGCGGATAGATGCTCGTGCTGTCGCCGGAGTGCACGCCCGTGCGCTCCACCAGCTCCATGATGCCCGGGATAAACACCTGCTCGCCGTCGCAGATCGCGTCCACCTCGACCTCCTTGCCGACATAGTATTTGTCGACGAGGACCGGTTTATCAACGTCAACCGCAACCGCGTTCTTGAGATAGTGACGCAGGGATTCCTCGCCCGCGACGATCTCCATCGCGCGGCCGCCGAGCACAAAGCTGGGACGGACCAGCACCGGATAGCCGATGCGCGCTGCCGTCTGCACGCCGCTTTCGATGTCCGTCACCGCTGCGCCGGTCGGATGCGGAATCTTCAGGCTGGAGATCACCTCTTCAAATGCGTAGCGGTCCTCGGCGCGGTTGATCGCCTCGCAATCCGAGCCGATGATCTTGACGCCCCTGCGCGCAAGCGGCGCAGCGAGGTTGATGGCCGTCTGGCCGCCCAGGGAGCAGATGACGCCGATGGGCTTTTCAAGCTCCACGATATTGCAGACCTCTTCGACCGTCAGCGGCTCAAAGTACAGCTTGTCGGCGGTCGTGTAGTCCGTAGAAACCGTCTCCGGGTTGTTGTTGATGACGATCGCTTCATATCCGGCCGCCTTGATCGCGCGAATCGCGTGGACGGTTGAATAGTCGAACTCGACGCCCTGACCGATGCGGATGGGGCCGGAGCCGAGGACGATCACCTTCTCCTTGTCGGAGACAATGGACTCGTTCTCCGTCTCGTAGGTCGAATAGAAGTAGGGAACATAGCTGTCAAACTCGCCGGCGCAGGTGTCGATCATCTTGTACACCGGCACGATACCGTACTTCTTGCGCAGCGCATAGACCTCGTCCTCGGAAAGGTGCCAGAGCTCGCCGATGTACGCATCGGAGAAACCCCAGCGCTTGGCCTCGCGCAGCAGCTCGGGGGTGATGATGATCGGCTCGAGCTCCTTCTCGAAATCGACGATGTGCTTGATCTTGTCGAGGAAGAACATATCAATGCCCGTGATGGAGCAGATGCGGGAGTGATCCACGCCGTGCCACATCAGCTGCGCGATGGCATACAGGCGGTCGTCCGTGCCCTCCTTGATGTAGGCGAGCAGCTCGTCGGTCGTCATGTTCTCGCTGTCAAACTTGGGCATGTGCAGATGCGTATGGCCGATTTCCAGCGAGCGAATGGCCTTGAGCAGGCTCTCTTCCATCGTGCGGCCCACGCTCATGACCTCGCCGGTCGCCTTCATCTGCGTGGACAGGCGGTTGGAGGCGAGCGTGAACTTGTCAAACGGGAAGCGCGGCAGCTTCGTCACCACATAATCCAGCGCAGGCTCAAAGCATGCGGGCGTATTCGCCAGCATGATCTCATGCAGCTGCATGCCCACGGCAATCTTCGCCGAAACGCGCGCGATCGGGTAGCCGCTCGCCTTGGAAGCGAGGGCAGAGGAGCGCGAGACGCGCGGGTTGACCTCGATGACAAAATAGGAGAAGGACTGCGGGTCGAGCGCAAACTGCACGTTGCAGCCGCCCTTGACGCCCAGCGCGCGGATGATCTTCAGCGCGCTGTCGCGCAGCATGTGGTATTCCTTGTTGGTCAGCGTCTGGCAGGGCGCTACGACGATGGAATCGCCGGTGTGAATGCCGACCGGGTCGAGGTTTTCCATGCTGCACACGGTGATGGCCGTGTCGTTCGCATCACGCATGACCTCAAACTCGATCTCCTTGTAGCCCTTGATGCTCTTTTCAATCAGCACCTGATGGACGGGGGAGAGCGCGAGGGCATTTTTCATCATCGACGCCAGCTCGTCGTCGTCGCCCGCAAAGCCGCCGCCCGTGCCGCCCAGCGTAAACGCCGGACGCAGGATGACCGGATAGCCGATCTCCTGCGCCGCAGCGATGGCTTCCTCCACGGAATAGGTGATCCTGGACGGAACGACCGGCTCGCCGATGCGCTCGCAGAGCTCCTTAAACAGCTCGCGATCCTCGGCAGTTTCAATGCTCTGCGCGTCGGTGCCCAGCAGCTCAATGCCGCATTCCTCGAGCACGCCCTTCTTGGCGAGCTGCATCGCCAGATTGAGGCCGGTCTGGCCGCCGATGCCGGGAATAATCGCATCAGGCCGCTCATAACGGCAGATGCGCGCGACATATTCGAGCGTCAGCGGCTCCATGTACACCTTGTCCGCGATGGTGGTATCCGTCATGATGGTCGCCGGGTTGGAATTGACGAGGATGACCTCATAGCCCTCCTCGCGCAGCGCCAGACAGGCCTGCGTGCCGGCATAGTCAAACTCCGCCGCCTGGCCGATAACGATGGGGCCGGAGCCGATGACCAGCACCTTGTGAATATCCGTGCGCTTAGGCATGGTTCTTCGCCTCCTCCATCATGTCGATAAACCGATCGAACAGGTGATCGCTATCCTGCGGTCCCGGCGCGCTTTCCGGATGATACTGCACGCTGAACACGCGATCCCGCGGGCAGGAGAGGCCCTCGACGGTCTGATCGAGCAGGTTCAGGTGCGTCACCTGAAGCGGCGTGCCCTCAAGGCTTGCGGCGTCCACGGCATAGCTGTGGTTCTGGGAGGTCATCTCGATCTTGCCGGTTGACAAATCCCTGACCGGATGATTGCCGCCGCGATGGCCGAATTTGAGCTTGTACGTCTTCGCGCCATAGGCGAGAGCGATCATCTGGTGGCCCAGACAGATGCCGAACATCGGATAGCGGCCGCGCAGACGCCGGATCAGCTCAATGACCGGCACGACGTCCTCCGGATCGCCGGGGCCATTGGAGAGAAACACGCCGTCCGGATTCATGAAGATGATCTCCTCGGCGGTGATCGTCGGCGGAACGATGGTCACATTGCAGCCGTGCCTGTTCAGGCTCCGGATGATGTTCAGCTTGATGCCGCAGTCGATCGCCACGACGCTGAAGCGATGGTTCGAGGTGCGGGAATACCAGCGCTTCTTGCAGGCGACACGAAAGACCGCATCGTGCGGAACGGGCGTAGCGGCAAGGCGCGCGACGGCCTCGTCCGTCGGCGTGGCGATGTCCGTGATGATTCCGCGGCGCGCGCCAAAGTCCCGGATGCTGCGGGTGAGCATCCGGGTATCGATCCCGTGCAGACCGGGGATATTGTTTTCTTCCAGCAGTTCGCCCAGCGTGCGGGTATAGCGGAAGTTTGACGGCATGTCGTTGTAATCACGGACGATCAGGCCGCCGAGCGACGGCGTCTTGCTTTCAAAATCCTCGTCCGTGATGCCGTAATTGCCGATGAGCGGATAGGTCATCACGACAAACTGATCCGTGTAGGAGGGATCGGAGACAAGCTCCTGGTAGCCGGTCATGGATGTATTGAACACCACCTCGCACACGCGCTCGGTATTGGCGCCAAATCCATAGCCGGGATACTCGCTTCCGTCCTCCAGAACGAGCTTTTTGTCAAAGGGTTTCATGCATTTTCTGCCTCCATCGTCAGAAGTATTTTCGCTTATTCCCATTCCACCGTTGCCGGGGGCTTGGTGGTGATGTCGTATACGATGCGGTTGACATGGGGCACTTCGTTGACGATTCGCGCGGAAATCTTCGCCAGCACATCATAGGGCAGGCGTGCCCAGTCAACCGTCATGAAGTCGTCCGTCGTCACCGCACGGATCGCGAGCACAAAGTCGTGCGTGCGCTCGTCGCCCATGACGCCGACGGTTCGCGTATTGGTCAAGACGGTAAAGTACTGGTTCACGTCGCGGTCAAGACCCGCCGCAGCGATTTCCTCGCGCAGGATGGCGTCGCTCTCGCGAACGGTATGCAGTTTTTCTTCGGTGATGTCGCCGATCACGCGGATCGCCAGGCCAGGGCCGGGGAACGGCTGACGCCAGACCATATCGCGCGGCAGACCGAGCTCCTCGCCGACCTTGCGGACCTCGTCCTTGAAGAGCATCCGCAGCGGCTCGACCACGCCGCCTGTAAAGCGCTGGGCCACGTCATCCGGCAGACCGCCGACGTTGTGGTGCGACTTGATGACCGCGCTGCCCTTGACGGAGCCGGACTCAATCACGTCCGGATAGATCGTTCCCTGCGCCAGGAAGGCGACATGCTCGAGCCTTCTGGCCTCGTCCGCAAAGCAGGCGACAAACTCGGCGCCGATGATCTTGCGCTTGGTCTCCGGATCGGATACGCCAGCCACCTTGTCAAGGAAGCGCTTCTTCGCATCGCAGATGATCAGGCTGACCGGGAACTGCCGGGTAAACACCTCGCGAACAGACTCGGTTTCGCCCTTGCGCATGAAGCCATGATCGACATAGACGCAGGTGAGCCGGTCTCCGATGGCGAGGCTGATCAGCGCCGCGGCCACGGAGGAATCCACGCCGCCGGAGAGGCCCAGCATGACGCGGCCATGCTCGCCGACCCTGGCACGAATATCGGCAATCGCCTGATCGATGAACGCCGTCATCGTCCAGTCGCCCGTGCAGCCGCAAATCCGATAGAGGAAGTTCTGAAGGATCATCTGTCCCTCTTCGCTGTGCGTCACTTCCGGGTGGAACTGCACACAGTAGATGCGTTTTGTGGGATTGGCCATCGCACAGAACGCGCAGTTCTCGCTGTGCGCGATGGAGGCAAAGCCCTCCGGCGCCCGGGTGACGTGATAGGTATGGCTCATCCACATGATGGATTCGCGCTTCATGCCGGCGCACAGCGGGCTGGTCGTATCGAAGGTCACCGGGACGCGTCCATACTCGCGCTCGGCCGCCTTTTCAACCGTGCCGCCCAGCGTATACGCCGTCAGCTGCATGCCGTAGCAGATGCCCAGAATCGGAATGCCCAGCGCGTAGAGCGACGCGTCGACATGCGGTGCATCAGCGTCGAGCACGGAAGCCGGGCCGCCGGAGAGAATGACGCCTACCGGCGCCTTCTTGCGGATTTCCTCCACGGAAATCGAACAGGGGACAACCTCGCAGAAGACCTTGGCCTCGCGCACGCGTCGTGCGATCAGCTGGGTATATTGCGCGCCGAAGTCCAGAATCAGCACGCCCTGGGGTTGGTGCGGCATAGCAAATTCTCCTTTCGTCATTGAACAGAGGGATATGTGATGTCTTTTTGCAAAGGCATTTGTCGGCGATGCCGCCATCAGAAGGCCGGTTTATTCGCCGCTCGCGCCGTAGTTGGAGAGCACGCGGGCAGACGGATCGTTCACGTTGCAGCCGGGCCAGGTCTTGTTGGGCATCCAGAAATCAACGACCATCTGCGCCTGTCCGGGATAGAACTGCTCAAACAGCTCGCGGTACAGGAGGCTTTCCTTCGTGAATGGCCTGGCAAAATCAAATGCTTCGCAGCGCCTGGCGGCCTCCTCATCGGTGTACTGCTTTTCCGCGTAGGCTTTCAGGTCATTGACCATCGAATGGCCAACCGCGTCAGAGAACGCTGCCTTCTGCCGCCAGAGGATCTCGTCCGGGAGGAGCTTGTCCTCGGCGAACGCCTTGCGGATCAAATACTTGCCCATGCCTGTCCGGTTCATCTTGAGCGTCGGATCGATGCTCATCGCATAGCGCACAAACGCCAGATCGCCGAACGGCACGCGGGCTTCGAGCGAGTTGACGCTGATGCAGCGGTCCGCGCGAAGCACATCGTACATGTGCAGCTCGCTGATGCGCTTTTCCGATTCCTTCTGGAAGCTGTACGCGTCCGGCGCAAAATCGGTGTACTTGTAGCCGAAGATTTCATCGGAGATTTCGCCGGTGAGCAGAACGCGCACATTGGTGTGCTCATGGACGTACTTGCAGACCAGATACATGCCGATGCTCGCGCGGATGGTCGTGATGTCGTAGGTGCCCAGCAGCTCGACGACATGCGGAAGCGCATCCAGCACATCCTGCTCGGTGATGATCACCTCTGTGTGCTCGCTGCCGATATACTCGGCCACCATGCGCGCATATTTCAGATCGATCGCGTCCACATCCATGCCGATGGCGAACGTTTTGATCGGCTTTTTCAGCTCGCGCTGCGCGATGGCGCAGACCAGAGACGAATCCAGACCGCCGGAGAGCAGGAAGCCCACCGGCGCGTCCGCATCCAGGCGCTTTTTCACGCCCTCGATCAGCAGATCATGCAGCTTGGTGCAGGCCGTGTGCTCGTCGTCCATGGAGAACTGGTCCACATGCGCAGCGTCGGCATAGCGCACAAACTCGCCGTCGGCCCAGTAGCAGCCGGGCGGGAAGGGGAGAATCGTCTCGCAGAGCCCCACAAGGTTCTTCGGCTCGCTGGCGAACGCCATGCCGCCGTCAGCAAGCTGGCCGTAGTAGAGCGGACGGATGCCGATCGGGTCGCGCGCGGCGATCAGGGTGTTCTTCTTTGCATCATAGAGAATGAGCGCAAACTCTGCATCCAGCGTGCGGAACATATCCAGGCCGTACTCGCGATACAGAGGAAGCAGAATCTCGCAGTCAGACTGGCTTGAAAACGTGTATTTCGCCATCAGTCTGTCCCGGATCGGGCGAAAACCATACAGCTCGCCGTTGCAGACCACATAGTCATCATCCAGCCGGAAGGGCTGCATGCCGCGTTCGTCCAGGCCCATGATGGCCAAACGATGAAAACCCAGATAACCGCACGGCGTCTCGATCAGGCGGCTCATGTCCGGCCCGCGCGAAAGCGTACGGTCAAAGCATTCTTTCATGACATTCTGCGGAATCGATTTGCCAATCACGCCGAAAATGGAACACATGTAGGGCACCTCCCGCTTGCCGCAGGCTCAGCTAGCGTGCCCGCCGCAAAAAACAAATTTTTTCGTATGTATTGTATCGCTGCAATCCGTCATTCGTCAATAGTGGAAATGCACAAATCTGGGAGATGGCGTAAATAAACTTGCGAAATTTCGAAAAACTTCATGATTATCTGATGCGATTTGAAAGAATTGAGGCGTTTAAGTCAATTCCGTCATGGAATTTCATGAAGAATCCTCGCGCGACGGCGGCTGGGCAGGAGTTTTCCATTCTTTGCAGAATGATAATAGGGTTCATCTTTTGCATGCTTCAACGTTGACGTTTTGAGAAAGTTTTTGTACAATCAATCAGAGAAGAAAAGAGGAGGAAATCCTTGTGAAACTCGGTTTTATTGGAGCCGGCAACATGGGCTCCGCCATTTTAAAGGGCATTCTGAAGGAAGGCCGCCTGTCCGCGGAGGAAATCGCCGTGACCGACAAGATGCCGGACATGTGCGCGCGTTTTGCAGACTCAGGCGTTCACATCATGAGCGGCAACCGGGAGCTGGCCTGCGCGTGCGACTGCGTTTTGCTGGCCATCAAGCCGGTATATACCGCGCAGGTGCTCGCGGAGATTCACGACGATCTCGAGGGGAAATTCGTCATCTCCATCGTCGCAGGCTGGACATATGACATGCTGGAGGCCGCGCTGCCGCAATCGGCGCATTTTGTGCGCGTGATGCCCAATACGCCGCTCGCCGTCGGGGAAGGCATGAGCCTGCTTTGCAGCCATTGCAGGTGCACCGAGGAGGAGTTTGCCTTCGCCAGGTCTGTCTTTGCCGCAGGCGGCAAGGTTGCGCAGGTGGAAGAGCATGTCTTCGTCGCGGCGACCAGCATCAACGGCTGCGGCCCGGCGTTTGTCTATCAGTTCATCGAAGCGCTGGCTGACGGCGCAGTGCGCTATGGCGTGCCGCGCGCGATGGCCTATGAGCTGGCTGCGCAGACGCTGATCGGCGCGTCCAGAATGGTTCTTGAGACCGGCGAGCACCCCGGCAGGCTCAAGGACGCCGTCTGTTCGCCGGGCGGCACGACCATTGAGGGCGTCTACGCGCTCGAGAAAGGCGGCATGCGCGCCGCTGTCATGGACGCGCTGGCGGCCACGATTGAAAAGACATACAGGCTTTCAAAATAACAATGGTTTTTAAAACTGATTACTGAACGGATTTGGAGTTGCAGTTTTGAAAGATATTCTGATGTATACGGATGGCGCCTGTTCCGGCAATCCCGGGCCGGGCGGCTGGGGAACCGTGCTGCTGTTCGGCGAGCACGTCAAGGAGATTTCCGGTTTCATGCCGGATACCACCAACAATCGCATGGAGCTATTTGCGGCCGTGCAGGGATTCACGGCGCTCAAGCAGCCGTGCAATGTGACGCTGTATTCGGATTCCGCGTATCTGGTCAACGCATTTTCTCAGAAGTGGATTGACGGCTGGCAGCGCAACGGCTGGAAAAACGCCGCGAAAAAGCCCGTTGAAAACCAGGATCTCTGGAAGTGGCTGCTGACGGTCATGCAGCCGCACAATGTAACGATCGTCAAGGTCAAAGGGCATGCCGACAACAAATGGAACAACCGCTGCGATGAACTGGCCACCGGACAGATTCGCGATCACAGGGACCTGTGATCTGCATGCATGCAGCGGATCTGACCGCTAAATCTCCTGATGGGGAGGGATTTATAAGACTTCGCAAAACTCAGGTTTTACGAAGTCTTTGGTAAGGAGGCGCGCATATGGCCAACGACTACCACAATCAGACCAGCTTGACCCGCACCAAACGCCTGCGTGAGCTCCTGAAAGAGCTTCCAGAAGTCTGCTCGGATTACTTCATGGCCATTGAACAGCAGACCAGCCCGCTGACGCGGCTGAGCTATGCGTACGATCTCAAGCTTTTCTTTCAGTATCTCTCCGAGGAACTGCCGAAGTTTTCCGGGAAACCGATTGCTGCGTTTACGGTTGACGATATTCGCCAGGTGACCAAGCAGGATCTGGAGCGCTACGCGCGCTACCTGACGCTCTATGTCAAAAATGAGGCGCAGGAAGACGGCCAAGTCGCTTCCAGGGAAATCACCAATCACGAGTACGGTATCAAGCGGAAATACGCTTCCCTTCGCGCGTTCTACAAGTATCTGTTTTCAGACGGGCTGATCGACAGCAACACCGCTGCGCTCGTGCCGCTGCCCAAGCTCCATGAGCGTGCGATCATTCGGCTGGACGTCGACGAAGTGGCCAGAATTCTTGACCTTGCCGAAAGCGGTCAGGCACTCCCCAAGACCTATCAGAAATATCACCATGTGACCAGAAAGCGCGATCTGGCGATGCTTTCGCTGTTTCTGGGCACAGGCATCCGCATCAGCGAATGCGTGGGACTGAACATCGACGATTTCGACTTTGAGCAGAACGCCTTCGTGGTCACGCGCAAGGGCGGCAAGGAAGTCATCCTGTATCTTTCGGATGAAGTCGCGGATGCGCTCAAGGATTATCTGGCCGAGCGGCAGCAGATCGAGGCGCTGCCTGGGCATGAAAACGCTTTCTTTCTCTCCATTCAGCGCAGGCGCATCACGCAGCGCGCCGTGGAGAACATGGTCAAAAAGTATGCGTCCATCGCCGCCCCGCTCAAGAAAAAGATCAGTCCGCACAAGCTGCGAAGCACGTTCGGCACCAACCTGTACCGGGAAACCGGCGATATCTATCTGGTTGCCGATGTGCTTGGGCATTCCGATGTCAATACCACGCGCAAGCATTATGCGGCGATTTCCGAGGATCATCGCAGGATTGCCGCCCAGAAGACGGTGCTTCGTGATGACCCGAGATTGCCGGACGACGAATGATTTCATCATAACCCAAAAAGTCTGGCGTGCACCAGGCTTTTTTCATCGATTAGAAAACGCGGACACGGGCACCGCCCGCTTTTATTCATCCAAATACTCTTTGGGATCCATACTCTCGTCAATAATGCCATCGATTTTGATCGCCCGGTATTCCGTGCTGTTGTCAAGACCGATGCACTTTTTGCAGTTGTCGCAGATTTTCGTCGGATCAAGATCGCAAAGATTGCACTCTCCGCATTCAATGCATTCGCGGTCGTACAGCACGCAGCGGATCCTTTCCATCTTCCTCTTCCCCCATCTCTTTCAGGTATTTTTATTATAACACGCCAGTTGATCGGATTCAAGCACGATATGAGAACATCTGTTTGATTTTGCTTGATTTCTGCACGGGAGATGTGCTATAATGAATCAACCTATGAGAAAGGCTGTGACGATATGGCGGGCGAACAGAGACCCAGAGGCGATATGCAGGCCAGAATCCTGAGCTATATTCAGGAAGTCATCGAAACGCGGGGGTATCCGCCCTCTGTTCGCGAGATCGGCGAGGCGGTCGGCCTGCGCTCCACCTCGACGGTACACGGTCATCTGACGCGTCTGGAGAAAAAGGGTCTGCTGCACCGCGACGCCATGAAGCCGCGCGCGATGGGTTTGTCCAGATCCGCCTCGTATACCGAGACGTTTGACGACAGCCGCGTCCGGCAGCTTCCCGTCGTCGGCCGCGTCGCTGCCGGTCAGCCCATCCTTGCAGAGGAGAGCATCGACGAGCAGATGGTGCTCCCGGCGGATCTTGTCGGCGAAGGCGAGCACTTTATCCTTCGCGTGCGCGGCGACAGCATGATTCAGGCCGGCATCTTCAACGACGACTATATCGTCGTGCGCAAGCAGCCGGATGCGCACAACGGCGAAATCGTCGTCGCGCTGGTCGGGGACGACGCAACGGTCAAGCGCTTCTATAAGGAAAACGGCCATTTCCGCCTTCAGCCTGAGAATGACGAAATGGAACCGATCATCGTCCCCTCTGTCGAAATTCTCGGCAAGGTCGTCAGTCTGCTTCGAAAATTCTGATCCATACGAAAAAGACAAAAGCGCCCCATCTGCCTGCAGAATCTCCTTCTGCCCGACAGACGGGGCGCTGTTTTTATGTGCAGTTTACGGAAGCTCCGGATAACCCGGCTTGAGGGTGGGATCGATCAGATCAGAGCGGCCCACGCCGATGATCTCGGTCGTCGCGCGGGCGCTGGTGCGTCCGCCGCTGTATTTGCCGATGCGGGAAATCTGGTTGCCCATAAAGGTCATGACCGCCGTCTGGCCGCCATCGAGATTCAGCGCCTGCGTACAGCCGGCCGCCGCCATGTGATCCATCAGCCACGGGACGGACACGCCGACGCTCACATTGCGAATTCGGCCCTCTGCAAGCACCGCGTAGTAATGGCCGGGCTCGATCATGCCGATCGCGCAGCGCGGCTGCTCCGTCTTGCCGTTGCTCATTTCTTCGATGAACGGATTGATCTCTCCGTCGCGCACCAGATACGGACCAAAGGAGAATACATCCACCGCGCCGCTTTGCAGATACTCCTCCGCTGTCAGCTCGTCGGAATGATAGACGTTCCAGCTTCCGTCCTCATTCATCGCCAGCGTATCCAGATTCGGAAACTGTCTGCGGTTTGCCTCGGGAACGCGCTCAAAGAACACGCTTTTGCCGCGGATAACCATGCCGGTGATGGTCTTGCGGCCCAGGCGGTAGGTGTAGTAATCGGTGTTCATCCCCCAGACCACCTGCTTTTCGCGGGCGATCTGCGCCGCCTGCACATGCTTGCTCTGCGGCTTCTCGGGATTATTCAGCACCGCGCCGACGCGCTCCGCGCCCGGATCACAGAAGATGTGCGCCTCATACCAGGTGAGCACCTTCTCGCTGTCAAACTTCCTGTCCACGCGGACCACCAGCGTCGGCGAGGCATAAAACCACAGACCCTCTTCTGGATTGTCATACACATATTCGCCGGTCAGCAGATAGCCCTTTTCATCCTTCTCCTGGCCATCCTCCGGCCATTCCACCTCGGCTGCGGGCTTCTCATACACGGCCAGCGGCGTGGGTGCGGGCAATACATCCGTTGCAGAGGCAGCATCCGGGTCAGCTGTCGGCACAGACGCCGCCTCAGACTCCGGCTGCTGCGCAGGCTCCGGGGTTGGCGCCGGACTTGGCGTCGATGTGGGCGCTCTGGTGGGCGTCGGTTCCGGCGTGGTGCCGTCCGGGCGCGGCGTAGCGCTCCACGCAAGGTTTTCAAAGAAATCGCCGCCAAAGACGTCTTCGCCCACTGTGGAATACGCGAGGCCGAACTCAGCGCAGCTCGTCTTGCCCTCATCCGTCACAACGAAGTCCGTCGTCTGCTGCGTCACATGCAGAAGATAGGCTTCCTGTGCCAATTCCAAACTGGTCTTTCCATTCATGGAGACCAGCGGGACATTCCAGTCCATCGTGATGGCGTTCTCGCCGTACAGATGCAGGTACAGCTTCTTGACCTCCCAAACGCCGTATTGATCAGCAAGCTCCGGCATCACCGTCGGATCGCCGGCTTTGGGCACACAGTACTGCATCACGTCAGCGCAGAGCTTGTGCGCGCCATGGCCGTACTCGCCATTCACATCATGCGTGACGACGACCTCCGGCTTGTACCTGCGCAGCAGCTCCATCGCAAATTTCTGCACGTCGCTTTTGCGCCAACGGGAATAAGCGTCTTCCAGCTTGGACGTATAGGTATCGTAGAACTCGCCGATCACCGGATAATGGCGCACGCCCATCGACCACAGGCCATTGAGCAGCTCGCTGCGGCGGGTGGTGTTGGCATATGTCATGTAGGCCACGACGACGTTCATGCCGCGCTCGGTATCATACGTCGGAATCGTGCCGCCAAAGAAGATCAGCTCGTCATCGGGATGCGCGGAAAGCACCAGCAGGTCCGCCTTTTCCGGGGTCGGTTCCCAGCGCTGCACCCAGTCCGGCAGCTCGCCCGCCGTGAAGACATAGAGCTCATTGATCTTGAATTTCGTCGTCTTGCCGGAGGTGTCGATCAGGCGGAAGTGCGTCTTGCCGCCAAGCTCAAGGAGCACATGATGATAGTCATACGTTCCCTCGATCAGCGTCTTCCATTCGCCGCCCACCTCCTCCTCGATCGCCCAGGCCTTGGGCATATCGCCGAAGCAGATGTACAGGTACTGCGCCTCTTCACCCTGCGGCGCGGTGAATTCCACATATGGGCTGCGCTGCTCGCGGCTGCTGAAATAGCTGGTATACTTGCCGTCGTGCAGGCTGGTGGTATACCGGCCCGGCGACGTCGGGCTGCATGCTTCCGTGATATTGCGCGCAGTCTGCGCGGCTGCGCCGGCAGCGCAGGCATACAGCAGCGCAAGCATCAGCGCAAAGACAAGAGCAATTTTCCTCATCATTCATCTCACCTGCAAACAAATGTGCATGTTCCATCGGTATGTTGTCTGCGGCACGTCAGCGCATCAGGCGTCGGGCAGCTGCCTGCCAATCTGATCGCACAGGCGGCAGAGCTGCTCGATGGAGAGCGCTTCCGCACGGCATTGTGCGTCCAGTCCCGCCGCCTCCATGGCGGCGGATGCCTGCGCCCTGTCCAGCGGGAAGCAGGCGATCAGGTTGTTGATCAGCGTCTTGCGGCGCATGGCAAATGCGCCCTTCACGAGGCGCAGCAGCAGGGCTTCATCCGTGACGGAATACGGCTTCTGCGTCCGCCGCTCGAGCACCATAAAGCTCGAATCGACCTTTGGCGGCGGCGTAAAGCACGCGGCCGGCACATCCAGCGCGCGCCTGACCTCGCAAAAATACTGGCAGAGAATCGCCAATGGGCCATATCCTTCGTCGCCAGGCTGGCTGAGCAGCTTGTCGCCGACCTCCTTTTGGATCATCACGGCAATGGACTTCGCCTCGGGCAGCGTCACGAGCAGCTTGTTCAGCACATCGGTGGTGATGTAGTACGGCAGATTCGCCGCCACGCGCAGGGAGCAGCCCTCGCCAAAGGACGCCGCCGTCAGCGCGCGCAGATCCGTCTTCATCACGTCGCCCTGTACCACCTGCGCATTGTCAAAGTGCTCGAGTGCGACGTTCAGAATCGGAAACAGCGTCGGATCGATCTCCAGGGAGACGACCTGCTTTGCCCGCCGGGCCAGCGGCTTGGTCAGCGCGCCGAAGCCCGGGCCGATTTCCAGCACGCAGTCTTCTTCGGTCACCAGGGACAGATCCGCCAGCTGCTCCAGCAGAGACTCATCCTCAATGAAATTCTGTCCCAGGCTGTGCTTATGGTGGAATTCGCCGCCATAGCTGTGCTTTTTATGCTTCAATCCAGATTCCTCCCGCCGGTTCCTTATCGGACCAGCTTCGCCGATTCATCGTTGGTCTCGGCGATGATGTAGTGCGGGCGATGCTTGACCTCCAGGTACGTTTTCGCCAGATACTGCCCCATGATGCCCATGCACAAGAGCTGCAGGCCGCCCATAAACAGAATGATGCACGCCGTAGAGGCCCAGCCGGCGACCGGATCGCCAAAGAGCAGCCTGCGCACGACGATAAACACGATCGCACAGAACGACACGATCGTCAGCAGCAGGCCCATTAGCGATGCGATGGACAGCGGCGCCTGCGAGAAATTGACGATGCCGTCAATGGAGTACTTGAACAGGCCCCAGAAGTTCCACTTCGTCTCGCCCGCCACGCGTTCCACGTTTTTGTACGGCAGCCACTTCGTTCTGAAGCCGATCCAGCCAAAGATGCCCTTGGAGAAGCGGTTGTATTCGCACATCGCGACGATCGCGTCCACCATCTCCCGCTTCATGAGCCTGAAATCGCGCGCGCCATCGACGATGTCCGCATCGGAAATCCTGTTGATGATCCGGTAGAACATGCGCGCAAAGAACGAGCGAATCGGCGGCTCGCCCTCGCGGGTCACGCGGCGCGTGGCCACGCTGTCGTATTCCTGCGTCTCCAGAATTTCGAGCATCTGCGGCAGCAGAGACGGCGGATCCTGCATGTCTGCATCCATCACGGCGACATAGTCGCCCTTCGCGTTGCAGAAGCCGGCGTACATGGCCGCTTCCTTGCCAAAGTTGCGCGAAAAGGAAATGTAGCGCACGCGGCTGTCCTTTTCAGCCAGCTCGCGCATGATGGCGAGCGTTCTGTCCCTGGAGCCGTCGTTGATCAGCAGCAGCGTCACGTCGCATTGTTCAAGCGCCTTTGCCACCTCGCAAACCGCCTCATAAAAAATGGGCAGCGAAGCTTCCTCATTGTAGCAGGGCACGATGAGCGTCATGCTCTTCTTCATAGGCCATCCCCCTCGCGGTCTTTTGCAAATGATGTCATCCTATTGTTTCACATTCGGATGAAAATGTCAAGAATGCAGTGCGCAACAAAACGCCCGGACAAGCGCCCAGGCGTTGATGATGCAATTTTGACCGGTCAAGGAGGGATCAGTCGTCCTCTTCCTCATCCTCCGGCAGCTCGCCGTTGTGATAGACGTCCTGCACATCGTCCAGGTCGTCAAGCATCTCGAGCATCTTCTGGATCTTCGCCAGCGTGTCTGGATCGGTGATCTCGTTGGTGTTCTGCGGGATCATCGTCAGCTCCGCGCTCAGGAAGCTATAACCTGCATTCTCCAGATTCTCGCGAACGGCGGAGAAATCGCTGACCTCGGTGGTCACCTCGAAGCTGTCCTCCAGGGCCTGGATGTCGGACGCGCCGGCGTCCAGCGCAGCCATCATGACCTCATCCTCGTCCATGCCCGGCTTGCGCTCGATGACGATCAGACCAACCTTGTCGAACATGTAGGAGACGCAGCCATTGGTGCCCAGAGAGCCGCCGTTCTTGTCGAAGATGTGGCGGATATCGGACGCAGTGCGGTTGCGGTTGTCCGTCACCGTGGAAACGATCACGGCCATGCCGCCCGGCGCGTAGCCCTCGTACTGGATCTCCTCGTAGTTGACGCTGCCGATTTCACCGGCCGCCTTGGCGATGGAGCGCTTGATATTGTCATTGGGCATGTTGTTGGCCTTCGCCTTGGCGATCACGTCGCGCAGCTTGCCGTTGGACGTCGGGTCGCTGCCGCCGTCGCGCACCGCGATGGCGATCTCACGGCCGATCTTGGTGAAGATCTTGCCGCGCGCGGCGTCCGCCTTGCCCTTTTTGTGCTTAATATTTGCCCACTTGGAATGGCCTGACATAACTGAAAACCTCCCGGTTGATTTTGCTACATCGGTCATTATAGCACGGCTTTTGCCCTGCGCGCAACCTGGCGCGCAGGATTTTCTCGCGTTTTTTGCCAAAAAGTTCAGGTTTTTTTCCGGGAAACGCCGTCAAATGCGCATTCGTTTTCTCATACAATCCCGTAAATGCCGCAGCGGGAGGTTTTTATGAGCATTGCCTTTTCCCTTGTCGTTCTCCTCTCCCTGATCGTCTTTCCGCAGGATACGTCGGGCGCCGCCGCCAGGGCCCTGCGCGTCTGGGGGCTTGACGTGGTGCCCAGCCTGTTTCCATACATGGTGCTCTGCCGTCTGCTTTCCGGCAAGCTGCGCGAACGCGATGTGTCGCCGGCGCCCGTGAGCGCGCTGCTCGGCCTGATGGGCGGCTCACCCTCCGGCGCATCGGTAATCTCGGCATACGGCAGCCGTCTTTCAAAAAGAGCGCTGCTCGCATTATCCGCCCTGACAGGCACCATCAGCCCCATGTTCATGCTGGGTACCATTGAGACTTGGACGCAGAACGCGGTGCTGTGCCGGCTGCTGCTGCTTTGCCATCTGCTTGGCGCGGCCTGTGCCGGCATCGTCGTCCTCCTGGCCTGCAGGGGCGAGGCCTCTGCGGACTGTGTCCCGCCCTCAATCGCGCCGGTCAATCCGATTGCCCAGAGCGTCGACGCGATTTTGCAGGTCGGCGGGTGCATCATCTGTTACAGCGTGCTCGCCGCCCTGCTCAGCCTGCTTCCTTTTCTGGGCAAAACCAGCTGCGCCGTCCTGCACGGCCTGCTGGAAATCTCCGGCGGCGTCCATGCGCTCTGCGCTGCGCCCATGCCGGATCGCACGCGCGCCGTCCTGATGGCTTCGCTGTGCGGCTTCAGCGGCTTTTCAATCCTCTCGCAGAATCATGCCTTTCTCGGCGCGCTCGGCGTGCGCATGACGCAGCTGATCGCCTTTGCCCTGCTTCGCGCGGTCATTGCCGGCTGCCTCATGGCTGTGCTCTATCCCTGCTTCATTCCGTGAGAAGGGCGTGCAGCTGATCGAGCGCCCGACGTTCCATGCGGCAGACCTGCGCCTGACTCTTGTGCAGCAGCCGAGCCGTCTCCGCCTGCGTCTTGTCCCTGAAATAGCGCAGGCAGATCAGCGTCTGCGCTTCCTGTGGGAGCCGCTGCATCGCCAGGCGCAGATCGACGCGCTCCAGGTCCACGCCTTCTGCGCCCTGCAAACGGTCCATCAGCGAAAGGCTCTCCTCTCCTCGCTCCTCCTCCAGCGAGAGGCAGCGGACCTGCATGCCGCGCAGCGTGCGCTTCATTTCGCCCAGAATCCACGGCACGGCGTACGTCGTCAGCTGCGTATCCTGTGCTTTGTCATACCGCCTGACCGCCTGCATCAGCCCCAGATTGCCCGCCTGCACCAATTCCTCCCAGGGGATTTCCGCTGTGCAGCCAATCCGCCTTGAAAGCGACCAGAGCAGCGGCTGGAACCGGGCCAGCAGCGTGCCCATGGCCGCCTTGTCTCCGCGCTGCGCCAGCGCGATGAGCATCGGCTCATCCCGGGCGCGCTCAGAGGACATCGACGTCCTCTTCATGCAGCAGTTTGGTCATCTTCACCAGCGTGCCGCTTCCCGGCGCAGAGGTTACGTGCACGCCGTCCATAAAGGAGAGCATCAGCGAAAAGCCCATGCCTGTGCGCTCCTTGTCCGGCTGCGAGGTGTAAAACGGGGTCATGGCCTGCGCCACATCCGCAATGCCGCAGCCAAAGTCCTCCACCTCGATCTCCACCTTCTGCTCATCCAGCGCGGCGCGAAGGAGGATTTTGCCGTCCTCTTTGCCTGCGTACGCGTGAACCACGGCGTTGGTCACCGCCTCGCTGACCGCCGTGCGCACCTCGGAGATCAGGCTCATCGTCGGGCTCAGCTGCATCAAAAACGCGCTGATGACCATGCGCGCAAACGCCTCGTTCTCCGCGAGCGACAAAAAACTCAGTTCCATCCGATTGTTCATGCTTCTTCCTGCCTTCCCGTATCCTCTTGTGCGATGATCCTGTGCAGCCCCGCCATGCGAAACAGCCTCTCCATCTCCGGCTTCAAACCGCATGCCCGAACCGAACCGCCCCTTTCGTGCATGGTCTTGTAACGGCCGATCATCATGCCCACACCGGAGCTGTCCATGAAGCTGACGCTTTCAAAATTGAGAATCAGCAGGCGGATTTTCGCATCCTCAAGCAGCGTTTCAATCTCGCTGCGCAGCCTGTCCGCCGTACAATGATCGATTTCTCCGCTCAGGTATACGATCAGCTGATCGCCGTTTTTTCTTGACTTGACCATGTTCATGCCTCCCCGGGTCCTTTGTGAACCATATGCCCTATATGTATATGAATCACCGGGAAACTCATGCCTGTTTTCTGCGCATAGATTTAAGGATTCAGGGAAAAAGAAAAGTGATTCGCGGTCGCAAAACGGCACACGCAGGGAGGCTGGCGCGCATGGGCAAAAAGAAAAAGCGGATTCTGATCGGCTTTTCCGCGCTGATCATTCTGCTGCTCGCAGCTGCTGCGGCGTTTTTCGTCGTCTTCGACGTCGCCAACTGGCAAAGGCTTGATCCCGACCGTCTGCATGGTCTGGCGCAGACCTCCTCGCTCTACGACGCGGACGGCGAACTCATGAGCGAGGTGCGCGGCACGGAAAACCGCACGCTCATCTCCCTGTCCGAGGTTCCGCGTCACACGCAGCTCGCGTTCATCGCCGCAGAGGATCTGCGCTTCTACTCGCACAGGGGCGTCGACGTGTACCGCATTTTCGGCGCGCTGAGGAGCAACATCAAAAGCGGAGCGCGGGTCGAGGGCGCGAGCACCATCACCCAGCAGCTCGCCAAGCTGACGCACCTGAGCAGCGAAAAGACCATCCGCCGCAAGCTCGAGGAGATCTGGCTCGCCTTGCAGATCGAGCGTCAATACAGTAAGGAAGAGATCCTGGAGATGTACCTGAATACCGTGTACTTCGGCCGCGGCGCATACGGACTTCAAGCCGCGGCGCGCGCCTTTTTCGGCGTCGACGCCGGTGAGCTGACGCTCGTGCAGAGCGCCAGCCTTGCCGCGACCATCAAGGCGCCGTCCGCCTACGCGCCGCACATGAGCCCGGAGAGCAACAAATCCCGAAGGAACTACATCCTGCAAACCATGCTGGACAACGGATTCATCACGCAGGAGGAATACGACGAGGCAGCGGAGCAGAGCCTCTGGGTGCTGGCCGAGCAGGAGGATACGCAGATCTACAGCTGGTATGTGGACGAGGTGCTGCGGGAAAGCAGCGAACGGCTCGGCCTGACCACAGACGAGGTCATCCGCGGCGGCTTCTCGATCTACACGGCCTATGACGCCCGCCTGCAGGGCATCGCGGACGACGTGTATGCGGACAGCAGCCTGTTCCCCGCCGGCGCGTCCGACGGCACGCCCATGCAGAGTGCCATGGCCGTCGTGGATACGCACAGCGGCGCTGTGCGCGCCATGATCGGCGGCCGGGATTACGCCATCAAGCGCGGCCTCAACCGCGCCACGCAGATGCGCCGGCAGCCCGGCTCCGCGCTCAAGCCGCTGGCCGTATACGGGCCAGCGCTTGAAAAGGGTTATACCACGGCCTCCGTCCTCCTGGACGAGAAGACGAGCTTTGCAGGCGGCTACACGCCCAAAAACGCCGGCGACCGGTATTACGGCAACGTGACGATGCGCACCGCCTTGCGCAATTCGCTGAACACGACGGCGGTTCGCCTGCTTGATGAAATCGGCATCGACAGCTCCATCCAATATCTGAACAAGATGGGGATTCCCACGCAGGAGAGCGACAGAAACCTTTCCCTCGCGCTGGGTTCGATGACCTATGGCGTAACGCCCGTGGAGCTGGCGGCAGCCTATGTGCCTTACGCCAACGGCGGCGTGTATCACGAGCCGTATTGCGTGGAAAAGATCGTCTCCTCCGGCGGAGACGTGGTCTATCAGCGCGAGGAAAGCGGCAAACGCGTCATCTCCGAGCAGAATGCGTACCTGATGACCTCGATGCTTCAGTCCGTCGTCTCCAGCGGCACGGGCACGCGGATGCTCTCCGCCAACACGCCCGTCGCCGGCAAGACGGGCACCGTATCCATGAGCGGCGGCAACCGGGATATCTGGATGGCCGCTTACAACACGGAGCTGTCCGTCACCGTCTGGATGGGCTTTGACCAGACGGACGCGCAGCACAAGATTCCCAACGGCATCACCGGCGGCAAGAACACTGCGTCCGTCGCAGCGGCGTTCTTTAAAAAGGCCTACGCTGACCGGGACAAGCCCAAGTTCACCGAGCCGAACGGCGTCGTCTGGCTGACGCTGGACAAGCGCGCCATCACCGCGCGCGGCTCTGTGATGCTCGCCGCTGAGACAACGCCCAAGGATTACCGCTTCAGCGAGGTCTTTACCGCCAGCAACCGGCCCTATGCCGTCTCCGATGTCTGGAATGCGCCGCCCGCGCCGTCCTCCTTCTATGTATCCCACGATGCAGGCGGCTATCCGGAGCTGCACTTTAAGGCAGCCGGAACCGCGCGCTACCGCATCCAGCGCGACGCTGTCGGCGAATCCGTCATCCTGACCGAGATGATCGGCTCTGCGGGCCAGAGCATCACCTACAGCGATTACAGCGCGGTGCCCGGTGTGCTCTACACCTATCGCGTGATCCCGATCCACGAGGAGCTTCTGCAGCAGGGCATCTGGCTGGAGGGCAAGCAGGCCGTACAGCTTGCGCAGGTCGCTTCCTCCGCCGGCAGCGGCTTCCTCGCCGGGCTGCGCAGCCTGATTCCGGCGCTGTCCGGGCAGGCGGAATAAACCGGCATATCACAAAAAGGCATTGAAGAACCGCGCATCGCGTTTCCTCAATGCCTTTTGATATGGGGTTACAGATTTCTCAGCTCGTCGCGCTTGGCGTCGATCATCTCCGGCGTGGCGTAATTGAGCGGAGAGAACATGCCCACGCGCGCCGTATCCAGGCGATCCTTCGCGCTCTCGATGTCGCCGTTCTCGATGTCATACAGCGCCAGGAAGTAGTTGGTGTCGATGGCCTTGGGCTTGAGCGCAATCGCCTTGTCAAAGTAGATCTTGGCCGTCTCCTTGTCGCCCACAAGGCGGTAATACGTCTGGCCGAGGTTGTCCAGGAACACCGGGTCCTCGTCATCGTATTCAATCGCTTCCTTGTTGAAGCGGATCGCCTCCTCCGCGTCGCCCTGCTCGATCTTGAGATAGCCGATGATGGAATACAGCGTGCCGTTCTTGGTATGGCGGAACTCGTCGTTCAAAATCTCCATCGCGCGGTCGAGATGGCCCTTCTGCCAGAGGATGATCGCGTAATTGATGTGCAGATCCGTCTTCTCCTTCGCATCCATCGGCATCTTTTCCATCTTCTTGAGCACCTCCAGCGCCTTGTCAAACTGGCTGGTGCGGATCAGCAGCACGCTGTAGCTGCGCAGCAGGCGCGGCTTGTCCATGCCCTTGGCGTAGGCCTCCTCATACAGCTGAAGCGCCGTCCTGTAATCTCCCTTGCTGTGCGCGGTCAGCGCCTTGTTGCCGGCCATATTGCCCATAAAGCTCATCGTGATCTCTCCTCCTGACTCTGTAAGCTCGTTTCACGTTCCTGTTTCCTGCGCAGCCGGTCAATCCGTCTGCGGATCAGCGCCGTCTGCTGCTCATCTGCGCCCCACAGCGGCGCGACGTTGAGCGCATAGCGTAGCGCGCCGTTTGCGTAGACAAGCGCGCGGGCGTTGTCCTTTGCGATGTGCTCATAGTACTTTGCCAGCTCGATGTACGGCCATGTGCCGCCCGCGCCCTGCGCGATCATGCTCTGGCAGGTCTTGACTGCCTCGGCCCATTCCTTTTCCTTTTTGTAGCTGGCGGCCAGGTGCATATGCGCCTGCGCGGACAGCGTGCTGTGGCCGAGGATTTTGAAGCACGCTCTCGCCTGCTGCGTTCTGCCGCCGCGCATGAGCGTCCTGCCCACGCCGAAGAGATCCTCCGGATGCGTGAGCGTTTCCGGTGCCCGGAAAGCCGCGCACAGATGCCCCGTCAAGCAGGCAAGGCTCTTCACATCGTCGAAATTGTGCCGCAGCACGTCCTCCAGCAGCGCAAACTCCTTTGTGCGCACATAATCAAAGTAACGCTGCGGCACCTGCGCGCCCGGCAGGTCGTCCTGACGCTGCTGGCCGAGCACAGCCTCCTCAAGCGTCGCCAGGTTGCAGCGCTTGAGGCGCAGCTTGTACACGCGCCGCGCGGCGTGCAGCAGATCAACGTGCGGCATCTGCGTCACCGGCAGGCGGATGCGGTTCATGACCATGCGGGATTCCAGCAGCGGCAGGTCAAACGTCTTGCCATTGAAGGAGACGACCGTGTCCATCTGCCGAAGCAGCGCGGCGATCTCCTCGAGCATCGCCGCCTCCTCGCTGTAATCGCGCATGACATACTGCCGGATGACCATGCCGCGGTCATCGATAAACCCCACGCCGATCTCAAAGGCCACGGTGCCCGCGCCGCCGCTCAGGCCCGTCGTCTCCGTATCCAGAAACAGCGCGCGGCGAATGTCCCAGCTGCTGCCCGCAAAGTGCGGATCGCACGCGCGGATTTCGTCGAGCGTCGTGCATTCGACGCCGCACAGCGCCTGAAGCGGCACGATCTGCTCGCGGCAGAAGAACGGCTCCTTTTTGATCTCCGGCACAGGCCTGGGCACAGCGGTTTGGCCCGCCGCCACAGCCATGAGCCGTTCGCGAAGGTTTCTCATAGGGCCATCAGCCTTTCGGTCAGCAGCAGCGCCGTCTGTTTGCCGCGCTCGCCCACCTCTGCCCGCGGGCCGACGCACGACGGGCAGCCCGACTCGCATGGGCACGCCTTGATCAGCGCGTGCACGTCGCTGAAGATCAGGCTGCGCATGCCGTACACGCGCTCGCTCAGACCGATGCCGCCGGCATAGTTGTCAAAGACGACGATCGTCGGCAGCCTGGTAAACGGATCGCGCACGCGGTACTGCACGCAGATGTCGCTCGGCGAGCACATCAGGTACAGCGGAATGATCTGCCGCAGCGCATTGGCAATGCCCAGCATGCCGCCCTGCAGATCGTCCATGGAGAGTCCGCCGGTCAGGCGCTCGTCCAGCGCCCACCAGCAGGCGTTCGTCGGCATCTCCAATTCCGGCAGATCGACCGGGCCGAAGCCCAGCGTCTCCTGCGTGTCCAGCTTGAACTTCTTGAACATCGTCACCAGCCAGGTGACCAGCACCTCGCCGTAGGCCATCGTCCCCGAGCCCAGCGGCTGCTCCTTCAGCACGTCAAGCACCTTCACGCTGGTATTGAGGTCGGCGTCGGTATAGTAGTCCACGTTTACGCTGCGCACATAGGCCTTTTTCTCGGGGAAGTCGAGCTTCTCCACCTGGAACTGCTGTCCCTCGTGCATGTAGATCGCGTGCTCATGAAGCAGCATGGGCACGGTATAGCGGTCCATCTCGCCGATCACATTGTGATGCGCGGGGTTGGTGATGTCGATGATGACGAAATTCTCGCTTGTCACCGAGCGTAGCGACAGGTCGGCCGCCGGGAATTCCTCGGCCATCCAGTAATAGCGCCCGCCGCTCAGGTTTAAAATCCGCTCCTCGCACAGGTAATCCAGCAGCTCCTGCGTGGAGACGCCGTCGGCGTAATGCTCTCCTTCCTCAAACGGCAGCTCGTACGCCGCGCACTTGACGTGATTGAGCAGCACATACAGGTTGTCCGGGTGCACCAACGCATTTTCCGGAGAGTGGCCGAAGAAGTATTCCGGATGCGTGACGACGTACTGATCGAGCGCCGAGGAGGACGCGACCACAATCGTCAGCGCCGTGTTCTTCCGCCGCCCCGCGCGGCCCGCCTCCTGCCAGGTGCTGGCGATGGAGCCCGGATAGCCGCACATCACGCACGCATCGAGCTGACCGATGTCGATGCCCAGCTCGAGCGCGTTGGTGGAGACGACTGCGCGAATCTCGCCCCTGCGCAGTCCTCGCTCGATCTCGCGCCGCAGCGTGGGCAGATAGCCGCCGCGATAGCCGCGCACGCGGCCCGCATTGCCCAGCGGATCGCGCACGCGCTCCTTGAGATGGCGCGTGAGCACCTCGACCGTCAGGCGCGATTTGCCAAAGACGATGGTCGGGATGTCGTTGTCCACCAGCATGGACGCAATGCGCAGCGTCTCCTGCAGGACAGACTTGCGCACGCCGAGCTGCCGGTTGACCACCGGCGGATTGTAAAATACGACGTGCTTTTCGCCGCTTGCCGCGCCGCTTTTGTCAATCAGCTCGACCGGACGGCCGATGAGCGTCTGCGCAAGCTCGGCCGGATTGGCGATCGTCGCGGAGCAGCAGATGAACTGCGGACTGGAGCCGTAGAACCGGCACAGGCGCAGCAGCCTGCGGATGACGTTAGCCAGATTGGAGCCGAACACGCCGCGATAGGCGTGGATCTCGTCGATGACGATATAGCGCAGGTTTTCAAACAGCTTGACCCACTTGGTATGGTGCGGCAGGATGCCGGAGTGCAGCATGTCCGGGTTGGTGACGACGATGTGCCCAGCCTGGCGCACCTGCCGCCTCGCAGCCGCGGGCGTGTCGCCGTCGTAGGTGTACGTCTTCACGTCCACGCCCATCGCCTCGATGAGCTCGTACAGCTCCGAGACCTGATCGGCAGACAGAGCCTTCGTCGGGAAGAGATACAGCGCCCGCGCGTCCGGCTCGTGCAGAATGGTATTGAGCACCGGGAGGTTGTAGCACATCGTCTTGCCGGAGGCCGTGGGCGTGACGACGCAGATATCCTTGCGCTGCGCCGCCAGGTCAAATGCCTGACGCTGATGGCTGTACAGCCTGTATACGCCGCGCTTTTGCAGCACGGGCGCAATGCGGCTGTCCATCTCCGCCGGGAAATCCTCATAGACCGCCTCCCGCGCCGGGATGGTCTCCCAATGCGTGACATTTTCCATGAAGGACGGCGTGTTTTTCAGCCTGCCCAGAAGCTGTTCAAGATTCATGCGCGATTCCTCCCGACGGGCGCTGCGCACGAAGGGCGCTCAGGCCCAGCGCGCAGACGGAAAAGTAGGTCGCAATCAGGATCGGCTGCGTGACGTTGATCAGCAGCACGATGCTGTATGCGAAGACCGACGCAAACGCGCCGCACGGTAGCGGATCCTGCCCGGCATGGCGCAGCAGCGTCGCCAGCATGGCCGCATAGAACAGGACAAAGGCGGTCATGCCCAGCAGGCCGCAGGTCAAGAGCATCTGAAGCGGCTGGCAATGCGGATCGTTGAACACGCCGTAGCGCAGCATGGACGGATCGTCAAAATACGGCGTGAGCACGCGCAGCGTCAGCTCCATGCCCGCGCCGAAGAGCTTCTGCGCAGCGCTCGCATCGGCAAACGCCCGCATCGAGCGGATCCACGCAAACCCGCGCAGCGAACCCCAGCTGTCATTAAACCGCAGAAAAGCAGCCGCCTCGCCCAGGTCGGTCCTCGTATCGACAGCGGAAAAGTAGACCATTGCGCCAAGCAGCAAGAGCGCCGCAAAAGCAAAGCCTGCAAGCAGCACAGCCGCCGTCTTTTTCCTGCCCGGCGCCTTCCTGCCGCAGCGCGCCAGATGGAAGCATACCGCGGAAAGCACAAGCAGCAAAGCGCAGAGCAGCTCCCCTGCGTGCAGCTCGAAGAGAAGCCCCGGCAGACCGGCAATCTCAGGTTGAAAGGCGCTGTACCCGAGCAGCACGCACGTCACCGGCAGCGCGGCGCAGACCATCGCCCAGAGGGCCAATGCGCGCGCCATTTCCGAAAGGCTGCTGCCGGAAAGCGCCAGCAGCGCAAAGCACGCCAGATGCAGCCCGATCAGCGCGCTGTCCGTGCGCGAAGCCATCGCGCCCATCGCCATCACAGCGGCGCACGACAGTCCAAACGCACGCATGCCCTTCTTCTGCGAAAAGACAAACTGCCCGCCCGCAAGCGGAAACAGCAGCACCAGATAGGTGCCAAAGAAGTCGAAATGGCCGATCGTGGACAGGAACACCGTTTCCTGCCCCTTTTTGATGCGCTCATAAAAGCCCAGCGGGTCAAAGCCCATGGCGTTGACCAGGCCCAGCAGCGCGACCGCCGCCGCGCAGACCACGATGGGCGCCAGCAGCTTTCCGCAGGCGCCGCTCTCGCTGATGATGAAAAATGCCGCGCCGCAGCAGAGCATGAAAATCAGGCCGCAGTAGCGTCCCTCGCTGCCGTCAAGCGTTGCGGACTCAAACCCCACTCGCGCACAGGAGATCACGCAGCTGATCAAAAACAGCAGCATCAGCAGCCGGCTCATCCTTCCCGGATGCGGCATACGCTTGTCCTTTCCGCGCGCAAGCAGCATCGCCGCAGCCATCAGCAGCGCGAGCACCGGCACAACCCGGCAGACCGCCTCGACCTTGAAGCGGTTGATGTCAAAGAACGCATTGTGGAACAGCAGCGGGAGTACGCACAGCATGAACGCTGCGCACGCCATCGGGATCAGCTCCGGAAGCCGTTTCTTCATTCGTGTGATTGCGCTCATCAAAGCCATGCATCAGCCCTTCGTTTCAGGATACCTTCTTATTGTAAAACATCTGCGCACGCTGCGCAAGTACATCTTTCGCGCAAAGCTGGCTGCGCGCTGCAGGCAGCTTCCGTGAAAAAGCCCCCCGTCTGGCCACAGTAAAGGCGGGCATCTGCCCGCCTTTGCCGTCACACGGGAAGAAGCTCCTCGTGCGGAATCTCAATGTCAATCTCATTGCCCGTGGCATGCAGCACAATCCGCTCGCCCGCATGGTTGCCTGTCAGCAGCAGATCGCTGAGCGGGTCCTCCACGCGTTTGGCAATCACCCTGCGCAGGTTGCGCGCGCCGCTCATCGCGTCCACACCCTCGTCGGCCAGCAGCGCAGGTACGCTGTCGTCAAACTCGAGCATGATGCCCAGCCGGCCCAGCTGCTGCGCAATCCTGCCGAGCATCAGCGCGGCGATGCGCGCGCCGTCCTCCTTCGTCAGGCTGTTCATGACGATCAGCTCGTCGATTCTGCCCAGGAACTCCGGGCGGAACGTTTGCTTCACTTGCGCGAGGATGGCCTTGCTAGGATCATGCGCTTCCTGGCCGGAGGCAAAGCCCAGACGCTTATCCATATCGAAGGAAACGCCGGCGTTGGAAGTCATCACCACGATTGTGTTCTTGAAATTGACCTTGCGGCCCACGCTGTCGGTCAGCTGTCCGTCGTCCAGCAGCTGCAAAAGCAGGCTGAAAATCTTGGGATGCGCTT
Source organism: Candidatus Ventricola sp. (assembly GCA_051883735.1). Taxonomy (GTDB): domain Bacteria; phylum Bacillota; class Clostridia; order Christensenellales; family Aristaeellaceae; genus Ventricola. Next base: position 97,141 of record JBJEUH010000142.1, read on the forward strand.
TCTCGATCTCGTCAAAGAGCACAACGCTGTACGGTCTCTTCAGCACCGCGTCCGTCAGCTGGCCGCCATCGCCGTGGCCGACGTAGCCGGGCGGCGAGCCGATCAGCCGAGAGGCCGTCGCTTCCTCGCTGTATTCGGACATGTCGATGCGGATCAGCGCTTCCTCGCTGCCAAAGAGCGCCTCGCTGAGCGCCTTGCACAGCTCCGTCTTGCCTACGCCGGACGGGCCCAGCAGCATGAACACGCCGAGCGGGCGCGTCGGATCGCCGAGGCCCGCACGAGAGCGCCTGAGTGCCCGCGCGATCGAGGAAACCGCTTCGTCCTGGCCGATGATTCTGCGCCGGAGCGTCTTGTCCAGGTTCAGAATGTCCTGTTGATCGTCCGCACCGACACGCTCCACCGGCACGCCCGTCCATTGGGCGACCACCTTCGCCACCTCGGCGGAATGGATGACAATCTCACCGCCGTTTTCCTGCGTCCAGCCCGCGATTTTCGCCATCGAGGCCGCCTCGTCGATCAGGTCGATCGCCTTGTCCGGCATGCAGCGGTCCGTCACATAGCGAGCAGACAGCTCCACCGCAGAGCTTAGCGCGTCGTCCGCGATCCGCACATGGTGGAAGCCCTCATACCGCTCGCGCAGGCCGCCGAGAATCCGCAGCGTCTCGTCGCGATCCGGCTCGCGCACGTCGATGCGCTGAAAGCGCCTGGCCAGCGCCGCGTCCTTTTCGACATACTTTCGGTATTCCTTGTACGTCGTCGCGCCGATGACGCGCACCTCGCCGCGGGCAAGTGCAGGCTTGAGGATATTCGCCGCGTCCATGCCGCCCTCGCTGGAGCTGCCCGCGCCGATCAGCGTGTGCATCTCGTCGATGAACAGGATGACGTTGCCCATCTCCTGTACGCAGGCGAGCACCTTCTTGATGCGTTCCTCAAACTCGCCGCGGTATTTGCTGCCCGCGATCACCTGCGCCATATCCAGCGCGTAAATCCGCGCATCCCTCAGCATCGGCGGCACATCGCCCCGCGCGATCCGCGCGGCCAACCCCTCCGCCAGCGCGGATTTGCCCACGCCCGGTTCGCCGATCAGCAGCGGATTGTTCTTCGTCTTCTTGCCCAGAACGCGGATCATGGCGTCCACCTCGGCCTTCCTGCCGATGAGCGGCTCCAATTCCCCGTTGGCGGCAGCCCGCGTGAGGTTGCGCGCGTATTGATCCAGAAGCTGCTCCTTGGGGATGCTCTCCTCCTTCTGCCGCTGCTCCGCCTGCTGCGCGGCTGCGGCCTCCTGGCCGGAGATCGGCGCGCTCGACGGCGCGATGCTCCTGGCTGCCAGCGGACGCTCGATTTCGCCCGCCGCGTTCACCAGTGCCGTGCGCATGCCTTCGACCGTTTTGCCGAAATCCAGCAGGACATTGAGCCCGCAGCATCCGTCCTCATAGAGCAGCTCGTTCCAGATGTGCGCGATGCCAGCCAGCGTCTTCTTCTCCGGGTTGGCGTAGCTGAGCGCGCGCAGCAGTACGCGCTGCGCATGCGGCGTGAGGCCGGTGATGCGGGAAAAGCCCGCCTCGCCGCGCCCGTAGCGGCTGAGCACCTCCTGCTCCAGCTCCTGCATGGAGAGGTCGCCAACGATGCACTGCGTCAGCTCGTCGCTGCCCTTGCAAAGGCCCACGACGAGATGCCCGGTGCCCATCTTCTCCTGGCCCATGGCGGCGGCGCAGATTTGGGCCTGTACCAGCGCCTTCATGGCGCTCTGCGTGAATCCCTTGGGTATATTCACTGCGATTCATTCCTCCTGTCCGGCAGATCAGGCGCGGCGCTTGGCCAGCGAGAGGATCATGCTGCGCAGCGTGCCCGCGCACAGGGCGTCCTTCATCGCCAGCGGCAGCGGCACAGCCTGCGGCGAGAGCGCGGCGAGCATCAGGCTCGCCTCCTCAGGCGTCACGATCTTTTCCGTTTTCAGATGCTCGATAATCTTGGCCGCGTCCGCGCCGCTGATGGACGTGCCGATTCGCTGATACAGCGACTGCAGCAGTTCCTCGCGGCTGGTCGCCGCCAGGCGCACGATGCGGATGTATCCGCCGCCGCCACGCCGCGACTCGATCACATAGCCGTGATCCGGCGTAAAGCGCGTGGACAGCACATAGTTGATCTGCGACGGCGCGCACTGGAAGTGCTCCGCCAGCTCGTTTCTTCTCAGTTCTATTTCATGCGTCTCATCTTCCATGAGCGCCTTGATGAAGTCCTCAATGGAGTCGCTGAGCAATCTCATCAGAAATCCCTCTCTTTTCCGTGCATACTCTGTTTAACTTTCTTTGACCTTCTCTATTATACGCGTTTTCATTTCCGCTTGCAAGACCAAATTTACCTTGCTTCCGGTCCCCTTGTATCGTATAATAAATTGATAGGTTCTGTACGGACCTACGTTTGATATCGATAGGAGCAATGACAACATGATCGTTTTGAGCGCGCAGAATGTCGCCAAAGCCTTTGGCGTCAACGTCGTGCTGAAGGACGTCTCCTTTACCCTTCAGCAGGGCGACCGCATCGGGCTTGTGGGCGTGAATGGCTGCGGCAAATCGACCCTGATGCGCATCATCGCCGGCCTTGATACGCCAGACAGCGGCGAGATTTCCATTGTGCGCGGCACGCGCATCGGCTATCTCGCCCAGCAGGACATGGTCACCAGCGGCGCAAGCGTCTGGGCGGAGCTTGAAAAGGTATACGAGCCGGTCTTTGAGATGGAGAAGCGGCTGCGCCAGCTGGAGACTGAGATGGAGCACGCGCACACCGATCCCGCAAAGTTCAGCCGCCTCTCTGCGGATTATGACAAGCTGACGCGCCGGTTTGAGGATGCGGACGGCTATGCCTGGAAGAGCATGGTCTCCGGCGTGCTCAATGGCCTGGGCTTTAAGCCCAGCCAGTACGAGCAGAACGTCGATTCCCTCTCCGGCGGCGAGAAGACGCGCCTGTGCCTGGCGCGGCTACTGCTGCAAAAGCCCGATCTGCTGCTGCTGGACGAGCCGACCAACCACCTGGACATGGAGACGCTTTCCTGGCTTGAAAACTATCTGGCCGCCTATCGCGGCAGCGTGCTGGTCATCTCGCACGACCGCTACTTTCTTGACCACGTCTGCACCGGCATGGTCGAGATCCTGATGGGCACCTCAGAGCAGTACAACGGCAACTACACCCGCTATATCGCCCAGCGTGAGGAACGCTTTGAGACGCGCATCCGCGCTTACGAGCTCCAGCAAAAGGAGATCGAGCGCCAGCAGGCGATCATCGCGCGCTACCGGATGTTCAACCGGGAAAAGTCCATCCGCGCGGCGGAAAGCCGGGAAAAGGCGCTTGAGCGCATGGAGAAGCTGGAAAAGCCTGTGGACGAGCGCGCCATCCGCTTCCGGTTCGAGGCGCGCCGCCGCACCGGCGAGGACGTGCTGATGATCCATGAGGTCAGCAAATCCTTCGGCGAAAAGCATCTTTTCTCCAATTTTTCGCTGCATGTGCGCGCAGGCGACCGCATCGCCCTCATCGGCCCCAACGGTGTGGGCAAATCCACGCTGATCAAGCTCATCACCGGCGAGGTTCCCTGCGATACCGGCGATATCCGCTACGGCTCCAACGTCGACGTCGGCTATTACGACCAGCACCAGAGCTCGCTTGACCCCGAAAAGACCGTGCTCGACGAGGTCTGGGACCGTTTCCCTCGGATGGAGCAGTCCGACGTGCGAGGCGCGCTGGGCATGTTCCTGTTCACCGGGGACGACGTGTTCCAGCCGATCAGGACGCTCTCCGGCGGCGAGAAGGGCCGCGTCGCGCTGACGGCGCTGATGCTGCGCAAGGACAACCTGCTGCTGCTCGACGAGCCGACCAACCATCTGGACATGGATTCCCGCGAGGTGCTGGAGGACGCGCTCTCCGGCTTCGGCGGCACGATCATCACCGTCTCCCACGACCGCTACTTCATCAACCGCGTCGCCGACCGCGTCATCGAGATGCAGCCGGACGGCGTGACGGAATACATGGGCAACTACGACGACTATCTGGAAAAAAAGAACCGCCCTGTCGAGCAGGAGGTTGTCGCCGGCAAGACCCGCACCGAGCTGGACAAGGAAAAACGCCGCGAAAAGATGAACAAGCAGGCTCTTCGCCAACTCAAGGCGCGCGCACAGGAGGCCGAAAAGGCCGTCGGCGACAAGGAAAAGGAGATTGCCGATCTGGAGGCTCAGCTGGCCGATCCGGACCTGTACGCCGACGCCAGGCACGCCGCCGAGGTACAAAAGGCCTATCAGCAGGCGCAAAGCGATCTTTCCAGGCTCTATGAGGAATGGGAAGCGGCTGAGGCCGCGCTGCAGGAAGAGGGATAAACGACCAAAGAAAGGGAGCGACAACGCCATGCTATTTATCGGTATCTGCGGCGCCAGCGGCAGCGGCAAATCCACGCTCGCAGAGGAGCTGGCCAGGATGGTCAACAAGAGCATCCTCATCATCAACCAGGACGCCTACTACTACGATCACCCGGACATGACCTTTGAAGAGCGCTGCAGGCTCAACTACGACGAGCCTTCCGTCTTCGACCACGATCTGTTGCTTCAGGACGTGCGCGCTCTGCTCAGCGGCCAGCGCGTGCTGCGCAAAAGGTACGATTATACCGCTCACCGCCGCGCCCCGCAGGCGGAGGAATACCTCGAGCCGCACGACGTCATCGTCGTGGAGGGCATTCACGCGTTTTATGACGAACGCCTGCGCGACATGATGGATCTGAAGCTCTTCGTCCGGGTGGATTCGGACATCTGCCTGCTGCGCCGCATTCAGCGCGACATCAACGAGCGCGGCCGCGCGATCGACAACATCTCTGAGCAGTACCTGACGACCGTCAAGCCGATGTTCGATCAGTACATCCGCAATTACGAGCAGTATGCGGACGTGATCGTCGCGCGCGGCGGGAAAAACGCCAAGATCACGGAAATCCTCGCCGGATATGTCAACAACGATCTGCACTTGTATCGCGGCCAGAGCCGCAGGAGGTCTTCATGCTGAAGCATTACACGAAGGAAGAAAAATCCTGGATCCTCTACGATTGGGCGAATTCCGCCTTCTCCGCCATCGTGGCGGCCATCATCCTGCCCGTGTTTTTCAAGTCGATGGCGGAAAGCCGCGGCGTGACCGCCGTCGATGCGACGGCCTACTGGGGCTATGCCACGTCGCTGGGCACGCTGATCTGTGCGGTGCTCGCGCCGTTCCTGGGCACGCTGGGCGATTTTAAGGGCATGAAAAAGAAGCTCTTCACCGCCTTCATGCTGCTGGGCGTCGTCAGCACGTTCCTGCTGGCGCTGACCAACAGCTGGAAGGGTCTGCTTCTGTTCTACGTGCTGGGCACGCTGGGCTTCTCCGGCTCGTGCATCTATTACGACAGCTTCCTGCTGGACGTGACCGACGTCTCCCGCATGGACCGCGTGTCCTCCGTCGGCTACGGCCTGGGCTACATCGGCGGCTCCACCATCCCGCTGGTCATCTCCCTCGTGCTGATCCAGTTCGGCTCCGGCTTCGGCATCCCGACGGTGCTGGCCACGAAGCTCTCCTTCATCCTCACCGCTGTCTGGTGGCTGGTCTTCACCATCCCCATGCTGCGCCATGTGCAGCAGAAGCACGCCATCGAGCCGGACCGCGACATGTTTGCACACACGCTGCGCAACATGAAGCACACGCTGTCCATGATCGTCAAAAACAGGAGCATTCTCTTCTTCGTCATCGCCTACTTCTTCTACATCGACGGCGTGGGGACAATCATCCATATGGCGACGGTCTTCGGCTCCTCCTGCGGGCTGGACAGCATGGACCTGATGGTCGTGCTGCTCGTGGTGCAGATCGTCGCGTTCCCGTTCGCGATCCTCTATGGCCGGCTGACGGACAGGTTCGGCTCGCGCAGGATGATCCTCTTTGGCATCGCGACATACATCGTCGTGTGCATGCTGGGCTTCAACCTCAAGGAGATGAAGGACTTCCTGCTGCTGGCCGTGCTGGTGGGCACCGCACAGGGCGGCATCCAGGCGCTGTCCCGCTCCTTCTACGGCAAGCTCGTCCCGGCGGAGCACGCCAGCGAATACTTCGGCTTCTTCGATGTGTTCGGCAAGTTCTCCGCGGTCATCGGTCCTGCGCTCTTCGGCGTCGTGGCGCAGCTCACCGGCGTGACCAATTACGGCGCGCTGGCCGTCATGTTCATGTTCATCCTCGGCGGCGCGATCTTCATGTTCCTGGTGCCCAGGAATCCGGAAAACGCGTAACCGATCGGCAGCGCCCAAACCCGCTTCGCGGCGGTTTCAAGAGACACAGCAAAAAGGAGACCTGCGATTGCAGATCTCCTTTTCTTCTGTCTGATCAGTCCTCGTAGCCGTTCGGATTCTGGGTCTGCCAGCGCCAGGAGTCGCGGCACATGTCCTCCAGGTTCTTCTCAGCCTCCCAGCCAAGGTCCGCCTTCGCCTTCTTCGGATCGGCCCAGCACTCGGCGATGTCGCCCGGGCGGCGATCGACGATCTTGTAGGGCACCTTCACGCCGTTGACCTTCTCAAACGCGTGGACGATATCCAGCACGCTGTAGCCATGGCCGGTACCCAGGTTCACGATCTCGGTGCCGGTATGGGTCATCGCGTAGTTTGCAGCAGCAACATGTCCCTTCGCCAGATCGACGACGTGGATGTAGTCGCGCACGCCGGTGCCGTCGGGCGTCGGATAGTCGTTGCCGAACACGGACAGGAACTCGCGCTTGCCGGAAGCAACCTGGGTGATGAACGGCATCAGGTTGTTCGGGATGCCGTTGGGCATCTCGCCGATGCGGCCACTCTCGTGCGCGCCGATCGGGTTGAAGTAACGCAGGAGCACGACGGACCAGTCCTTGTTCGCCGCGGCGATATCGGTCAGGATGCGCTCGTTCATGTACTTGGTCCAGCCGTACGGATTGGTGCAGCTGGTGGGCATGGTCTCATCCAGCGGCATGTGGTCCGGGATGCCATACACCGTCGCGGAGGAGCTGAAGATGAAGCGCTTCACGCCGTGCTTCTTCATCGCTTCGCAGATGGTGAGCGTGCAGTCGAGGTTGTTGCGGTAGTACTCCATCGGCTTGGCCACGGATTCGCCGACAGCCTTGTACGCCGCAAAGTGGATGACCGCATCGATCTCATTCTCGCCAAAGATCTTGTCCATCGCCGCAAAGTCGCAGCAATCCGCGTTGTAGAACTTGACGGTCTTGCCGGTCAGCTCCTGCACGCGCTCAAGGGACTTCTCGCTGCTGTTGTAGAGATTGTCGACGACAACAACGCTGTGGCCCGCATTGAGCAGCTCCACGCCGGTATGGGAACCGATAAAGCCGGCGCCGCCAGTCAGAAGGATGTTCATGGGATGCTTCTCCTCTCTTCTCTCGCGCGAAAGTATGTTTTCGTTTTGATCATTATACCACCGGTTTTCCCCGGTGACAATCCGTTATTCCTCAATGAGCACAGCGCGGCACGGCGCGCCGTTTTCACCCGTCAGGGACAGCGGGAGCGCGCTGAGGAAGTAGTTTTCGCCCGTCGCCTTCTCAAGGAGCAGGCCCTCGAGAATCGCCACGCCGGCGCCCAGCAGCGTCCTGTGAATCTCTCCGTCGCAGATTTCCATATTCTCGACCGTCGGAGAGTCGATGCCCACCAGCTTCACATGCTGCTGCGCCAGGTACTGAGCCGCGCGCATGCTCAGCACAGCCGGGTTGAAATGGCCGTTTCTGGGCCTGTATTCGCCCTTGGGATCGGTGCGCAGCAGGATGCGCTCGCCCTCTGCGACCTGGCAGTCGATGAGCATCTTCTCCGTGATCACCTGCGCGGCAAACGTGAGCACGCGGCAGGGACCAACGAAGCATTCCAGCGGCATGCTTTCGATCGTCGCGCCGCCGGGAATCATGTGCAGCGGCGCATCGACATGCGTGCCGCAGTGGCTGCCGATGGTCAGCTCGCTGACCTCGCACATATCGCCCTGCTTAAAGCTGGCGCTCACATGGCTGTGAAAGCGCGGGTCGCCGGGATAGACGGTCATGTCCGAGCGGATTTCCTGAGAAATGTCAATGATCTTCATGTTTATCTTTCCGCAGCCTCGTACTCGGCCACGGCCTCCTTCCATTCCTGTGTAAACTCTTCGAGACAGAGGTTGTTGTCCCGCATGTACTGCGCCACCTGCACGCCGACATAGCGCAGATGCCAAGGCTCGTAAGTAATGCCGGTGATGTCCTTCTTGTCCTTCTGGTAGCGGATGATGAAGCCATAGTCCCAGCAGTGTTCCGCCAGCCATTTGCCCTGCGCGGTCTCTCCGAACGCCTCCGTGAACTTCTTGCCGATTCCGGCCTTGTTGATCACGTCGATGCCCAGTCCCGTCTGGTGATCAGAAGCTCCGGGATACGCAACCACGCCGTCGTCCTTGCCGTTGTTTTTCTCGAGGCGGTTGTAGTACTGCGTCTTCTGCGTGCGGTAGCTGCGGTATCCGGAATGCGCGTACAGATAGATGCCGTCCGCCTCTGCCGCGTCAAAGAGCGCGCACAGCGCATCTGCCGCCGTCTGGCGCATCTGGATCGGATCATAGCTGACCTTCCGGCAGGCGAGATCCTTCGTCAGATCCTGCGGAACGTAGTCTTCATCCAGCAGGTTTTCCCGGTTGGCGAGCACGATGTAGTCGCTGGTCGTGAGCAGCTCATAGGAGATCGGGTACGTCCATTCCTTGGCCGCAGGGGCCTCCTCCAGCATCTGCGCCTCTTCAATCTCGCCCAGCGCAGAAAGATCAAGCATCTCCGCCATGCAGGGCGATGCAAGCAGCAGCATGCACGCCATCAAAAGCCCTAACTTATGGATTCGATTCATCGGTCGTTTTTCCTCCTTCTTCCAGGAACTTTACGCGGTCGCCGCGCACCATCAGGATGTACTCCTCAAATGTGATGTCCAGCTCGTGAATCTCCGCCGCGGCCTCCTTGCCAACGTAACGGATGTGCCACGGCTCGTAAATATAGCCGGTGATGTCCGTCTTGCCCTTGGGATAGCGAAGGATAAAGCCGTACTCATGGCAGTGCTCCGCCAGCCATATGCCCTCCGGCGTCTCGCCAAACGCCTCCACGAGGCCGCTGCCCAGCGAGGACTGGCCCTCCACGTCCATCGCCAGGCCCGTCTGATGTTCGGAATAGCCCGGCTTGGCGACGCTGGCGTTGGCCGCCTTCTCGCTCATCGTCTCCAGCTTCCGGTCAAAGATCGCCTTCTGCGTGGAATAGCTGCGAAAGCCGCTGGTGGCGTACAGCGTGAGGCCAGCCTCCTGCGCACCCTGAAACAGCTCTTCAAGCGCTGCGGCGGCCTCGGGCCGCATGTAGATGTTCTCGGAGAGCGACTCCTTGGTCGGCGTCACGTTCGGCTTCACCAGCGTGACCGGCACAATCGGCGCGCGGTTATTCTTGTTGACCAGAATGAGCGTGTCCGTCGGATCCTGGTGCGGCATGACGAACGCCCAGGATTCAAACATCATCGCAGCGCCGACTGCCAGCGCCGCGATCGCCCGCATTGCAAGCATGATCTCGTATTCCTTTCCTCTGCTTCGTTCTACGATGAATCACAGCGCGTTTTTGCGCCTTACTCAAGCCAGGTGAGCGCATCCTCGCCCAGTCTCGCGGCCAGGCGGCCATACAGCGTGTCGTCCGCCATCGCCTCGATCACCACGCCGGTATAGGTGTATTCCTCGGACAGCACGCTGCCGCTGCCGTGGAGCATCGACGTGAGCGCGCCCTGCGCATACGGGATCTGCACGCGCAGCCTGCGCTGTACGCCGCGAATCCTGCGCTTCACTTCCTCAAGCAGCGCCTCGATGCCCTCGCCTGTCTTCGCGCTGATGAAGAACGCGCCCGGCCATTGCGGCCTTGTTTCCATCAGATCGACCTTGTTGACCACGTCGATCATCGGACGATCCTGTGCGCCGAGGGAGGAAAGCACCTCCAGCACCACGTCGTGCTGATGAAGCATTTCCTCGGACGCGCCGTCGGAGACGATGAGCAGGATATCCGCCAGCAGCGCCTCCTCCAGCGTCGAGCGGAACGCGTCGACCAGCGCATGCGGCAGCTTGCTGATGAAGCCAACCGTATCGACCAGCAGGAATTCCCCGCCATTGGGGAGCTTCACCGTGCGCACGACGGGATCGAGCGTCGCAAAGAGCTTGTCCTCCGCCAACACGTTTGCGTCGCTGAGCGCGTTGAGCAGCGTGGATTTGCCCGCGTTGGTGTAGCCAACGAGCGCGACAACCGGCACGCGGTTCTTCTCGCGCCGCGAGCGGCGCAGGCTGCGCTGCTCCTCCAGCTCCTTGATCTCGCGGCGCAGGTCGCTCATGCGCCTGCGAATACGCCGTCTGTCCATCTCCAGGCGCGTTTCTCCAGGACCTCGGGTGCCGATGCCGCCGCCCAGGCGGGACATCGATACGCCATGTCCCATCAGCCGCGGAAGCTGATACGCCATCTGCGCCAGCTCCACCTGTAGCCGTCCCTCGCGCGACTGCGCGCGCTGGGCAAAGATGTCCAGAATCAGCGTCGTGCGGTCGAGCACCTTCACGCCGCGCAGCACGTCCTCCAGATTGCGCGTCTGCACACCGGTGAGCTCGTCGTCAAAGATGACGATGTCCGCGTCCTTCGCCTGGCAGTCAAGCGCCAGCTCCTCCGCCTTGCCGCTGCCGATGTAGGTCGCCGTGTCCGCTCGCGTCTTCCTTTGCAGCATGGAGCCCACGACGATTGCGCCTGCCGTATCCGCCAGACGCGCAAGCTCCTCCAGCGAGTGCTCGCTGTCCAGGCCCACCAGATACGCACGTTCCTTTTCCTCCTGCGTGCCGCTGACCGCGCCGAGGAGCACCTCCTGATCCGCGCGCTCAATGGCGTCCATCCAGGCGCGCTGCGGAATCTTTCTGACCGGCAAAATCTCCGTCAGGAAGACCTTGTTCACGCCGCCGACCGCCTCGCCCAGGAACGCCGCCTGCACGCCGGTCGCCCGTCCGTCCTTCGCGCCGACAGCCGCCATCGCGTCAAAGTGCATCGAGCGCAGCGAGCTGATGTCCACATCCGAGAGCTGCGGGTTTCCGCCCGGATGCGTGTGAATGCATCGGATCATGCTCAGGCGGCGCGTGTTGCGGCGCAGGTGCATGTCCTTGAGGTCCACGCTGTTGAGGCCGCCGATGGTGATATCCAGAATCGCGCCGCTGCGCGAGACGTAGATGCTGATCTCACGGTTGATCGCGCAGGTAAACGCTGCCAGCACATCCAGCAGCTCCGCCGGTGCGAAAACCTCTCCGGTCAGGTCGAGGTCATACAGCGTTTCCATCTGCGCCAGCACGGAATCGCGGATGCCTTCTTTGTTGCCATAAATCATGGTCGCGCCGAGTCTCCTTTTATCGTTTCAGAATCCGCCGCAGCGCGTCAGCGACAGCGGCCATCTCCTCTTCTGTATTCTCTTCCCCGATGGAGAAGCGGATATCCGCCTGTCTGTCGCCGGCGATGCCCATCGCCGTGACGACGTGCGAACGCTCCGCCGCGCCGGAAGCGCATGCGCTGCCCGACGACACGGCAATCCCTGCCATGTCGAGCTGCATGAGCAGCGGCGTGGAATCCGCTCCCTCGATCGTCACATGCAGATGGCCGGGCAGCCGGTTTTCCCGATCGCCGTTGATGCGCACGCCAGGAATCGAGAGCAGCTGTTCTTCCAGCGCATCGCGCAGCTGCGAGACACGCGCTGCCGTCTTCGCCATATTCTGCACGGCCAGCGCAATCGCCTTGCCCATGCCGATGATCGCCGGGGTATTCTCCGTGCCCGCGCGCAGGCTTCGCTCCTGCGCGCCGCCGTAGATCAGGCTCTCGATCCGCACGCCGTCGCGCACGATCAGCGCGCCGATCCCCTTGGGGCCGCCGAACTTGTGCGCAGAGACTGACAACAGATCCACCTTCATCCGGTCCACATCCACCGGGATGTGGCCGACCGCCTGCACCGCGTCCGTATGCATCAGCACGCCGTGCGCGTGCGCGATCTCCGCCAGCGCCGCGACCGGCTCAATCGTGCCGACCTCGTTGTTCGCCAGCATGACGGAAGCCAGCAGCGTATCCGGCCGAATCGCTCGCGCAAAGGCTTCCGGCGAAACGCGCCCCAAAGCGTCCACGTCCAGATAAGTTACCTCGCAGCCCCGCCGCTCCAGCGCTGCGCAGGTGTGCAGCACGGCGTGGTGCTCAATCCTCGTGGTGATGATATGCCTTTTTTCCGGATGGGCAGAAGCCACGCCCAGCAGCGCCCAGTTGTCCGCCTCGCTGCCGCCGGAGGTAAAATAGACCTCGCTGCGCTTTGCGCCGACGGCCCGGGCTACCTCGCCGCGCGCCATGTCGATCGCCCGACGCGCGTCTCTCGCGAGCTGATAGCTGCTGCTGGCATTGCCGTAGGATGCGGAGAAATACGGCAGCATCGCCGTCAGAACCTCATCTCTGACCGGCGTCGTCGCCGCATGATCCAGATATATCACGCTCTCCGCCTCGCTTCTGCAAAAATCCATACATCATCAGTTTACCCGCTGTCCGCAGATGTGTCAACCATAAACTTCCCGCCGCTGTCCCTGCACAGGAAAAAGCGTACCGGCTTTCGACCGATACGCTTTTGTACGGGTTTATTCGTTCACGCAGCCGTCATACAGCGGGAAACGCGCACACAGCGCGAGCACCTCCTGCCTGACCTCCTCTGCAGCCGCCTCGCCCTCGCGGATCATTCTGGCGATCAGCTGCGCGATCTTCACCATCTCCGGCTCCTTCATGCCGCGGGTAGTCACTGCCGGGGTGCCAATGCGCACGCCGCTGGTGACGAACGGGCTGAGCGCCTCCTTCGGAATGGTGTTCTTGTTGACCGTGATGTTCGCCTGCCCCAGCAGCGTTTCCAGCGCCTTGCCGGTCACGCCGGTGCCGGTCAGATCCAGCAGCATCAGGTGGTTGTCCGTGCCGCCGGAGACGAGACGGATGCCCTGCCGCGTGAACTCCTCCGCCATGGCCTTTGCGTTGAGCACGATCTGATGCTGATACGCTTTGAACTCGTCGCTCAGCGCCTCCTTGAAGCAGACCGCCTTGCCCGCGATCACATGCTCCAGCGGGCCGCCCTGCGTGCCGGGGAAGATGGCCTTGTCAATCGCCTTCGCATACTGCTCCCTGCACAGGATCATGCCGCCGCGCGGGCCGCGCAGCGTCTTGTGCGTCGTCGTCGTGACGAAATCCGCATACGGCACCGGGCTCGGGTGCTCGCCCGCAGCCACGAGTCCGGCGATGTGCGCCATATCGACCATCAGCAGGCAGCCGGCCTTGTCCGCAATCTCGCGCAGGCGGGCGAAATCGATCACGCGCGGGTACGCGGACGCGCCAGCGACAATCAGCTTCGGCCTGACCTCGAGCGCCTGCTTTTCCAGCGCGTCGTAATCGATGACCTCCTCATCCTCCGTCACGCCGTAAGCGACGAAGTTGAAGTACTTGCCTGACATGTTCACCGGGCTGCCGTGCGTCAGATGGCCGCCGTGGGACAGATTCATGCCCATAACGGTATCGCCCGGATTGAGCATGGCGAAGTACACCGCCATGTTGGCCTGCGCTCCGGAATGCGGCTGCACGTTGGCGTGCTCCGCGCCGAAGAGCTGCTTGGCACGGTCGCGCGCGAGATTCTCCACCACATCGACGTACTGGCAGCCGCCATAGTAGCGCTTGCCCGGATAGCCTTCGGCGTACTTGTTGGTCAGATGAGAGCCCATCGCCGCCAGCACCGCATCGCTGACGAAGTTCTCGGAGGCAATCAGTTCAATATGCTCGCGCTGGCGCCTGAGCTCATCGCGCATGGCAGCGCAAAGCTCGGGATCGGCAGCCTGAATGGACTTGAAATCAATCATGATAGGCACCGCCTTATTCGTATTTTGTTCCATTATACTCACAAACACGCTATAAATCAAGCGAACCGCCCCGCATAGCGCGAAAAAAGAGGAACGCCGGAGCGTTCCCCTTCGGATACGGCTGGAATCAGGCCTTCTGCTCAGGCGCCTTTGCGGCAGCCGGGGCAGCCGGCTTCGCGGCCGGAGCCACAGGAGCCTTCTTCACCTTGTCCATCTTGTTGCGCGGCGCGCGGCGGTCACGCATGACGATCGCCTTGCGCGGGCACTTCGCGGCGCAGGCGCCGCAGCCGGTGCAGGCGCCGAGCACCTTATGCTTCTGCTTGAGCGCGCCTTCGATCGCGTCAAACTTGCACTGCTTGGTGCACAGCGTGCAGCCCACGCACTTGTCCGCGTCGATATATGCTTCCTTGCGGACCTCGTAATCGGCGGTCATCGCGCCGGTCGGGCAGGCGTCGGCACAGGCCATGCAGCCCACGCACTTCTCGTAGTCGATCTTCGGGACGCCGTTCTCCATGGTCAGCGCGCCGAAGTTGCAGGCCTTCACGCAGGCCTCGCAGCCCACGCACGCCTTGTCGCACTTCTCCTTGAGGGCGTTGCCCTTTCCCGGATTGTGGCAGCTGATCTGGACGACGCGATCCGCTGGCTGCATGCTCAGCACATGCTGCGGGCAGGCCGCAACGCACTTCTTGCAGCCCTGGCACTTCTCCTTGTCAACGACGGCGATCTTCTTCACCGGGTCGATATGGATCGCGTCAAACGGGCAGGCACGCTCGCAGGTGCCCATGCCCAGGCAGGCATACTGGCAGGCCTTGGTGCCGTTGTCCACCAGGGCAGCCGCGTTGCAGTCGTGAATGCCCTGATAGTTCTTCTGCGCGCAGTGGTCGCCATGGCCCTGGCAGGCGACGGTCGCCACCATGCGAACGCCGGCGGAAGCGGAAACGCCCATGATCTCCGCCATCGCGGCGGTGCACTTGGGGCCGCCGACGGCACAGGCGCCGACTTCTGCTTTGCCCTCGGCAACAGCCGCGGCATAGCCGTCGCAGCCCGGGAAGCCGCATGCGCCGCAGTTCGCGCCAGGCAGGCACTCGCGCAGCGCATCGACCGTGGGATTGGACGGAACCGCGAAGACGCGGCCGGTCACGCCCAGCAGCGCGCCGAAGACCAGACCCAGCAGACTGATAACGAGCGCGGCGGTAAGAATCGCAGTAATACTCACTTCAGTTTCCTCCCTCGCTCTACGCTTAAATCAGGCCGTTGAAGCCGTTGAACGCCACAGCCATCAGACCCGCCGTGATCAGCGCGCCGGTAAAGCCTTCCATCCACTTGGGCATGTTGCCCACGGCCAGACGCTCGCGGATGCCGGCGAACAGGCAGATGGACAGCGTGAAGCCCAGCGCGGACGCAGCGCCATTGATGACGGACAGGATCAGGTTGTAGCCCTCGGTAACGTTGAGCTGCGCCACGCCCAGCACCGCGCAGTTGGTGGTGATCAGCGGCAGATAGACGCCCAGCGCCTGATACAGGCTCGGGGCCATCTTCTTGAGCACCATTTCCACAATCTGCACCAGCACGGCGATGACCAGAATGAAGGCGATCGTCTGCAGGTATTCAAGGCCGAACGGCACGAGCAGGAAAGCGTTGACCAAATAGGCCACCAGAGAGGCAACGGCCATGACGAACGTAACTGCCATGCCCATGCCGAACGCGGTATCCAGCTTCTTGGAAACGCCCAGGAACGGGCAGATGCCGTAGAAGCGGGACATCGCAAAGTTATTGACGAAGATGGAGCCAATCAGGATCGTAAGAATCTGGTTCATAATCTTTCCTCCTTACGCCTTCTTCGGCAGCAGCTTGTTCATCAGGGCAAGCATCAGGCCCAGCACGATGAAGCCGCCCGCCGGCTTGACCAGCAGATCCATCGGCAGATAGCCCGCCGGCATCACCTGGACGCCCAGCAGGGTGCCCGCGCCGAACAGCTCGCGCACCGCGGAGATCAGGGTGATCGCGATGGTGAAGCCAATGCCCATGCCCAGACCGTCAACGATCGCCGGAATCGGCTTGTTCTTGAAAGCGAACGCTTCCGCACGACCGAAGATGATGCAGTTGACGACGATCAGCGGAATGAACACGCCCAGAGCAGCGTCCAGCGCCGGCACAAAGGCCTTGACAACGAGCTGAACGATGGTCACGAACGTCGCGATGACGACGATGAACGCGGGGATACGGATCTGATCCGGGATCGCCTTGCGCAGCAGAGAAATGACCAGATTGGAGAAAACCAGAACGAACGTAACAGCCAGACCCATGCCGATGCCGTTGCTGACAGCGGTCGTGATGGCCAGCGTCGGACACATGCCCAGCACCATGCGGAACGTGGGGTTCTCGTCGATGATGCCGTTCATGAAGATTTTGCGAAGTTCCTTCATTTACTGCACCTCCTCATTGCGGACATGCGCCGCAATCGCATCCAGCGCGCTGTTGACCGCATTGCAGGTCACAGTCACACCGGCTACGGTGTCATACTTGGCTTCGGTGATCTTCTGGCCCACCAGCGCGGAAAGCGCTTCGTCCGTCAGCGCGACATAACCCTTGTCCTCGCTGTTTTCCGGACAGACGGCAGCCACAATCACGCCCTCGGCGTCCACAGAGATGTTCAGGGTGAACGTCTTCTTGGCCATGCCCTTGACCTGAATCTCGTAGGTCCTGGCGATCTCGGCAGCCGGAGCGGCCTCAATCACTTCAATGGCCTCGACGGTTTCCGCAGCCGGAGCCGCAGCGGCAGCAGCCTTCAGCGCCTCGTTGATCGCGTTGGAGGTCAGCGTCACACCGGACTTCACGTCGATCTGCGCCGCCGCGATATCCTGGCCAACCAGCGCGTCAAAGCCCGCGCCGATCAGGTCAGCGCCAAAGCCCGGCGTCTCGTTGTGCTCGATAACGTTCACGGACACGATTTTGCCCGCGTCGTCCACATCGATGGCGACCTTCATCGGCTGGAAGCCCGTCACCTCGTACACCGCAGCAGCAGTCTCGGCAGCGGCTTCCTCAGCCGGAGCAGCCTCCGCAGCCGGAGCCGCAGCGGCAGCAGCCTTCAGCGCCTCGTTGATCGCGTTGG
>JBJEUH010000142.1:114281-118712 GCA_051883735.1 Candidatus Ventricola sp.
CGTCGTCCACATCGATGGCGACCTTCATCGGCTGGAAGCCCGTCACCTCGTACACGTTGTCCGCCGTCTCGGTCGGAACAGACTCGGTCATTTCGGGCTCGGCGACGATTTCCTCCGCCTCAACCGCAATGCCGTTGGCCGCAGCAGCCTGCCTGAGCGCGTCGTTGATGGCGCTCGAGGTCAGGGTCACGCCCGCCTTCACATCGACCTTGGCCGTCGCCAGATCCTGGCCAACCAGAGAGGCAAGCGCTTCCTCGGTCAGCAGATCCGCGCCAAAGCCCGGAGTCTCGCCATGCGCCGGAACGGCGATGGAAGCAATCTTGCCGTCGGAGACAGCGATCTCGATGGTAAACTTGTCAAAGCCCTTGACGGTGTACGGATCGGCCGGAACCTGCGGGCCAGCCGCCTTGAGCGCGCTGTTGATGGCCTTGCTGGTCAGGGTCACGCCCGCCTTCACGTCGATGGCCGCACCGGCGATATCCTGGCCCACCAGCGCATCAAACACCGCGGTGTCCGCGATCAGATCCGCGCCAAAGCCCGGGGTCTCGTTGTGCTCGAGCACCTTGACCGAAACGATCTTGCCCGCGTCGTCCACGGCGATCTCGACCTTCATCGGGCCAAAGCCGGTGACGTCGTAGGTGTTGGTGGTCACAACCGGCTCGGCGCTGCCCGCAGCCGCAGCCGCGGCCGCCAGGATCGCATCCTTATCGCCGGCGTTCGGCGCGATACCGAGGGTGTTCTTGGAATAGGTAAGGATTTCAGAGACGGCGTTCACAAACGCGGTGGAAGAAACGGTCGCGCCGCCGATGGTGTCCACATCGTCGCGCAGCGTATCCGGATCAGCAGCGATCGCGATGAACTGGCTCTTGAACTCATCCTCGCCCACGCGGGTGCCCAGACCGGCGGTCTCCTGCAGAGCGCCGACGTAGGTCTGCGTGATGCAGCCCTCGGTGCTGATGCCCACGGTGATCGGGATCGGTCCGCCGTAGCCCTGCGGCGCAGCGGTCAGCGCGTAGCCGACGGTCGCACCGGAAGCATCCTTGGCCTCGAAGATCTCGTCAAGGACGCTGCCCTCGGCCAGACCTTCATATTCAATCTGCGTGTACTCGCAGCCCGGAAGCACGGTATTGAGCGCATCCATCTTGGCGGCGAGCTTCTGGGCCTCGATCGGGCCCTTGGTCACTTCGTTGGTCAGCGCCAGCGCCACGGCAGCCACGAGCGCGAAAACGAAGAGACGAAGCGCGAGCTTAACAATATCACCCATTACTTCTTAACCTCCCCAAAGCTCTTGGAGCCGGTCACACGCTCGATCAGCGGAGACACGACGTTCATCAGCAGGATGGCGAAGGAGCACCACTCCGCCGGGGTCTTCTTGCCAAAGCGGAACCAGAACAGCAGCAGGCCGCAACCCAGACCGAAGACGATCTTGCCCTTGCTCGTCGCCGGAGAGGACGAATAGTCGGTCGCCATGAAGAACGCGCCCAGGATCAGGCCGCCGGAGAGCACCTGATACAGCGTCGCGTTCACGTCAAAGCCGGTGGCAATCAGGTAGCACAGCGCAAAGGAGCCGATGAAGGCCGCCGGGATGTGCCAGGAGATCACCTTGCGGTACAGCAGGTACGCAGCGCCCACCAGCAGGGCGATCTTGCAGGTCTCGCCGATGGTGCCGGGGATGTTGCCCAGCGCCAGCTGCGCCAGCGTGAAGCCGCCGCGGGCCGCGCCGGAAACCGGCGTCGCGGAGGCGATGGCGTCCACGCCCGCCAGATTGCCGAACGCCGGAGCGGCGAAGGTGTTCATCAGGCTCGCCCAGGACAGCGCGAGGATCGCGCGCGCGGCCAGCGCCGGGTTGATGAAGTTCTGGCCGATGCCGCCGAAGATCATCTTGCACAGCAGGATCGCAATGGCGCTGCCGATGACCGGCATCCAGTACGGCACGGTGGACGGCAGATTCATCGCCAGCAGCATGCCGGTGACCACGGCGCTGAAGTCGCCGGTGGTATCCTTGATGTGAGCAGCCTTGCAATAGAACTTCTCGCTCAGAACCGCAGTCAGCACGGACAATGCGAGGATCACCGCGGCGCGGTAACCGAAAAACAGCACGCCGGCGATGCAGGCCGGAAGCATCGCGATGCAGACGTCCTGCATGATGCTCCTGGTCGAGACATTATCGCGCAGATGCGGAGAAGCCGAAACAATATACTTGGACATCTTTACGTTCCTCCGTTACATACCCTTGATTCTTCCACCGACCGCCTTGGCGACGCGGATCGCCTGCAGCAGCTCGCGCTTGGCCGGGCAGACATAGGTGCACGAGCCGCACTCCATGCAGTTGAGCGCGCCGATGTTCAGAGCGCCCTGATAGTCGCCGTGGCGCACGAGAGAATCCATCTTCGCCGGCGCAAGGCCCATCGGGCAGGCGCGCAGGCAGCGGCCGCAGCGGATGCAGGCGGATTCCTCCGCGTTCACGCTCTCATCGCCCAGCGCCAGGAAGCCGCTGAAGCTCTTGGTCACCGGCACGTTCAGATCCGGGATCGCCTTGCCCATCATCGGTCCGCCGACAATCAGCTTGCGCACGCCCTCGGTCATGCCGCCCACCTGATCGAGAATATCCAGCAGCGGAACGCCGATGCGCACGCGCAGGTTGCACGGCTTGGCCACGCGGCCGGCGACCGTCACCACGCGGTCGATGATCGGCTTGCCCTCGCGCACCGCAGCGGACAGCGCCGCACAGGTGGACACATTGATGACCACGCACTGCACCGCGCTCGGAAGGGCGCGATTGGGCACCCTGCGGCCGGTCAGCGCGTAAATGAGCATCTTCTCATAGCCCTGCGGGTACTTTGCCGGCAGCGCGACGATCTCGATGTTCTCCGTCGCCGCGGCGCGCATCGCCTCGATGGCGTCCGGCTTGTTGTCCTCAATGCCGACCTTGGCACACTTGACGCCGGTCGCCTTCATGGCAAAGCGGATGCCGTCGATGATCTGCTCGGCATTTTCCACCATCATGCGGTGGTCGCTGGTCAGGTACGGCTCGCACTCGCTGCCGTTGACGACGAGCGTGTCCGGCTTGGGATCGAGCTTGCTGGTGTCGAGCTTCACAGCCGCCGGGAACACCGCGCCGCCCAGACCGACGACGCCACAGTCGCGGGCGATCCGCCGGATGTCCTCCGGCGTGAGCGCATCGGTATTTTCGCAGGGCTTCACGGACTCATCCCAGCGATCCTCGTAGTCGTTGTCAATCACGACGGCAGGGACGCTCTTGCCGCCGGTGATCGTGCAGGACGTCAGCGCGACGACCTTGCCGGAAACAGACGCATGAACCGGCGCAGAAATCGCACCCTGCGCCTCGCCGATGACCTGGCCCATGTTGACCACCTGGCCCACCTTCACACAGCACGCCGCAGGAGCGCCCAGGTGCTGGGACATGGCAATCGTCACTCGAGCCGGGGCAGCCGCGTTCACAATCAGCTGAGACTTGGTCGAGTCTTTGCCGTTGCCAATCTCATGGGGATGGACGCCGCCGCCAAATGTCTGGGTAGTAGCCACAGACAAGTTCCTCCCTTCACTTTCCAATCCGTCAATTACAAGGGATTGAAGTAAAATGTTACGCTTAATTATATCATACAAATGTACAAAAGCAAACCACGTTTTCTCCTTTTTCCACTCGTTAGTTTTTTCTCGATCAAGGGCCTTTCTGGTTTCGTCGTAAGTAAATAAAGACTTTCAGTCTGTTCGCTAAAACAAACCGAAAGTCTTTATATTACAGAAGAATACAGACCATCCCGCCCGTTCCTTCGTTGATGATTTTTTCCAGCGTCTGCTGAATCTTCAGCTGCGTATCCGCCGGCATGTGCATGAGCTTGTTGGACAGCCCCTCCCGCACCAGATCGGACAGCGGCTTGCCAAAGAGATTGCTTCCCCAGAGCTTCTGCGGGTCCTGCTCAAAGCCGTCCATCAGGTATCGGATCATCTCTTCGGACTGCTGCTCTGTGCCGACGACCGGCGAAACCTCCGTCTGGATGTCCACCCGGATGAGGTGCAGGCTGGGCGCACTCGCGCGCAGGCGCACGCCGAACCTTCCGCCCTGCTTCATGATCTCCGGCTCCTGCAGCGTCATTTCCTCCAGCAGCGGCGGTACGAGTCCGTATCCCGTTTCGCGCACGGCCTGAAGCGCCTGCGCGACGTGATCGTATTCCCGCTTCGCCGTCACCAGCTCTCGAAGCAGCGAGAGCAGATGCGCGTCGCTCTTGATCTCCGTTCCGCACTGCTCGGCCAAAATCTGGTTGAACAGCCCCTCCCGCAGGTTCATTTGCAGATACGCCGTGCCGCTTCCATGCTCGACGGTCTTTTCCGACACGCTGTCCAGATACGGATTCTCGCCCACGCTCTGCGCAAAGCGGTGAACATCCTCGATGCGCAGGTTCTTCGGAG
>JBJEUH010000143.1:0-3241 GCA_051883735.1 Candidatus Ventricola sp.
CGCGACGAGCTGATCATCTCCACCAAGGCCGGCTACGACATGTGGAAGGGCCCGTACGGCGACCACGGCAGCCGCAAGTACCTGATCGCCAGCCTCGACCAGAGCCTTAAACGCATGAACCTTGACTACGTCGACATCTTCTATCATCACCGCCCGGACCCGGAGACGCCGATCGAGGAGACGATGGGCGCGCTGGATCAGATCGTGCGCAGCGGCAAGGCGCTCTACGTCGGCCTCTCCAATTACAGCGCCGAGCAGACGCGGATCGCCGCCAGGGTCCTGCGCGAGATGGGCACGCCGCTGCTCATCCATCAGCCGCGCTACAACATGCTCGACCGCTGGATCGAGGACGGCCTGACCGACGTGCTCCGCGACGAAGGCGTGGGCGCCATCGTCTTCTCCCCGCTCGCCGGCGGCCGGCTGACGGGCAAATACCAGAGCGGCATCCCGGCGGACAGCCGCGCCGGGCACGACCCGCGCTACCTGAAGCCCGAGATGATCGACGAAAAGCTGCGCGCCTGCACGGCGGCGCTTGCGGGAATCGCCCAGGCCCGCGGCCAGACGACGGCGCAGCTCGCGCTCCAATGGACGCTGCGCGACGGCGTGGTCACCTCCGCACTCATCGGCGCGAGCCGCCCGCAGCAGGTGCTCGAAAACATCGCGTGCCTCGACTTCCCCGCACTGACCCCCGACGAGCTGGCGGCCATCGATCAGGCCCTCGCGCTCGCCAAGTAAAGGAGGAATCCGCCATGATCTCCAAGCAATACCAGGACATGCTCTCCGGCAAGTCCGTCATCCGCGAGCTGAGCGAGTACGCCACCGCGCGCGGTCACGAAATCGGCTATGAAAACGTGTTCGATTACAGCCTGGGCAACCCCAGCGTGCCCGTGCCCAAGGCCTACAACGACAAGCTCGTCGAGCTCATCCGCACCGGCGACCCGATGCTCGTGCACGGGTACAGCCCCAGCCTGGGCATCCCCGAGGTGCGCGAGAAGATCGCCGCGTCGCTCAATCGCCGCTTTGGCATGAACTACAAGGGCGAGGATGTCTTCATGACCAGCGGCGCGGCCGGCGCGCTGGCGCACGCCTTCCGCCTGGTCACCGCCCCGGGCGACGAGATCCTCACGTTCGCGCCGTTCTTCCCGGAGTACAACCCCTATGTCAACCTGACCGGCGCGAAGCTGCGCGTCGTCCCGGCCAGCGTGGGCGACTTCCAGATCAACTTCCACGCGTTTGAGGAGATGCTGAATGAAAACGTGCACGCCGTGCTCGTCAACACGCCCAACAACCCCTCCGGCGCCGTCTACTCCGCCCAGACGCTGACCCGGCTGGCGGACCTCCTCGCGGCGAAGGAAAAGGAATTCGGCCACGACATCTGGCTCATCTCCGACGAGCCCTACCGCGAGATCGTCTTTGACGGCAAGGACATCCCCTACGTCTCCCGGTTCTATCCGCGCACGCTCTCGTGCTATTCCTTCTCCAAATCGCTGTCGCTCCCGGGCGACCGCATCGGCTACGTCGCGGTGAATCCGGCCAGCGGCGTCTCCAAAATGCTGGCGACCATGTGCGGCCAGATCTCCCGCGGCATCGGCCACAACTGCCCCACCGCGCTGATGCAGCTGGCCGTCGCGGACTGCTGCGACATGACGGCGGACCTGTCCGTCTACGAGACGAACATGAACCTGCTCTACGACGAGCTCACGCAGCTGGGCTTTGAGATCGTGCGCCCGGGCGGCACGTTCTACATGTTCCCCAAGGCGCTGGAGCCGGACGCCGTCGCCTTCTCCAGGAAGGCCATGCGGCACGACCTCATCCTCGTGCCGGGCGACAGCTTCGGCGCGCCGGGCTACTTCCGCATCGCATATTGTGTGGGTACGGACAAGGTGGAGCGCTCGCTTGAAGCCTTCCGCCGGTTCGTCAAAGCCGAATACTGATCCCCAAAAAGCGCCGTTTTCGCAGGAAAAACGGCGTTTTTTGTAAATTTCACAAAATCATTCTTGTATTTAAACAATTTTTGTTTTATAATAAGCCATCCCGCTACAATTCGTGCGCAAACGCGTATACGGCGTTTCCTTTTTCAGCAAAAGGAGGTGTGGCCCATGTCCATCGCTGCCGATGAAAACCGGCACATTTCCCTCTCGCTCGGCGAGATCGAGCGTCTTTGCCCTGTGGCCAAGGCGCTTTCCTCGCCGATCCGCGTCCGGATGATCGCGCTGCTGAGCATCCGCCCCATGAACGTCAACGAGCTGGCGGAGGCGCTCGCCCTGCCGGTCTCCACCGCCGCGCTCAACGTGCGCCAGCTGGAGGAGACGGGCCTGATCTCCGCCGAGATTCAGCCGGGCATCCGCGGCGCGATGAAGCTCTGCTCCCGGCGCATCGATTCGGTGAGCATGCGCCTGACGCCCGAGACGCAGGACGGCATGAGCGCGCTGACCATGCAGCTGCCCATCGGCAGCTATTCCTCCGCCGACCGCATCACCTCCGAGTGCGGCATCGTCTCCGACCACGCGTGGATCGGCGAGACGAACGCCCCGCGCGCGTTCTATCATCCGGACCGCATCCGCGCGCAGATGCTGTGGTTCCGCTCCGGCGAGCTGGAGTACCGCTTCTCCCTGGGCGAGATCGATCCCGCGCAGGTCGCGTTCATCGAGTTCTCCATGGAGATGTCCTCCAATGCGCCGATGTACCGCGAGGACTTCAAGAGCGACATCCACGTCGCCGTCAACGGCGTGACGCTGGGCACCTGGGTGAGCCCGGGCGACTACGGCGGGCGGCGCGGCCGGCTCAATCCCTCCTGGTGGAGCGACACGTCCAGCCAGTTCGGCCTGCTCAAGACCTGGCGCGTGGACGGCGCGCACAGCCTGCTGGACGGCGAGGAGATCTCCGGCGTGACGCTTGAGGACCTGGCGCTGGGCGCGCGGGACTACGTCTCCCTGCGCGTGGGCGTGAACGCGGACAGCGAGCACGTCGGCGGGCTGAACCTGTTCGGCGACAAGTTCGGCGATTTTGCGCAGGGCGTGGTCATGCGCGTGGGCTATGCGAAATAACGATCATCGGTAAAGGCCGCTGCGGGGGACGAACGCGTCCCCCCACGGTCTTCTTTTGGGCAAAAGCAGGCTGTGCCCGCTGTACGGCTGCAAATTTCCCAGCAAAGCAAAAAAGGGCGACGCGCGTCGTCCTTTTTCATTGCAGATCATTCTCTGTTCGATCCTGTTTCAAGCCGCGCTGCCGGAATCGCAAT
>JBJEUH010000144.1:0-16945 GCA_051883735.1 Candidatus Ventricola sp.
GCTGTTCATCACGCCGGAGAAGGACCTGGAGGGCAAGAAGATTGCCGACGTGCTGCCGGACTCCTTCTGGGAGACCAACTTCTGGCTGTACTGGCAGACGATGTTCGCCTTCCAGCGCTGGTCCAGCGCTTTGGAAATGAAGCGCTACCTCTGCCGCTACGTCCATCACATCGACGGCCTGCCGGATTTCAGCGCGCTGCGCTTTACGAAGCTGAACCAGTACGAGAGCCTGATTCTGCCGCTGGTCAAGTATCTGGAGTCCCACGGCGTGCGCATCGAGTACGGCATGGACGTCAAAAACGTCGTCATTGAAAACGAGGGCGGCAGGAGGATTGCCCGCCAGATCGTCTACGTCAAGGACGGGCAGCAGCAGACCATCGACCTGATCGAGGACGATCTGGTGTTCATCACCAACGGCTGCTGCACGGATTCCTCCTGCTACGGCGACCAGACCCACGCGCCGGACCTGAGCGGTCTGGAAAGCGGGCGCGGCGAGTCCTGGGACATGTGGAAGGCGATCGCGGCGCAGGCCGAGCACGGGGAATACGGCAACCCGGAGGCGTTCTGCAGCAACATCGAGGCCACCAACTGGATGAGCGCCACCGTCGCCACCGCAAGCGAGGAGATCATCCGCCACATCATGGACGTCTGCCAGCGCGATCCCCGTTCGGGCAAGGTGACCACCGGCGGCATCGTGACCGTCAAGGACAGCACCGACAACTGGTATCTCTCCTGGACGATCAACCGTCAGCCGCAGTTCAAGGCGCAGGACAAGAACCTGGTGCTCGTCTGGCTCTACGCCCTGAACACCAACAAGCCGGGCAATTATGTCAAGAAGCCCATGCGCGAGTGCACCGGCGAGGAGGTCTGCCGGGAGTGGCTGTACCACATCGGCGTGCCGGAGGAGCGGATCGACGCGCTGGCGGCGGACGCCTGCAACACCACGACCTGCTTCATGCCCTACATCAACGCGTTCTTCCAGCCCAGGAAGAACGAGGACCGTCCGCGCGTGGTGCCGGAGGGCGCTGTGAACTTCGCCTTCCTCGGCCAGTTCACGGAGACGCCCCGCGACACCATCTTCACCATCGAATACTCGATGCGCACGGGCATGGAGGCGGTCTACACGCTGCTGAACATCGACCGCGGCGTGCCGGAGGTCTGGGGCAGCAAGTACGACGTGCGCGAGCTGCTGCGCGCCTGCTACTACGCCATCGACAAGAAGCCCATCACGGACGTCAAGCTGGGCTTCATGGAGCACGAGCTTCTGAGGATCGTGCTCAGGAAGGTGAAGGGAACGGATATCGAGCTGCTCCTGAAGGAGAGCGGGCTCATCGAGTGACAATATTCCCCATACACAAAAACAGCTTCCTCCTGACGGGGGAAGCTGTTTTGATGCTTACAGGGAACCGAGCGCTTGCTCCAGGTCGGCCAGGATGTCGTCGATATGCTCCGTGCCGATGGACAGGCGGATGGTGCTGGGCGTGATGTTCTGCTGCGCCAGCTCCTCGTCGGTGAGCTGGCCGTGCGTGGTCGTCGCCGGGTGGATCACCAGGCTCTTGACGTCCGCGACGTTGGCCAGCAGGGAGAAGATCTTGAGGCTGTCGCAGAATCGCTGCGCCGCCTCGCGCCCGCCCGCGAGCTCGATGGTGAAGATCGACGCGCCGCCGTTCGGGAAATAGCGCTCGTACAGCGCGTGATCCGGGTGTTCCGACAGGCTCGGATGGTTGACCTTCGCGACCTTCGGATGCCGGCTCAGGTATTCGACGACGCGCTTTGTGTTGTACGCGTGGCGCTCCAGACGCAGGGACAGCGTCTCCACGCCCATGAGCAGCAGGAAGCAGTTGAAGGGGGAGATGCAGGCGCCCGTGTCGCGCAGCAGCACGCACCGAATGTACGCGACGAAGGCCGCGCCGCCAAACGCTTCGGTGAAGGAGACGCCGTGGTAGCTCGGGTTCGGCTCGCAGATCTGCGGGAATTTCCCGCTCGCCCTCCAGTCGTATTTGCCGGAATCGACGATGATGCCGCCCAGCGACGTGCCGTGACCGCCGATGAACTTGGTGGCCGAGTGCACGACGATGTCCGCGCCGTGCTCGATCGGGCGGATGAGGTACGGCGTGCCGAACGTGTTGTCGATCACCAGCGGCAGGCCGTGGCGGTGCGCGATCTCCGCGATCGCGTCGATGTCCGGGATATCGCTGTTCGGGTTGCCCAGCGTCTCCAGATACACGCATTTTGTGTTCTCCCGGATGGCCGCCTCGACCTCGTCAAGATGGCGGGCGTTCACGAACGTGGTCGTCACGCCGCTCTCCTCAAACGTGTGCGCGAGATAATTGTAGGTGCCGCCGTAGATCGTCGTCTGCGCGACGATGTGGTCGCCCTGCTTGCACAGCGCCTGCAGCGCGTAGGCGATCGCCGCCGCACCGCTGGCCGTCGCCAGGGCCGCCGTGCCGCCCTCCAGCGCGGCGATGCGCTTTTCCAGCACGTCCTGCGTCGGGTTGTTCATGCGGCCGTAGATGTTGCCCTGCTCCGAAAGATCGAACAGCGCGGTCGCGTGCGCGGCGTTGTCAAAGACGTATGAGGTCGTCTGATAGATCGGCACGGCGCGCGCGCCGGTTGCGGGATCGGCCTGCTCCTGGCCGACGTGGAGCTGCATGGTCTCAAAGCGATACGGCGGATTCATCGTATTCCCCCTTCTGGGTTTTGGGAACTGCAAAACAGCTTGCAGCGAGCACAGGACTGCTCTCTTTTGCCATATAGGACATTGCTCCGAAAATCGTGCATCGAGCACCGTGTGACTTGATTTTGCATGGCTGTTCGGAAGCGGGTGCGCGCACGGCGCGCTTACACGCCCAGCAGGCGGACGCGCTTCATGCCCGGGATCGCGCGGACCTTCTCGCACAGCGCGTCCTGCGCGCGGGCCGGAATCTCGTCCATGTCCACGACGGACACGGCCATCGCCCCGCGGGAGCGGTTCACCAGGTCGGAGATGTTGAGGCCGAAGCCCGCGACGGCGGAGGTGATGGAGCCCAGCACGTTCGGGACGTTCTCATGGATGCACAAAAGGCGCGGCTTTACGACCGGCGCGACGTCGATGGCCGGCAGGTTCACGCTGTTGCGGATGATGCCGGACTCCAGGAAGTCGCGGGTCTGCGCGGCGGCCATCACGGCGCAGTTCTCCTCGCTCTCCGGGGTGGAGGCGCCCAGGTGCGGGATGGCGATCACGCCGTCCAGGCCGAGCAGCGCGTCGCTCGGGAAATCGGTCACATAGCAGCCGACGCGGCCGTCGCCCAGCGCGTCCACGAGCGCCGCCTCGTCCACCAGGCCGCCGCGCGCAAAGTTCATGATGCGCACGCCCTTGCGGCAGATGGACAGGCTGCGGGTGCCGACCATCGCGCGGGTCTTCTCGTTGAGCGGCACATGCAGGGTGATGAAGTCGCACTCGGAGAACAGCGTATCCAGCGAGTTCTCGCGCTTGACCTGCTGGGACAGCTTCCACGCGTGCTCGACGGAGATCATCGGGTCATAGCCGATGACGTTCATGCCCAGATGCACGGCGGCGTTGGCCACCAGCACGCCGATGGCGCCCAGGCCCACCACGCCCAGCGTCTTGCCGCGCAGCTCCGGGCCGACAAAGGCCTTCTTGCCCTTTTCCACGGCCTTTTCCACCGCGGCGCCCTGGCCCTTGAGCGTGCGCGCCCACTCGATGCCGCCCACGATGTTGCGGCAGGAGAGCAGCATGCCGGCCAGCACCATCTCGGCGACGGCATTGGCGTTCGCGCCCGGGGTGTTGAACACGCAGATGCCCTTCTCGCTGCACGCGTCCACGGGGATGTTGTTGTAGCCCGCGCCGGCGCGGGCGATGCACAGCACGCTGTCGTCGATCGGGGCGTCGTGCATGGAGGCGGAGCGCACCAGCACGGCCTGCGGATGGGCTACGTCATCGGCGACCTTGTACTTCTCATCCAGCTGCGTGTAGATCGCGGAGGAAATCGCGTTGAGCGTCTTGATTCTGTATTCCATGGAAGAAAACCTCCCTTATTGATAGGATGATTCTTTTGCAGAGCGCCGGCCTTGGGCGCGCAACTGCAATGTTTTCAGCGTTTTTCGGCGATGCCGCCGTCAGCGTGCCGGCTTATTTGTTGTTCATCTCGAATTCCTTCATGAACTCGACCAGCTTCACCACGCCCTCCATCGGCATGGCGTTGTAGATGCTCGCGCGCATGCCGCCGACGATGCGGTGGCCCTTGAGGTTCACCAGGCCCCTGGCTGTGGCCTCCTTGACAAACGCCGCGTCCTTGTCGGCGTCGCCGGTGACGAAGGTGACGTTCATGCGGCTGCGGTACTTCTCCTGCGCGGTGCCCTTGAAGAGCTTCGAGTTGTCCAGAAAATCGTAGAGCAGGTTCGCCTTCTCGATGTTGACCTTTTCGATGGCCGCGACGCCGCCCTGCTTCTTCAGCCACTCGAACGTCAGACCCGCCACATAGATGCCGAAGCAGTTCGGGGTGTTGAGCATGCTGTCCGCGTCGGCCATCTTCTTGAAGCTCATGACCTTCGGGGTGATGGGCATCTCGTTGCCCAGCAGGTCCTCGCGCACGACGAGGATGACCACGCCGGCCGGGGCGACGTTCTTCTGCGCGCCGGCATAGATCACGCCGAATTTGGAGACGTCGTAGACCTCGGAAAGGATGTTGGAGGACATATCCGCGACCAGCGGGATGTCGCCGGTCTCCGGCACATGGTCATAGCGCGTGCCGTAGATGGTGTTGTTGGTGGTGATGTGGACGTACTTGGCGTCCGGGGAGAGGGTGTAATCCGGGATGTAGGTGTAGTTGTCGGCGCGGGAGGAGCCGGCGACGTTGACCTCGCCGTACTTCTGGGCCTCTACCAGCGCGTTGTGCGCGAAGTTGCCGGAGTCGATGTAGTCGGCCTTGCCGCCCTGCATCAGGTTCATGGGCACGGCGGAGAACATGGCGGTCGCGCCGCCCTGCAGGAACATGACCTTGTAGCCCTCCGGCACGCCCATCACGTCCCTGAAGTCCGCGACGGTCTTTTCGAAGATCTCCAGGTACATCTTAGATCGGTGACTCATCTCCATGACGGACATGCCCGTACTGCCGTAACAGAGCAGGTCCTTCTGTACCTTTTCGAGCACTTCAGTCGCGAGCATGGACGGGCCGGGCGCGAAATTGTAAACGCGATTCATAGAAACAAGCCTCCTCAGCAAATTCCTCCGAAAGTGCAGGACAACAGTCCAAATTCATCATTTCAGAGGTGTATTTGCCCCATATTACCATAGAAACGAAAGAATTGCAATGGCGAACAGATAAATATGTATTTTTCCCGCCGAATAGACCCCCTGGACGGGAAAATTCACTTGACGGGAGCGGTCGGGCATGGTATGATTTTCCTGATCCGACCAGGGTGATTTGCCCTTTCGGAAAGCGGCATGACTGACGGAAGTGGGACGACCCACAGGAAGTGCCGCGGCGCGCGAGCGCTTGAGCCGACCGTCTGGGCGCACTGAATTGTTCGGTGCGCCTTTTTATATGAAAAGACGCTGCCGGAAACGACACAAGGAGGATTCTGTCATGGCTTATTTGTCCGATATCGAAATCGCGCAGGCGTGTGAAATGAAGGACATCCGCGAGATCGCGAGGACCGCGGGCGTCAGCGAAAAGTACCTGGAGCTCTACGGCAACCACAAGGCGAAGGTCGATTACAACCTTCTGAATGAAAACGACGCGCCCGACGGCAAGCTGGTGCTGGTCACCGCGATTTCCCCGACCCCGGCGGGCGAGGGCAAGACCACCACGAGCGTGGGCCTGGCCGACGGCATGCGCCGCATCGGCAAGAACGCGATCCTCGCGCTGCGCGAGCCGAGCCTGGGCCCGGTGTTCGGCGTGAAGGGCGGCGCGGCCGGCGGCGGCTATGCGCAGGTCGTGCCGATGGAGGACATCAACCTGCACTTCACCGGCGACTTCCACGCCATCGGCGCGGCGAACAACCTGCTGGCCGCGATGCTGGACAACCACATCCAGCAGGGCAACAAGCTGGGCATCGACGTCAAGAAGATCACCTGGAAGCGTTGCGTGGACATGAACGACCGCCAGCTGCGCAATATCGTCGACGGCCTGGGCGGCAGGATGCAGGGCGTGCCGCGCGAGGACGGCTTTGACATCACCGTCGCCAGCGAGGTCATGGCCGTGTTCTGCCTGTCCTCCTCGATCCGCGACCTCAAGGAGCGCCTGGCAAAGATCATCGTGGGCTACACCTACGACGACAAGCCCGTGACCGCGGGCGACCTGAAGGCCGCGGGCGCCATGGCTGCGCTGCTCAAGGACGCGCTCAAGCCGAACCTCGTGCAGACGCTGGAGGGCACCCCGGCGTTCATCCACGGCGGCCCGTTCGCGAACATCGCCCACGGCTGCAACTCCATCATGGCGACCCGCATGGCGCTCAAGCTGGGCGACTACTGCGTGACCGAGGCCGGCTTCGGCGCGGACCTGGGCGCGGAGAAGTTCCTCGACATCAAGTGCCGCAAGGCAGGCCTGCGGCCTGCGGCCGTCGTCGTCGTGGCGACCGTGCGCGCGCTCAAGCATCACGGCGGCGTGGCCAAGGCCGACCTGAACAGCGAGAACCTCGAGGCGCTGGCGAAGGGCCTGCCCAACCTGCTGCGCCACGTCGAGAACATCACGAAGACCTATCAGCTGCCGTGCGTCGTGGCGATCAACCGCTTCCCGATGGACACCGAGGCGGAGCTGGCGCTGGTGCGCGAGAGGTGCCGCGAGCTGGGCGTGAACGTCGCGCTCTCCGAGGTCTGGGCCAAGGGCGGCGAAGGCGGCGTGGAACTGGCCCGCGAGGTCGTGCGCCTGTGCGAGGAGGGCGAAAACCACTTCCGCTATGCCTACGAGCTGAACACGACCATCGAGCAGAAGCTGGACGCCATCGTGAAAAACGTCTATCGCGGCGCGGGCGTGACGCTCACCCCGGCGGCGAAGAAGCAGGCGCAGCAGCTCACCGAGCTGGGCTTCGGCGAATACCCGATCTGCATGGCCAAGACGCAGTATTCCTTCTCCGACGACCAGAAGCTGCTAGGCGCGCCGGAGGGCTTTACCGTCACCGTGCGCAGCCTCAAGGTCTCCGCGGGCGCGGGCTTCATCGTGGCGCTCACCGGCGACATCATGACCATGCCGGGCCTGCCGAAGGTGCCCGCCGCCGAAAATATCGACGTGACCGACGACGGTAAGATCGTGGGCCTGTTCTGATCGCGCGAAGCGAACATGGGGTCAAGGGGCGAAGTCCCTTGCGGGGGTTGGGGCAGAGCCCCAAGCAGGTTTTAGGGCGGCAGCCCTAGCGTACCCCATCGAATGGAGGAATCATCATGCTTCCGGAAGGATTTGTCTACATCAGGGACGTCATCCCGTCCGTTCGCGAGGATATCCGCTACGCGGGCAGCCACAACTTCGTCGGCTGCCCGGTGGACGGCTATTTCGCCCCGCGCGGCGTGCTGCGCGCGGAGGCGGCCGAGGCGCTCAGACAGGCGGCGGATGCGTTCCAAAAGCAGGGCCTTTTCCTGCTCATCTACGACGCCTATCGTCCCCAGCGCGCGGTCGATCACTTTGTCCGCTGGGCAAAGGACCTGAGCGACACGAAGATGAAGGCGGAGTTCTACCCGACGCTGGACAAGTCCGAGCTGTTTCCCAGGGGCTATATCGCCGTGCGCTCCGGCCATTCCCGGGGCCTCACGGTCGATCTGACGCTCACGGACAGGGACGGCGCGCCGCTGGATATGGGCGGCGGGTTTGACTGGTTTGCCAAGATCTCCTCGCACGATTACGAGGACCTCACGCCCGCGCAGAAGGAAAACCGGCGGCTGCTGCGCGCGGGCATGGAGGCCGCGGGCTTTGAGGCGTACAGCGAGGAGTGGTGGCACTACACGCTGGGCGGCGAGACGCGGGCCGAGGAATACTACGACTTCCCGATTGAGTGAAACTCAACCATCCCGCTCGTGAAATGAACGGCATTTACGGCTTGACAAGGCGTCACCCGACAGGTACAATAATATGCAAATCGTGCATAGCTTTTGTAAAGGCCATGAAGGAAAAAAGACGCATTGCCTGACCCAAAGAGAGCCGGCGTTTGGTGCAAGCCGGCGGCGGGCAAGCGGGATAACTCACTCCGGAGCCGCCCGCGTGATGAGCGCGGGACGTACGCCGCCGCGTTAAGGCAAATGAGGACCTTTCTGTTGCTGCGTGCGCAGTCAGGTTGAATCAGGGTGGTACCGTGTGGCAATTTCGCCTCGCCCCTGCGAAAAGCAGGTGTGCGAGGTTTTTTTGTGGGCTGTGCCCACACCCGCTTCCGAACAGCCTGACACGACATCGAATCCCGTCGGACGCTGCACGGAGGCTTGCGGAGTTCCCTGTCTGTTCCAAAGAGAAATGAATCATGAGGAGGTCAAAACGATGGGCATGACCATGACGCAGAAAATCCTCGCGCGCGCCGCGGGCGTTCAAAGCTGCCGCGCCGGCGAACTGCTGATGTGCAGGCTCGACCTGGTGCTGGGCAACGACATCACCGCGCCGGTCGCGATCAACGAGTTTGAGAAGATGGGTGCGACGAAGGTGTTCGACCCCGCGAAGATCGCGCTGATCCCGGATCACTTCGTCCCCAACAAGGACATCAAGTCCGCGACGATGGCCAAGCAGATGCGCGACTTCGCCAAGGCGCAGAAGATCGTGCACTATTACGAGGTGGGCCGCGTGGGCATCGAGCACGCGCTGCTGCCGGAGCAGGGCCTCGTCGCCCCGGGCGAGGTCATCATCGGCGCGGACAGCCACACCTGCACCTACGGCGCGGTCGGCGCGTTCTCCACGGGCGTGGGCTCCACGGATATGGCCGTGGGCATGGCGACCGGCGAGTGCTGGTTCAAGGTGCCGGAGGCGGTCAAGGTCGTGCTGAAGGGCAGGATGAAGCCGTGGGTGTCCGGCAAGGACGTGATTCTGCACCTCATCGGCGAGATCGGCGTGGACGGCGCGCTGTATCAGTCCCTGGAGTTCACCGGCGAGGGCGTGAAGGAGATCGACATGGACGGCCGCCTGACGATCGCGAACATGGCGATCGAGGCCGGCGCGAAGAACGGCATCTTCCCGGTGGACGACGTCTGCAAGGCCTATCTGGCTGAACGCGTCAGCCGCCCGTTCACGGCGTTTGAGGCGGACGAGGACGCGGAGTACGCGAAGGTCGTGGAGATCGACCTTGACCAGCTTGACATGACCGTCTCCCTGCCGCACCTGCCGGAGAACACGAAGCCCGCGCGCGAATGCACCGACCTGGCGATCGATCAGGTCGTCATCGGCAGCTGCACCAACGGCCGCATCAGCGACATGCGCGTCGCGGCAAAGCTCCTCAAGGGCAAAAAGGTGGCGCCGTATCTGCGCTGCATCGTCATCCCCGGCACGCAGCAGGTCGTGAAGACCTGCCTGGAGGAGGGCCTCGTGGACATCTTCATCGACGCGGGCGCGATCTTCACCATGCCGACCTGCGGCCCGTGCCTGGGCGGCCACTGCGGCGTGCTGGCCGACGGCGAGCGCGCGGTGTCCACCACGAACCGCAACTTTGTGGGCCGCATGGGCCACACCGGCAGCGAAGTCATCCTGGCCAGCCCGGCGGTTGCCGCCGCTTCCGCGATCATGGGCCGCGTCGCCACGCCTGAGGAGGTCATGTAATATGAAGGTCAAGTCTACGGTCATCCGGTACGGCGATCACGTCGATACCGACGTCATCATCCCGGCCCGCTATCTCAACACCACCGATCACAAGGAGCTGGCCTCCCACTGCATGGAGGACATCGACAGCGATTTCAAGGCGAAGAGCGAAACAAGCAAGATCATCGTGGCGGGCCGCAACTTTGGCTGCGGCTCCTCCCGCGAGCATGCGCCCATCGCCATCAAGGCCAGCGGCATCCAGCTGGTCATCGCGGACAGCTTTGCCCGCATCTTCTACCGCAATTCCATCGACATCGGCCTGCCGATCGTCGAGTGCCCGGCGGCCTCCGCGGCCATCGCCGAGGGGCACGAGGTCGAGGCCGATCTGGACAGCGGCGTGATTGCCGATCTGACCACCGGCGAGACGTTCAAAGCGGCGCCGCTGCCGCCGTTCATCCAGGAGATCGTCAACTGCGGCGGCATCGCGAACTACGTCCGCAAGAAGGTACAGGCTTAATTGGGGCCGCAGGCCCCAAACCCCGCCTGAGGGACAAGTCCCTCAGACTCCCTTCTTCGCTTCGCGGAGGTTAAAAGAGAGTCTGTGCTGCATCACTCCCTCAGTCAGCTGCGCTGACAGCTCCCTCAGCGAGGGAGCCTTTGCCTCCCTCCGTGAGGGACGTTTCAATAGCCGCGCCCAGCGGGCGATGCAGGCTGATGAAACGCCGAAGGTTGGCTGCCGCAGCAGCCGGAGGGAGTTTCCTGTGCATTGAGGATACAATAAAGGTTTACAGGGAGGAACCATCCCATGAATGCGAATATTGTCACCCTGCCGGGCGATTACATCGGCCCGGAGATCGTCGCGCAGGCGGTCAAGGTGCTTCAGAAGGTGGCGCAGAAGTACGGCCACACCTTCCGTTTTGAGGAGTGCGCGCTCGGCGGCGCGTCCATCGACGCGTACGGCGTGCCGCTGACGGACGAGACGCTCGCCAAGTGCAACGCCGCCGACGCGGTGCTCATGGGCAGCGTCGGCGGGCCGAAGTGGGACGGCGTGGAAGCATCCCGCCGCCCGGAGAAGGGCCTGCTGGCCCTGCGCAAGGGCATGCAGGTCTTTGCGAACCTGCGCCCCTGCACGATCCATCCGCAGCTGGCGGGCGCGTGCCCGCTGCGCCCGGACATCATCGCCCAGCCGATCGACGTCATGATCCTGCGCGAGCTGACCGGCGACATCTACTTCGGCAAGCGCTGGCGCAGCGAGGACCGCACGGCCGCGACCGACGAGATGGCGTACAGCGAGATGGAGGTCGAGCGCCTGGCGCGCATCGGCTTTGAGATGGCCATGAAGCGCCGCAAAAAGCTCTGCTCGGTGGACAAGGCGAACGTGCTGGAGTGCTCCCGACTGTGGCGCGAGACGGTCGCGAAGCTGGCGAAGGAGTACCCGGAGGTCGAGGTGACCTACATGTACGTCGACAACGCAGCGATGCAGCTCATCCTGCGCCCGAGCCAGTTCGACGTGATGATCACCGGCAACCTCTTCGGCGACATCCTCTCCGACGAGAGCGCAGCCATCGCGGGCAGCCTGGGCATGATGCCCTCCGCCAGCCTGGGCGCGGGCACGCGCGGCCTGTACGAGCCGATTCACGGCTCCGCCCCGGACATCGCGGGCAGGGACATCGCCAACCCGCTGGGCACCATCCTCTCCGGCGCGCTGCTGCTGCGCCACAGCCTGGGCCTTGAAGCGGAGGCCGCGGCGATCGAGGCGGCGGTCACGCAGGTGCTCGACGAGGGCTGGCGCACCGGCGACATCTGGTCCGAGGGCTGCACGAGGGTCGGCTGCACGCAGATGGGCGACCTCGTGGCGGCGCGGATCTGATGCAGTACATCAGCCGCTACGCCTCGCCCCTGGGCGGCATGCTCCTGGCGGCGGACGATGCGGGCCTGACGGGCCTGTGGTTTGAGGGGCAGAAGCACTTCGCCCGGAGCCTTGGCGGGGCGCACGAGGAGCGGGAGATTCCGCTCTTTGATGACGTAAAGCGCTGGCTGGATCAGTACTTTTCCGGCAGAGAGCCGGATTTCATGCCGCCGCTGCACCCCGCCGGCACGGTGTTTCAGCGCGAGGTCTGGGCCATCCTTTGCGCCATCCCCTACGGGGAGACGACGACCTACGGCGCAATCGCTGCGCAGCTCGCCAGGCAGCGCGGGCTTGCGCACATGTCGGCGCAGGCCGTGGGCGGCGCGGTGGGCCGCAATCCAATCTCCGTGATCGTGCCCTGCCATCGCGTGCTGGGCGCGGACGGCAGCCTGACGGGCTACGCGGGCGGAATAGAGCGCAAGCGCCGGCTGCTGGCGCTGGAAGGTGCGCCCTTTGATCCTGATCAATAAGAATCCATGACAAAAACCGGCGCAGGACGAGATCCCTGCGCCGGCTGTTTGATTCATGGGGATTTATACTGTTTTCAAATAGAAACAGCCATGTGCGAAGCCCCGTCAGGTAACGCTTCGCTCCCTGACTACGATGGCTTTGATCGCTTCGCGACAGAGGAACGTTGGGGGATTTCATCCCCCAAACCCCTAGCCTGGGGACCCGTCCCCAGACCCCTTCTTCGCTTCGCGCTATGGAAGCATCTTTGTACAAAAGCGTCTTATTCCCGCTCCGTCTGT
Source organism: Candidatus Ventricola sp. (assembly GCA_051883735.1). Taxonomy (GTDB): domain Bacteria; phylum Bacillota; class Clostridia; order Christensenellales; family Aristaeellaceae; genus Ventricola. Next base: position 12,363 of record JBJEUH010000144.1, read on the forward strand.
ACCTCGGGCTGGGCGAAATAGGTCACGCCGCGCATGCCGGCGACCGTCACGGAGAACGCGCCCGCGCGGGCCTGATGCACCTCGTCGCGGTCGGAGACGATCTCCTGTGCGCCCATCAGCTCCTGCGAGGTGAGGTAGACCGTCGCCGTGCGGGCGCTGCGGTTGATCAGCGTGACCGCGCAGGCGTCCTTCGCCTTGCGGCCCAGCGCGTCCACGCCGCCCTCGATCGTACGAATCACGCCCAGCACGTCGTCGCACGGCGCGATGAAGCGGCATTCGCCGGTGCGCAGCACCTGGTTCTTCTGGCGCATCGCGATCATGCCGCGGTAGTAGGCGAGCAGCTGCTTGTCCTCCGCGCCCCAGGGATAGGTGCGCCGGCAGAACGGATCGGCGCAGCCCTCCATGCCCGCCTCGTCGGCGTAGTAGATGCAGGGCATGCCGGGTACGCTCATGATCATGCGCAGCATCATGCGCTCGCGCAGCGTGCCGATCATGCGCTCCTCCGGGGTGAGGTGGTGCTCGGCGCGCTTGTCGCGCGGGATGTCGTTGCCGTCGTTGCCGGAGAGCACGTTGAGGATGCGCGGCCTGTCGTGGCTGCCCATCAGGTTCATCAGCGAATACAGGAACGGCTTGGGGTAGTTCTGCATCAGCGCCGTCAGATCGCGCACCACCGCCCCCGCTGTCTTGCCGGACATCAGGAAGGACACCAGCGCGTCGCGCAGCGGATAGTTCATCACGCTGTCCAGCGTGTCGCCCAGCACATAGGAGCGCATCACGCCGTAGGCGACCTTGTGGCTCGCGTCCTCCCAGACCTCGCCCAGCACCGCCGCGTCCGCATCGGCGGACTTGACCTCCCTGCGCAGCTCGCGCAGAAATTCCATCGGCAGCTCGTCCGCCACATCCAGCCGCCAGCCGCTGGTGCCCGCCCGCACCCAGTGCTTGACCACCGCGTCCTCGCCGTTCAGAATGTACTTGCGGAAGTCCTCGTCCATCTCGTTGACGTTAGGAAGCGTGCGGAAGCCCCACCAGCAGTCGTAGTCGTCCGGCCAGTTCTTGAAGGTGAACCACTTCCTGTACGGGGAGTCCGGATCGCGGTACGCGCCGACCTTCTCGCCGTGCGTGCCGCGGCGGTTGAAGTACACGCTGTCGCTGCCGACGTGGGAGAACACGCCGTCCAGCAGGATGCGGATGCCCATGGCCCGGGCCTCCTCGCAGAGCTGGTGCAGCTTCTGCTCGTCGCCGAACATCGGATCGACCTGCATGTAGTTGCCGGTGTCGTATTTGTGGTTGGTGCGCGCGGTGAAGATCGGGTTGAAGTAGATGACGCTCACGCCCAGCTCCTTGAGGTAGGGCAGCTTCTGGCGCACGCCCTCCAGGTTGCCGCCGAAGAAATCGTGCGCGAAGTTGTCGCCGTTCTCCGAGACGTCCAGCCAGGGCATGTCGTTCCAGTCTGTGTGCAGATCGACCTTTGCATTCGTGCCGTCCTTGGCATGCAGCAGCGCGTCCGTGCCCTCGCCGTGATAGAAGCGGTCCACCATGATCTGATACATGATGCCGTCGCACATCCACGCGGGCGTGCTGTAACGGGGATCGTAGACCGTGATCTGGAAGTCCGTGCCGGTGCCGCTCATGCGGCCCTCGCCGCAGCCGGACTCGTCCGGCGCGCCCAGGCGCAGGCGGCTGCCGTCCGTGCAGGCCGCTTCAAAGCAGTACCAGTACAGGCACGGCGTCTCGCTGACTGTCACCTGCACCTCATAAAAGCGCTTCCCGTCCTTCGCGCCCAGCGGCCGCATCGGGAAGCGCTGCTCCTTTCCGTCCCACACGCGCAGGTTCAGGCTGTCCGGCTCGCCCGGGCCGCTCACGGCTACGCGAAGGCGAACCTGCGAGCCCGCGGCCAATGCGCCCAGAGGAAAGCGATAGAATGCGTCCGTGGTATTATGCTGGAGAATCATGGGAGGTCCACTCCATTCAGTCATTTTCTCGCGCCGGGATGCTGCAGCCGTTTTGTATCTTCATGCAGAAACCGCTTGGGGACGGCGCACGGATGCGCCGTCAGACTGCACACGCTGCGTGTGTTTTTTTCCTCTTGCAGGATACAACTCTATTATTTTATCGTAATTCGCATATCCTGACAATCCCCATTTTCGACCGCCGCGCCCCAATCGTTCACAATTCTGCCCCATTGGGATTTTGTTTGTGCAACATGCGGGCAGTATAATCACAGTATATGAAGGAAAGGGGGGCTGCATGTGGGCAGGCTGCTGAAAGCCGCGGGCGCAATGTGCGCCATGGGGACGGTGATCGCTGCGGTCCTCTTCTGTCTTGCCGGAAGCGGGCTGCGCGCCGTGCCGGAGCCGAACGCTCAGCAGAGCGCCGCCAGCGCGCAGGAAACCGCCCAGGCTGCCGAAGCGGACGGCCAGATCCCGCTCTTTCCCACCCTGAACGCGGAGGCGATCACGGCCATCTCCATCGACACGCCGGAGCGCAGCTTCCAGTTCTATGCGGACGGCAGCGGCGAGGTGAGCGTCAACGGCCAGATGGCCGACAGGGAGATCTACCTGACGCTCGTCAGCCAGATTTCCGAGCTGCCGGTCGTCCTGTCCGGCGCCTTCATGCCGGACAGCGCGCAGCTGCTGCTCACGCTCACCGTCTGCGAGGACGGCCTGCAGCACACGGCCTGCTTTTACGAGGACGGCGGCACGGGCGAGATCGCCCGCGTGGTCGCCGGCCCTGCGGACGCGCCCGAATACGGCCAGACGAGCGGCTGGCGCGTGGGCACGCTGATGATGACGTGCGAGGGCACGCGCATCCAGGACGAGCGGGGCAACGAGCACCCCGCCAGCTTCAGCACTTCAAAGCACGACCAGCCATGACGCCGGTCGTCTTTCCGTTTTGGGCGGCCAGCTCGCCGCCGACGATCACGGCCGTGATGCCCGCCGGCACGGCGTTGGGGCATCCCTTCCCCGGGAAATCCGCCCGGTCGGCGATCGTTTCGGGATCAAAGATGACGAGGTCCGCGTCGCAGCCGGCCCGCATGCGCCCCTTCCCTGGGAAGCCGAAGACGTCCGCCGGCAGGCACGTCGCGTGCGCGACGGCTTCCTCCCAGCTCATCTCCGCGCGCTCGCGCACCATCTCGCGCAGGAAGCGCGGGAAGCTGCCCGCGATCTGCGGATGGCCCTCGCCCGGCAGATACGCGCCCGTATCGGTGGAGATCATGCACAGCGGATGACGGGCGATGGCGTATACCGCGCGCGCCTCGCCGGTGTTCACGCAGACCGCGTCGTGCGGATGGCACGCGCGCAGGTGCTCGTAGAGCGCCTGATCCGGCACCGCGCCGATGTGCTCGCCGGTGATGACGCGCAGGTGATGGAGCTCGATGCCGTTGGCGCGCATGACGCCCGGCTCAAACAGCGCCGCGCCGATGGAGGAGCACCAGTCCTTGTACATGCCGCTGTCAAACAGGATATCCACGCCCAGGCCGCGCGCGCGGTCGATCATGGCCAGGGCCTCGTCCTCCACGCCCACGCCGTACTGATAGACGAAGTGCGAGACGATCATCCGGCATCCGGCGTGCGCCGCCAGGTCGATGGCCTCCTGCAGGGAGTCAAGGTCGGTCATGGAGTTCATGCGCGTGTCGATGGAGACGGGCCTGCCGTGCGCCCTGGCGATGCGGCAGAGCGTCTGCATCTCCAGGATCGAGGAGCCGGGCGTATACGCCGGGCCGAGCGACACGCCGCACGCGCCGCAGCAGAGCGCCCTTTCGCACATCTGCGCCATCCGGTCGATCTGCTCCTCACTGGCCGCCTGAAAGGGATTCAGCGCGCCTGCGGCCTCGCGCAGCGCGCACATGCCGATCATCTCCGCCTGATGAATCGGAAACGCCTTGTGCGGGCTCAGAAACTCCTCGAGATCGAGCGGGGAGAAGCCGCAGTTGCCGCCCACGGTCGTGGTCACGCCCTGCAGCAGGGACAATTCCCCCGTATACGCGTGGCCGTCGATGTGGCCGTGCGGATCGACAAAGCCCGGGCAGACAAAGCGGCCCGAGGCGTCGATCACCTGCGCGTCCTGCGGCGCGGGCAGATCGCCGATGGCGGCGATGATCCCGTCCTCGAGCAGCACCTGCGCGCGGAACCTTTTCTGCGCTTCGGGGTCGATGACGACGCCCCCGGAGATGAACAGCTTTGACATGATCTCACATCCCTCTTTGGATTATCCTACGTGAGGCGGGCTGTGCCCGTTTGCTGCGCAGCCTGCGATTCGTCAAAGAAAGCCCGCATGACGCACGCGGGCTTTCTTTGACGGGCGCCGGAGGGCGCCCGTCCATGTTGCATCAGAGGCTCAGCTTGAAGGTGGTCCAGATGTCCTGGAACTTCTGCTCGTCCGCGCTGGAGAGGTTCTTGACGTATTCCGCGTCGCCGATGCGGTCATAGATGCCGCTGAAGACCGGGTTCTCCTTGTACCAGTCGTCAATGACCTCCATCGCGGCGGCGTTGGGGCTGCAGTAGTACTGCCACTCGGCGCAGACCGCGGCGATCTCCGGGCGCAGCAGGAACTCGAGGAACAGGTTGGCGTTCTTCGCGTGC
>JBJEUH010000145.1:0-3229 GCA_051883735.1 Candidatus Ventricola sp.
CGGGAGAAGATGTTGTAGTCGATGTCGGCGTCCTCGCGGCGGATGAGCGCCATCGAGCCGATCTTGCCGACCAGGTCAAAATCGTATTGCATAACAGGAACCTCCTGGCCTTGGGGATACGTTGGGCTGCCGCCCAAACCCGCTTGGGGATTTCATCCCCAAACCCCTTCTTCGCTTCGCGATGTATGACGACAGATTGCTTGATGATGCGTTTATTTGTGATACCGCTCCCCCGCGGCGATCTTGAGCGCGCGGTACGTCTGCTCCAGCAGCATGACGCGGGCCAGCTGATGCGGGAAGGTCATGGGCGAAAAGGAGAGCTTCATCTGCGCGCGCCGCACCACGTCCGCCGACAGCCCCAGCGAGCCGCCGATGACGAACACCACGCGCCGCCCCGTGTCGATGAGCTCCGTCAGCTTTTCGGAGAGCCGCACGGAGTCCATCTGTTTTCCGTCGATGCACAGGCACACGACGACGTCCCCGTCGCGGATTCTGGCGAGGATCGCCTCGCCCTCCTTTTTTCGAATCTGCTCCTCGATGGCGGGCGAGGAATTCGCCGGCTCCGGCAGGTCCGGCAGCTCGATGGTCTCCCATTTGCCAAAGCGCGAGAGCCGCTTCTCGTATTCCGCCGCCGCGTCGCGCCAGTATTTCTCCTTGAGCCTGCCCATGCAGATGAGCGCCATGTTCATGAAAACTCAGCCTCCTACGATCATCGACAGGAGCAGCAGCGCCGCCGCAGCCGCGAGCAGCGCGGTCTCGCGCCTCGTCAGCCTTCCGCCCTCCCAGAGCGCGAAGGCGCCGCCAACAGGCCGCGCAGCGACCGCCCGCTTGAGCGCCAGCACGAATGCCGTACAGCCGGCCAGCTTCACGACGCAGGCCCCCAGCGACCAGCCCATCACCAGCCCCGGCAGGCCCAGCGCGCCGAGGATCGTCAGCGCCAGGTTGCAGCCCGCGTGCACGAGGATAGGCGATAGCAGCGAGCCGGTCCTGATCGTCAGCAGGCAGAGCAGCAGCCCCAGCGCGGCGTGCGCCGTCAGCGCGCTGCCGTGCATCAGGGCAAAGCAGAGCGAGACGACCACCGATGCGCGCAGATGGCCGTGGCGCGAGAGCGCGGGCAGCAGATAGCCGCGGAAGAACAGCTCCTCGCAGACGGGCACGATCAGCACGCGCTTGACCAGCAGCGCCGCGTTCGCCGCAGCCGCCTGCGAAGCGCCCGCGGCCTCGCGCATGCCCAGGAGCGCGTCCGTCAGATCCGAGATCAGCGCCATCGGGCACACGGCGAGCACGCCCAGCAGGGAAAGCCAGAGCATCTGCGCGCGGCTGAGCTGACGCATGGGCACGATCCTGCGGTGATCGCCGTCGAGCACGCACAGCCCCAGAAACGCGCCGCCGCCAAAGGCGAGCAGCGTGACCGCCGTCTCCAGCAGCGTCACGAGGCCGCCCGGCAGGGAGGAGGAGGGCAGGACGCCGCGCGCAAGCGCCGTCAGCGCAAACGCCGTGAGCGTCAAAAGAAGCGCGGAGCGCATCCTCACACGCCGCCGCGCCTTGACGAGATTCAGTTTTCTTTTCCGATTTTCCATTTACTTGTTGAACACAAAGTCCCTCTGGATGAAATAGCTGATCGTGAACAGCAGCAGATCGACCGGGATCTTGATGATCGCCGCGGAGAGCGGGATCACGCCGGGCAGCACCTGCACCAGGGCCGCGCCCAGCAGGCCCTGCACCACGCACAGCGCGTAGTACTTGGCCATGGAGCTCTTTCCGCCGCGTCCGCCGAAGACGGTGTGCTTATTGAGGTGATAGTTCACCTGCGAGGACACCAGACGCGCCAGGGCGTAGCTCACCAGCGCGGAGAGGCCGAACGCGCGCAGGCACAGCCAGTAGAGCGCGTAATCGACCACGAAGGAGGTCGCGGAGGAGAACAGGTACTTGAAGATGACCATGTAGATCTTGAACGCATCGCGCACGGGGTTGAAGTGGCTGCCCGCGTTGTCGTCGATGTAGATCGTCTCGATGGGCACCTCGAACACGCCCAGGCCCATGTCGCGCAGCTTGAGCAGCACGTTCATCTCGTACTCGTAGCGCTCGCCCTCGATGCGCGCCATCGCCGGCAGGGAGGACGCGGGCAGCGCGCGCAGGCCCGTCTGCGTGTCGCCGACCTTCACGCCGCTGGCCAGCGCGTAGACGAAGCGGGTGATGCGGTTGCCCCAGCGGCTCTTGAAGGGCACGTCGCCGGTGAACGTACGGGAGCCAAGCACCAGCTTGTCCGGATGCTCGTGCAGCGCGTCGATCAGGCGCAGGATGTCCGCCGGGGTGTGCTGGCCGTCCGCGTCGGCGGTCACGATGCCGGCCATGTCCGGCCATTTGAGCATCGCGGCGTTGATGCCGGTCTTGAGCGCGCGGCCCTTGCCCATGTTCACCGCATGCACGGCGACCTCGGCGCCCAGCGCACGGCACGCGTCAAAGATGGGCCTGAAGGCCTCCTGGCCGCCGTCGTCCACCAGCAGCACGTCAAGGCCGTTGTCCACGATCAGCTCGCGCGTCAGGTCAATCAGGCGCTCGTCCGGCTTGTAGGCGGGGATGAGCACCACAGCGCGCTTTGTATTTGTCTCTGTCATATGTACTCCTTTTTGCAGGTCACAGGCTTTACCGTCTTCCAAAATGCCGAAAGACGCTCATAGTATACCGCCGCCCCCGCAAAAAGTCAATAACGGTCTGCATTTTCCGCGCCGGACGCGGCGCTTCCCGCCCCGCATAACGCCTTGCGCATCGCGGCGGGTTGTGATACAATGGAGCAATCAAACCGATTCATTCCGCGCCCGTTCGGCGCGCCGGATCGCCAAAGGAGGTTCCGCCTTATGGAACAGACGCAGACCCCGGTCAAAAAGCAGCGCATTCTCTCGGGCATCCAGCCCACCGGCACGCCCACGCTGGGCAACTACATCGGCGCGATGCGCAACTGGAAGCTGCTCGAGGACGAATACGATTGCCTGTACATGGTTGCCGACCTGCATACCATCACCGTGCGTCAGGAGCCGGCGAAGTTCCGCCAGAACGCCATGCAGATGCTGGGGCTTTTGCTGGCCTCCGGCCTTGACCCCAGGAAGAGCGTCCTGTTCTTCCAGAGCCACGTGCATCAGCACGCCGAGCTCGCCTGGCTGCTCAACTGCTACACCTACATGGGCGAGATGAGCCGCATGACCCAGTTCAAGGACAAGAGCGCCAAGCA
>JBJEUH010000146.1:0-3158 GCA_051883735.1 Candidatus Ventricola sp.
TGATCGTGCTGGTGACGGGCGGCAGCGGCTGCGGCAAGTCCACCTGGGCGGAGCGGCTCATCGCCGGTCTGCCGCAGGAGGGGCGCATCTACGTCGCTACGATGCGGGTATGCGACGGAGAATCGGTGCAGCGCGTGGAGCGCCACCGCGCACAGCGGGCGCATCTGGGCTTTATGACCATCGAATGCGAGCAGAATCTGGCGGCGGCGGACATCCCGCAGGACAGCGTCGTACTGCTGGAGGACCTGGTGAACCTTGCGGCCAACGAGATGTTTTCCGGCGGGGACGTGGCGCGCATCGTGCCCGCCCTTCATGACCTTGCGCGGTGGTGCAGCCATCTGGTGATGGTGACCAATGACGTGTTTTCCGACGGCGTGTGCTACGACGAATCGACGCAGGCCTACCTGCGCGAACTGGCGGGAATCAACCGCAGCGCGGCGGCGCTGGCCGACTGCGTGGTCGAGGTCGTCTATTCCATTCCCGTTGCGTTGAAAGGAGCGCTGCCATGCGTTTGATGGATGCATTTGTGATCGCATTTTCGACCTATTCGCGCATCCCGATGCCGCGCGCGGCGTGGTCGGAGGAGAACCGCCGCTACGCGATGTGCTTTTTCCCACTGGTCGGCGCGGCGGTGGGCCTGCTGCTGTGGGGCTGGCTGGCGCTTTGCGACGCGCTGGGCATCGGCCCCGTGTTGCGCGGGGCGGCGGGTGCGCTGATTCCGCTGCTGGTGACGGGCGGCATCCATATGGACGGCCTGATGGACACGAGTGACGCGCTGGCTTCTTGTCAGCCTCCGGAGCGGCGGCTGGAGATTCTCAAGGACAGCCACGTCGGCGCGTTCGCCGTGATGGCCTGCGCGGGGTACATGCTGCTGACGGCGGGCCTGCTCAGCGAGGCGGACGCGGCTATTGGGCGGCTGCTCGCGCCGTGCTTCATGCTTTCGCGCGCGATGAGCGCGGCAGCGCTGGCCGTGATGAAAAGCGCACGTCCCGGCGGGATGCTCGACGGCTTTGCCAAAGCGGCGAATCGGCGCGCGGTCTGCCTGAGCAGCGGCGCGTATGCCGCGCTGTGCATCGTGCTCTGGCTCGTCTTGGACGGCCCTGTTCTCGCAGGGGCCTGCCTGCTGACGGCGGCGCTGTGCGCGTTGGGCTTTGCCCGCATGGCGCAGCGGCAGTTCGGCGGAATCACGGGCGATCTGGCGGGCTGGCTTGTGCAGATCGCGGAGCTGTGTTTGACGGCGGTCATTCTGATGGGAGGAATGCTGAAGTGAAGCTCTACATCGGCGGCGCATATCAGGGGCAGCTCGAGCTGGCGCGCGCGGAGAACCCGGACGCGCTGATTCTTGCGGACTTTCACGAGGCTGTGCAAGAGGCCATGCAGCGCGGGGAGGATGCGCGTGCCTTTGCGCAAGGCGTTGTCGCGGCGTACCCAGAGGCGGTGATCGTCGCCAACGAGGTCGGCGCGGGCGTTGTGCCCGTGCAGGCGCAGGAGCGCGCCTTCCGCGAGGCGGTCGGTCGGGCGCTGTGCGTCATCGCGCAGGAGGCGCAGCAGGTGACGCGCGTGGTCTGCGGAATCGGGGTGCGCATCAAATGAGATGGGTGCTCATCCGCCATGGGCAGACACAGGGGAACATGGAGCACCGCTACATCGGCTGCCATACGGACGAGCCGCTCTGCGCGGCGGGCCGGGAGGCGCTGCGGCTGCGCCGCTATCCGGAAGTATCGCGCGTGTTTGCAAGTCCCATGCGACGGTGCGTCGAGACGGCGGCGATCCTGTATCCCGGCATCCGGGTGGAGCTCGTGCCGGACCTTCGGGAGTGCGACTTCGGGGCGTTTGAAGGAAAGAACTATGCGGAGCTGAGCTGCCGGGCGGATTATCAGGCATGGATCGACTCCGGCGGCGCGATGCCCTTCCCGGGCGGGGAGAGTCGGGATGCGTTTGCATCGCGTTGCGTGCGCGCCTTTGAGCGCCTTCGCGCGCAGGCCTTTCAGGAGGACTGCGCGCTGATTGTTCACGGTGGGACGATCATGGCGATCATGGAGCGATATGCCCTACCCAAGGGCGGGTATTTTGACTATCAGGTGGGGAATGGCGATGGGTTCGTGCTCAGTCCGGATGGAACGCATGAAAGACTGAGGATGACCACCTTTCATCCTTGAGGAATCTGTGACTGAAAAGCGAGAATCGTTTTTTCCAAAGCCGCTGCTGCAATGCTCAGAGAGCGGTTTTTATGTTTTACTAAACTGATAAAACGTGTGGGAACAGGCTCCTTTAGGCTGATGCGATCAATTCCGGTGCATTCAGACTCGTCCTGCAAAAAGGATTCCGGAACAAACCCGATGCCCAGACCGCTGCGGACCAACGGAAGAATCTGATCGGCGGTAGCAGCCTCGATGCTTGGGGAAAGCGTCAGGCCGTGCTGTTGAAACCACATACTGTACAGTGCGTATGTCTTTGTTTGTTTATTAAGACAAATGACAGGACACTGATTGATCTCAGACAGCGTGACTTCGCGGTTCAAAAGATGAGAAAAGCCTGCTCCGCAGACTGCAGTTTCCTGAATGCGCATGACAGAGGTTGAAGTGCAGTCGGATGGCAGTTCAACTGGCGTGGTAACGATGGCCAAATCAGAAAAACCATCGCAGAGAGAGGAAACGGCCTGAGGTGTGGAATGGTTTTGTACCCGAATATGGATATTTGGATAGCGTTCTCTGAATTGCCTCAGAATGGGAAGAAGAAAACAGCGAAGCGCAACCTCTGTTGCACCAACAGAAACTGTGCCGCTTTGCAGTTCTTTGCGCAGATCGAGTTCACGTTCTGCACTTTCAATGTGTTCAAATGCAATACGAGCATGGGCGAAGAGCGTTTCCCCTTCCGGGGTCAGCTTTACACCATGATGACCCCGTACAAACAGGCGGCATTCGAGCTGGTCCTCCAAACGATTCAGCGCACGGGTCACGTTGGGCTGCGATGACATCAGCTGTTGTGCTGCCCTTGTTAAGCTGCCGCATTGCGCTGCACAGAAAAAATGCGAAGATATTCAAGATTCATCTTCATGCTGATCTCTCCATGTTAAATTGATATGGAATACATGCACAATATAGATTTTACAAATGGATTTGCTTTGATTATACTGGAACCATCTGCTGATTGCAAGC
>JBJEUH010000147.1:0-3133 GCA_051883735.1 Candidatus Ventricola sp.
TCGTAGCCGTTGGTCTTGTCATAGGCGCGCTGGATGCGGCCGCCCAGCTCGGGCAGCACCATCACGCGGATGTAGTCGTTCTCCAGCCATACGGCGGTGTAGGGCTGATCGACCTTTTCATCGAGAATTTTGTCGACGACCGGCAGCGGATAGACCTTGCCGCTGGAGCCCTGGTAGACGCGCTTTTCCAAAAACATGGGGTTTTTGTCCGCCTTGCCGATGCCGTAGGTGGGCAGCATGATCTGCTCTACCCAGATTTCAGCCTGACCCGGAATGTGTTCCATTGCTCAAACCTCCTGAATCCCGTTGTGATCGTTTCATGAGCCTGCTGTGAAAACCGTATCGAATCTCCGCGTTTGCGCCCCATTATACAGGCGCAAGGCCGGAGGTACAATCGTCTGTGTTGCGCAGTTGTTTGTCGGATTTGCGCATCTGTCAGTCCACGGCGTCAAAGCGGTAGACGATGCGCCTTATGTAGACCTCGCCGGGGAGAAGCGCCGCAGTCGGCGGGGCATAGGGGCTTTCAGGGTGCTCCTGTGCCTCCAGGGCGATGGCGCAGCCGGGCGCAGGCAGAAAGCCGCCCGAGTACACCGTGACGCACGGCTGATCCGTATACAGCCGCAGCCGCCGGCCGGAAGCGGGGTCCGTCAGCGTTGCGGCGGGCGCGCCGCCGCGCAGCACATAGCAGTGGTTCAGCCCTCGCGCGCCCTCGCGCTGTGCGTCGCCGTGCGCGCCGCCCACCTCCCGGGGGAGGCGATAATCGAGCGCAGGCGGCGGCGCGCAGCGCCCGCTGGCGAGAAACGCTCCGTCGTTCAGATAGACCTCGTCCGCCTGGAGCTGCAGATGCTCGTACGCGGCGCTGCTGGAAAAATCGCCGCTGAGATTGAAATAGGCGTGATTGGAGAGATTGACGCGCGTGGGCTTGTCCGTCGTCGCGCGCAGCGTGAGCTCCAGCCGCTGATCGTCATACAGCCGGTAGGTCACGGAAAAGCGCCGGTTGCCGGGGAAACCGTCCAGCCCGTCCTCCGCCTCGGCGCAGAAGGTGATCTGCTGATGGTGCGCGGCGTCCTGCTGGCCTTCGCAGCGCCAGAGCTTGTGGGCGAGCGAGCCCGCACCGCCGTGGAGCTGGTTGCCGCCTTCATTGATGGAGAGCTGCACGGTCTCGCCGCCGATGCGCAGCAGGCCGCCGGCGATGCGCCCGGCATAGGGGGCGAGCGTCACCCCGGCGCAGCTGGGATCGTCCGCGCTTTCAAGAGGCAGCGCAACATTGGCAAACGCGCCGTTTCTGTCCGCTGTGCGCACGCTGGTGATGGCAGCGCCCGCCTCCAGCAGTACGACCTCCATGCCGGACGGAGAAAAAAGCCTGTATTCCTTGCAAAACAACAACCCGATATCACCTCGCACCGCATGGAATATAGTCCTTCTGACGATAAGAGCATAGCAAAATTCGGGCAAGATGCAATAGTTTTCGGGCGAAGAGCGCAAGAAATCCAAATAATACAGCAAGACAGCTAAAATATTTTCAACGAATTTGTGCTAAAATCTAGCCAGTGAAAACCGAAACCGCACAAAACCATTCAATTTGAACACAGGAGGTGTAAAGGCGTGGGCAATACACTGGAGTTTCGCAACATCACCAAGTACTTCCCCGGTGTAAAGGCGCTCGATCATGTCAGCTTTGTCGCGCACAGCGGCGAGGTGCTGGCCTTCCTCGGCGAGAACGGCGCGGGAAAATCGACGCTGCTCAAAACGCTCAACGGCGATTATCAGCCGACCTCAGGGCAATACCTCATCAACGGCGAGGAGGTGCACTTCCGCAACCCGCATGAGGCGATCGAGGCCGGCGTCAGCATCATCTATCAGGAGCGTCAGCTGCTCATGGAGCTGTCCGTCGCGGAGAACATCTATCTGGGCCGCATGCCGACCCAGTTCCTGGGTGTCATCGACACGCGCAAGGCGAACGAAATGGCCCAGAAGATCATCGACGAATTCGGCATTCCCATCCGGGCGACCGACAAGGTGAAGGATCTGAGCGTCGCCTATCAGCAGCTGGTGGAGATCATGAAGGCGTGCAGCCGCGAGAATCTGCGCGTCATCTGCTTTGACGAGCCCTCGGCCAGCCTGAGCGATTCGGAGATCGAGGCGCTGTTTGCCATCATCCGCAAGCTGAAGGCCGAAGGCAAGATCATCATCTACGTCACCCACCGCATGAGCGAAATCTTCGAAATCACCGACAAGGTGGCCATCTTCAAGGACGGACGCTACGTCGATACCGTCAAGACCGGCGAGGTCGAGGAGGCGCAGCTCATCCGCATGATGGTCGGCCGCGATCTGGGCGATATCTACAGCTCGCTGGATCGGGACAAGCAGATCGGCGAGGTGCTGCTGGATGTGCGCGGCATCTGCTCGGACTATGTGGAGGACGTCTCCTTCAAGCTCCATGCGGGCGAGGTGCTGGGCTTCTCCGGCCTGGTCGGCGCGGGCCGCACGGAGACGATGCGCGCCATCATCGGCGCGGACAGGCAGACCGGCGGCGAGGTCTATCTCGCGGGCGAGAAGATCGTCTGCCGCAGCCCGCACGACGCCATGCGCCACGGCATCGTTCTGGTGCCGGAGGACCGCAAGATGCAGGGCATCCTGGCGAACATGGACGTGCGCAACAACATCAACATCTCGCTGCTGGATCAGCACGCCAACCGCTTCGGCGTCATCGATACCAAAGCGGAGGACGAGGCGGCGCGCAAGGGCATCGAGGATTTCCGCATCCGCACCCCCAACGCGGAAAAGAAGATTGTCGAGCTTTCCGGCGGCAATCAGCAAAAGTGCATTGTCGCCCGCTGGATGAGCACGCATCCGCGCGTGCTGATTCTGGACGAGCCGACCAAGGGCATCGACGTCGGCGCCAAGTCCGAGTTCTATCAGATGATCTGCGAGTTCGCCAAGCAGGGACTGGGCGTCATCCTCGTCTCCTCCGAGCTTCCGGAGGTCATCGGCCTGAGCGACCGCATCATCGTCATGCGCGGACGCAAGATCGTCGGCGAGGTGATGCGCGAGGACGCCACGGAGGATCGGCTGCTCGCCCTGGGCATGACGGAAAACTGAGTGTACAGTCAGGAGGAATCCGCAAATGAAG
>JBJEUH010000148.1:0-3133 GCA_051883735.1 Candidatus Ventricola sp.
GGGCCAGCTCTACAACCGCACGAACCTGCCGCAGACGTTCCTGTGGTGGGCCAACCCCGCCGTGCCGGTCAACGACAACACGCAGTCCGTCTTCCCGCCGGACGTGACGGCCGTCTTTGACCACGGCAAGCGCGACGTGTCCACCTTCCCGATCGCCACGGGCGTGTATTACAAACACGATTACGGTGCAGGCGTGGATATCTCCCGCTACAAGAACATCCCCGTGCCGACGAGCTACATGTGCGCGCACAGCGATTACAACTTTGTCGGCGGCTACGACTACGGCGTGGACGCGGGCATCCTGCATATCGCGGACCATCACGTCTCGCCCGGCAAGAAGCAGTGGACGTGGGGCTGCGGCGATTTTGGCCAGGCATGGGACCGCAACCTGACCGATGAAAACGGCCCCTACATCGAGCTGATGACCGGCATGTTCTGCGACAACCAGCCGGACTTCACCTGGCTCAAGCCCTTCGAGGAGAAGACCTTCACCCAGTACTTCATGCCCTACAAGGCGGCGGGCTACGTCAAGAACGCCAGCACCGAGGCCGTGCTCAACCTGGAATGCGCCGAGGGCAAGGCGGAGATCACCGTCTATGCCACCGGCATGTACAGGGACGCGCGCGTGGTGCTCACCGCCGCCGGCAGGGTCGTCTACGACAAAACGCTGACCCTCAGCCCGGTTGACGTGCTCCGGGACAGCATGCCGGTCAGCGTACCGGAGACGGAGCTCGTGCTCGCCGTTTACGACGCGCAGGGCCGCAAGATGCTCGACTACGCCCCGCAGCCCCGGAAGATCGAAAGGATTCCGGACCCCGCGCCCGCGGCGAAGCTGCCCGAGGAGATCCTCACCAACGAGGAGCTCTACCTCACCGGCCTGCACATCGAGCAGTACCGCCACGCGACGTACCTGCCCGATCCGTACTACCTTGAGGCGCTGAAGCGCGACGCCGGCGACATCCGCGTCAACAATGCCTACGGCATGCTGCTGCTGCGCCGGGGCCTGTTCGCCGAGGCGGAGGCGCACTTCCGCACGGCCATCGCGCGCATGACCGAGCGCAACCCCAACCCGTATGACAGCGAGGCCTACCTCAACCTCGGCCTGGCGCTGCTGTATCAGGGCCGCGGCGACGAGGCCTACGACGCCTTCTACAAGGCTACCTGGACGGCGGCCGAGCAGGAGACCGGCTTCTACTATCTGGCCGCGATCGACTGCCGCCGCGGCGACTTCCGCCTGGCGCTCGAGCACATCGACCGCAGCCTCGTGAGGAACTATCACAACCTCAAGGCCCGCGCGCTTCGCGGCATGATCCTCGACGCGCTGGGCAGGAGGGACGAGGCCGCGCGCTGGTACGCGCAGAACCTCGAGCTGGATGCGTTTGACTACGTCTCCCGCATCGAGTCCGGCGATGTGCAGGGCGCGCTGGCGCTCATGGGCAGCCGCGCCAGCAGCTATATCGAGTGCGCGATCGACTATGCGGAGGCGGGCTTCTATTCCAAGGCCGTCGCCGTGCTCGATCTCTGCCCGGCGGGCAGCCCGATGGTCGCGTATCACAAGGCCCTCTATGCCTCCCTCTTCGACGAGGCGCTGGCCGCGGAGGCCCTGGCGGACGCGGCCCGGCGCGACAGCCTGTACTGCTTCCCCAACAAGCTGGAGGACATCCTCGCGCTCGAATACGCGCTCGCCCGCCATCCGCAGGACGCAAGGGCGCCGTACTACCTCGGCTGCCTGTGGTATGACAAGCGCCAGTACGACCGCGCGGCGGCGATGTGGGAGCGCAGCGCAGCGCTCGATCCCGCGTTCCCGACGGTCTGGCGCAACCTGTCTTTGGCCTATTACAACAAGCAGGGCAACGCCGCAAAGGCCCGCGAATGCATGGAGCGCGCCTTCGCGCTCGACCCGTACGACGCGCGCGTGCTGCTGGAGCTGGATCAGCTCTACCGCAAGCTCGGCATGCCGGTCGCGGAGCGCTTCGCCTTCCTCGACAGCCATCGCGAGACCGCATTCATGCGCGACGACCTGACGGTGGAATACTGCACGCTGCTCAACGACATGGGCCGCTATGAGGATGCGCTCGCCATCATCATGGGCCGCAAGTTCCATCCGTGGGAAGGCGGCGAGGGCAAGGTGACCACGCAGTACGCCGTTGCGCTGACGCAGCTTGCGCGCATGGCGCTGGAGCGCGGCGACGCGCAGAAGGCCCGGGAGCTGCTCACCCGCGCGCTGGTGTTCCCGCACAACCTGGGCGAGGGCAAGCTGGAGGGCGCGAAGGACAACAACATCTACTATTATCTCGGCCTGTGCGAGCGCGCGCTGGGCAACGAGGAGGCGGCCGTCCGCCATCTCACCCGCGCCGCGGCGGGCAATGAGGAGCCGGCCAGCGCCATGTACTACAACGACCAGCCGGCGGAGCTGATCCTCTACGAGGGACTGGCCGCGCTGGCCCTGGGCGACAGCGATCACGCCAGCGCCCGCTTCCACAAGCTGATCGCTTACGGTGAAAAGCACTATTACGACAAGGTCAGGATCGACTACTTCGCCGTGTCCCTGCCCGATCTTCAGCTCTTTGACGAAGATCTGACCGTCCGCAACCGCGCGCACTGCGAGTACCTGATCGCGCTGGGCAGCTACGGCCTGGGCGACAAGGCGCGCGCCGCGAAGTGCTTTGACGCGGCGCTGGCCATCGACTGCGCGCATCAGGGCGCCATCCTGCACCGGCAGCTGATCTGATCCGCCTCCGCAAAACGCTGCGCCTCAGATCAGGCGCCGCGGCCAAGGAATCCCTTCGCCGCGGCGCTTTTCCCTTGATGCGGATATCTGGATTTCATGTCAACCGTCCGACAGAATTTCTGGATCTTTCTTTCTGAATTTCGGATGTATTGACTTCTTCTTTCCAGATAGTTTCAAATTACTCATTATGCTTGGATTGCTATCCTCCTATTCTCTACTGTTAAAATTTGTTGACATCCATTTTCTCCTATGTTATACTTTGCATAAATAGTCGAGGATGCAGTTTTGTTTTTTGTGCAAACGGAAAACGTGCAGATTCGGCAACATATTTTGAGGAGGAATATCCCTATGAAGAAGCTTCTTGCTCTGGCGGTTGCGCTCGTTCTCGTGATGAGCATGGCG
>JBJEUH010000149.1:0-16119 GCA_051883735.1 Candidatus Ventricola sp.
CGCTCCTTGCGATTCCCGACGCTCCGCCTGCCTGTTTCCCGCACAGCGGGCGGCAGGCTCCGGTCCCCCGACCCCCTTCTTCGCTTCGCGCGCCCCAAAGCGGGTTGGCAGCTATGCGAGAACCTCACAGTACCGATGCGTATCCACCTGAATCTGCGGGTGCGTCATGATATACTCGATCATCGCGTCGGCGACGTCCGTCTGAATATCCGCGACGACCTTCTGCCCGACGAGGAAGCCATAGCCGCCCGTGCCGCAGGAGCGATAGCTGTTGATGCACACGGTCACCGTCTCGTCATCGCCCAGCTCCCGCCCCCCGAGCCGGATGGAGGTCACGCGGCCGCCCACGGGCCGGCGCACGTCGATGACGTAATCCACCCCGGAGAAGTAGTCGTAGTTGTAGTGCTCGACCTTGGGCCGCAGGAATTCGTCCGCGATGCGCAGCTGCCCGCCCTCGTCCAGGGCGAAGTACATGGCCGAGCGCTCCATGTATTGCTTGAGCGCCGCGCGCGTAAGCTCCAGCACGACCAGCGTGTTCGTGTAGATGTAGGTGGAGACGACGTCGCGCACGGTGACCGTCGTGGGCAGGCCCTTGAACTCGTTGGGCAGGGAGCAGGCGGAGATCTGCGCGCCGGAGGCGGCCAGCTGCACGGTGTTGATGAAGTTGGCCAGCGGGCTGCCGTGCACCGCCTGCGCCAGGTGGTCGCCGCCGGTTAGCGGGATATCGAGCTGGCCGGCGGGCGTGTCCAGCCAGGTCTGCACCCGCCGCTCGAGCGGGGCCAGCAGCGCGGCAGCCTCGGGTAGCGGATCGGCGGATGCGGGCAGAATCTCGCTGGCAAACGATTTGCTGCCGTCCCCGTGCACCGTGACGGTGACGGCACAGGCGTGCGGCGCGCGGTAGCCCGGCTGCACGGCGTAGCTGTGGCCAAAGCGCACGCCGTCCACGCGCATGTGCTGATGGCCGGTGAGCACGAGGTCGAAATCGAGCTCGCGGCAGATGCGGCAGGCCTCGTTCTCGCGGCTGTCGGTCAGCGCCTCGCCGGTCGTGAGGTCGCACTCAAAGCCGCCGTGATAGACCAGCACGGTCACGTCGCACTGCCCCCGGATCGCGTCCAGCGCGCGGGCGCAGGCGTCCACGGCGTCCTCGATGACCAGCTGCGCGACCGTCTTCGGGTTCTCCCAGCGCTTGACGAAGGGCGTGCATGCGCCGACGAGGCCGACGCGCAGGCCGTTGTCCAGCTGGTGGATCGCGTACGGCGCAATGGGCAGCAGGCCGTCCCTGTCGCGGATGTTGCAGCACAGGCACAGCGCGTTCAGATCGCTCAGGTAGTCGGCGAGCGCGTCGACGCCGTAGTTGAAATCGTGATTGCCCAGCGTCACAAACTGATAGCCCGCCAGGTTCATCATCGCGGCGATGGGGTGGCTGCCCCAGGCGTCGCCGGCCAGGCAGGCCTGCCGCTCCTGCGACGGCAGGCGGTGGTAGAGGTTGGTCAGCGGCGAGCCCTGAATGGTGTCGCCGCCGTCGATGATGAGCGTGTTGCCGTCGTGCGGGAAATCCGCCGCCAGCGCCATCAGGCCCATGGGGCGCGTCTGATGGTCGGCGTAGTTGGTGGGGTAGAGGTAGCCGTGCGTGTCCGAGGTGAAGCGGATGCTGAGCGTCTTGTCCATGGAGAACTCCTTGAAAAAAAGAGCGGCATTGCGAGCCGCTCGGGGGGATGGGGTTATTGGCCTCGGGTCAGCCTGCTGCGGATTTTGGTGGAGAAGAACTCGATGAACAGCATCAGCACGACCATGCCGCACAGATACGCGCCCACCATGCTCCAGCGGCTGGAGTTGATGCACTGGATCAGCGCCGCGCCGATGCCGCCCGCGCCGACGATGCCCAGCGTCGTCGCGTCCTTGACGTTGATGTCAAAGCG
The DNA here is from genome assembly GCA_051883735.1 of Candidatus Ventricola sp. Lineage (GTDB taxonomy): Bacteria > Bacillota > Clostridia > Christensenellales > Aristaeellaceae > Ventricola. Next base: position 1,920 of record JBJEUH010000149.1, read on the forward strand.
GTAGATGACGGTGGAGATGAAGTTCGGGATGATCTGCGGCAGGATGCCGTAGCGGACCTTCTGGAAGGCGGTGCAGCCGGAGGCGTCCAGGCTCTCCAGGATGCGCACGTCGATATCCTCGATGGCCGTGATGTACATCTTGGAGATCATGCCGATGGAGCACACGGACTGCGTGACCACGCCGCAGAACGCGTTCGGGCCGGTCACGCGGATCCAGACCAGCGCCCAGACCAGGCTGGGGATGGTGCGGATGACGAGGATGATGGCGTTGGTGATGAACGCGACCCATCGGGGCACGATCTTGTCGCTGGCCAGGAAGCTGAAGGGCACGGCCAGCAGGCCGCCGATCAGCGTGCCGAGCACCGCGATGGCCACCGTCTGGAAGAGCTGATAGGGCACGCCCTCGGGCGTCAGGTTAAACAGCAGGTTCGTGTCCGGATGAATCAGGCCGTTGCCCACGCCCTTGGCGACCTCGATGCCCTTGGAGGCAAAGCCCTCAAATCTGACCGCCGTGCCGCTCCAGGTGAGCAGGCTGAACACGATGAGCACGATGAGCGTATAGATCCACCACAGGCGCGGTCTCGCCTCGTAGGCTTCCTCGACCGACAGGGGACGATCGGTCAGCAGTTTATTCTTGTTTGCCATATGTCCGATCCTCCTCAGCTAAGCTTCCTGCGCAGGAACTGGCTGGTATTTTCGATGATGAACACGACCACGAACAGGGCGAGGAGCACCATGCCCAGACCCTCGTAGTCGCGCCAGCCGATGCGCTCGTTGATGAGCAGGCCCAGGCCGCCCGCGCCGACGTAGCCCAGGATGGCCGCCGCGCGGATGTTCATCTCCAGGCTGTAGAGGCAGTAGCTCAGGTAGGTGGGCAGAATCTGCGGGAAGCAGGCCGTGCGGAAGGACTGGAACTTGTCGCCGCCGGCGGATTCCATCGCCTCAAAGGCGCCCATGTCGATCGTCTCGATGGCCTCGTACATCATCTTGGAGACGACGCCGAAGGTGAATACCGTGATGGCGACCGTGCCGGCAAAGGTGCCCAGGCCGAAGATCAGCGCCGCAAACTTGGCGATGACCAGCGTGGGCAGCGTGCGCACGATGTTCAGCAGGAAGCGGCAGAGGGAGACCACCACGCGGCTCTTGTTGATGTTCGTGGAGGCCACCACGGCAAAGGGCAGCGCCAGCGTGGCGCCGAGCACGGAGCCGAGGATGGACATCTTGATGGTGTCCAGCAGCGGGCCGATGACCTTGCTGAAATACGAGAAGTTCGGATGGAAGATGCGGGCCAGGATGTAGGTGAACTGATGGCCGCGCCGGATGATGATGCCGATGTCAAAGCCCGTGAGCTGGATGGAGGCCCAGACCACCGCGATGAGGATCGCCGCGATCAGCGGCGTGCGCGAGCGCGGGCGGGACACGGTATGGCCGTTTGGCAGCGTGATGGTTTCCGGCTTGAAGATCCGGTCAAACAGCGGGACGCGGTACGCCGCTTCTTTCTTTTTTGCCATCTTATTCACCCGCCTGCGGTACGGACGCGCCGTTGTAGATGGCGTCCAGGACGTCCTGCGTCACCTCGCTGCTGGGGCCGTCGTAGACGATCTCGCCTGCGCGGATGCCGATGACGCGGGAGGCATACTTGAGCGCGAGGTCGACGTGGTGGATGTTGATGAGCACGGAGATGTTCATCTCCTCGTTGATGCGCTTGAAGTCGCTCATGACCTGATGCGCCGTCACCGGGTCGAGCGCGGCAACCGGCTCGTCCGCCAGGATGATGGACGGGGACTGGTTGAGCGTGCGGGCCAGGGCGACGCGCTGCTGCTGGCCGCCGGAGAGCTGGTCGCAGCGGGTGTACGCCTTGTCCAGGATGCCGACCTTGTCCAGCGCCTCGAGCGCCTTCATCTTCTGCTCGCGGGTGAACAGGCCCAGCAGCACGCGGACAAAGCTCATGTCCGGCACCATGGAGGTGAGCACGTTCTTGAGCGCGGTGGAGCGGGTGACCAGGTTGAAGGACTGGAAGATCATGCCGATCCTGCGGCGGAAGCGGCGCATGCTCTTGCCGTGCAGCGTCATCACGTCCACGCCGTCCACGATCAGCTGGCCCTCGGTGATGTCGATCATGCGGTTGATGGTGCGGATGAGGGTGGATTTGCCGGCGCCGGACAGGCCGATGATCGCCACAAACTCGCCCTGATCGATCGTCAGGTTGACATTCTTTAAGCCCTTTACGCCGTTGGGATAGGTTTTGCTTACGTTTTTGAACTCGATCAAGTGGATTACCCTTTCTGCCCGAAGCGCAATTTCATTTGGATCATTATAACACGCGCGGCGCTTTTGCTGCAACAGCGGCGCGCGCATTCTGCGTTGGATACGGGAAAATTTGTCAAAAAAAGCGGCCTCCCGAGGGAAGCCGCGGCAGACGATCGATTATGGGCAACTCCCTCAGTCTGCCTTCGGCAGCCAGCTCCCTCAAGAGGGAGCCTTCAAGCCGTTTTCCAAGCCTCCCTCCTGAGGGAGGGGGGACCATCCGCAGGATGGTGGAAGGAGGATGAAAAAAGCGGCTTCCCGAGGGAAGCCGCTGGTGTGCGGGCGATTACTGCACAGCGGTGAGCGCCATGCGCGCAGCATCGTAGTCGGAATCGGTCGCGATGGCATAGCCGGTGTGGCTGTACACGCTGAAGATGGCCTTGCCCTCTTCGGTGTTGATGATGTTGATCAGCGCGGTCTGCAGCGCGGAGATGAACTCCGGGTTGTAGATGTCCGGGTTCGCGGTGGTGACGGCGACGGTGTCGTTGTAGATGCCCGCGGTCACGCCGATGACGTTCATCTCGTTCCAGATGGAATCCGTGCGGCCCATGCCGGCCTTGCCGGTGGCGTCGGCGCTGTCGGTGGCGGTGTTCCAGGCAGCCTCGTAGTCGCGGCGGCCGTCGGCGTAGCACACGATGATGTCAACCTGCTCGGCGGCGGCCTGTGCGAACGCGTCCGCATAGCCCAGCTGCACGACGTTGGACAGGTCGGAGACCTTCTTGCCGTCGTAGTTCTCCATCAGCCACATGGTCGGGTAGATGTAGCCCGCGGAGGAGGAGGTGTTGCCTACGGCCCAGGTCGCCTTGTCGAGGTCCTCCCAGGTCAGCTTTTCGCCGGCGTTGACCTTGGCGGCCAGCTCCTTGCCGTACTCGGACGGGGTGGCGTAGATCAGGGAGCGATAGAAGGTCACCTGCTCGTCGGTCGGCAGGGTCTTGTTGGCGTCGCCGTTCCAGGTCGTCGGGTCGGTGCTGTCGTTGGACAGGCCGGCACGGGTGGCGGTCAGGATGACGTCGACCTCCTGCGCCTGGCTGTAGATGGCGTAGGTGCCGCCCGGCAGCCAGCCGACATCGATGGAGCCGGCGCACATCGCCTCGCCGGTCGCCTCGTAGCTGGTGCCGACGGAGATCTCGACCTCGCCGATGTCATAGCCCAGCGTGGCCATCTCGGCCTTGACGAGCTCCGGCAGGTTCTTGGTGCCGGTGATGATGACGTCGGCGTCCTTGGACGGGACAAACTGGAAGGTCAGCTTGTCCATCTTGACGGCGTCGGCCATCGCGGCGACGGACATGACGCACAGCACCAGGGCCAGCGCCAGGGTCAGAAGCTTCTTCATAGAGAGAGTCCTCCTTTGGTCGTGCTTTCGCACAGTTCATTTTGGGGTTAGGGACAGTATAGCACACAAGCCCCTGTTTCTTAAAGGGGAAAACGATGAAACTTGTGGAAAAAAGGCGTAAAGCCATGCAAACGCCTTGATGTTTTGCGCGTTCTCCGATATAATGCTGTCCTGTATGAGTTTGCGGCAGGCGCCGCATGGGGAGGACAACAAATGAAAGAAAAGCTTCGCGCGTTCGCGGCGGGCATGAAGCGGCCCAGGATGGAGCGCAGGATTCCGGCGCTGTTTGTCGCCGTGACGCTGATGGGCTTCGGCGTGGCGATGTTCAACCTGCTGGGCTTCGGTGCGGACCCCTGCACCGTGATGAACATGGGCCTCTCCCGCGTGCTGGGCATTCCCTTCGGCACGCTGCAGCTGCTGGTCAACTGCGTGCTGATCCTCTTCGTGATCCGCTTTGATCCGGGCCGCATCGGCCTGGGCACGCTGGCGAACATGGTGCTGGTGGGGTATGTGGCGCAGCTTTGCATGGCGGTGATCGACCGGATCCCGGCGCTGGCCGGCCTGACGCTGACGGCGCGCCTTGTCATCTTCGTGCCGACGCTGTTCATCTTTCTGATGGCCGCCTCGACGTACATGTGCGTGGACATGGGCGTCGCGCCGTACGACGCGATCCCGCAGATCATCTCCGCGCGCATGAACTGGCCGTTCCGGCTGGTGCGCATGGCGTGGGACTTTGTGATGATGCTGGGCGGCTATCTGCTGGGCTCCGTGGTGGGCCTGGTGACCATCGGCATCACGCTGTTCCTGGGGCCGCTGGTCGCCTGGATGGCGGGCTACGTCAAGCGGTTCTTCGACTGACGCCATCGCCTCTTTTCACCGCGCGAAGCGAAGAAGGGGTTCGGGGACAATGTCCCCGAGCGGGGTTTGGGGCCTGCGGCCCCAACGTATCCCATTAAATGGAAAATACGCAGTCTCAGAGCAGGCTGCAAGGCAGCCTACGATTGAGACGGGTTGGATGCGCAAAACAAAGCATGAAAAGCCAACCGGCAGGAGAGGAGAAGGGCCATGCACGAGGGAGTACCGGCCTATCTGGCGCAGCTGCTGCGCGCGCAGTACGGCGAGGAGACGGCGGAGCGGATTGCGCAGGGCTATGCGGCGCAGCGCGCCGTGACGCTGCGGGCGAACACGCTGAAGACGGACGCGCAGAGCGTGCGCGACAGGCTGGCCGCGCTGGGCATCGAGACGAGCCCGGTCGCCTGGTACGCCGACGCGATGATCGTGCACGGCGCGCGGGAGGATGCGCTCACGGGGCTTGACCTGTATGCGCGCGGGGAGATCTACCTGCAGAGCCTGTCCTCGATGATCCCGCCGCTGCTGCTGGGCGCGCAGCCGGAGGAGAACGTGCTGGACATGGCGGCCGCGCCGGGCGGCAAGACGACGCAGATCGCCGCGCTGACGGGCAACCGCGCGATGGTGACGGCCTGCGAGATGAACAAAATCCGCGCGGACCGCCTGCGCTACAACGTGCAGCGGCAGGGCGCGACGCGCGTGACGGTGATGAACATCGACGCCCGCAGGCTGGACGACCTGTTCTCCTTTGACCGCATCCTGCTGGACGCGCCCTGCTCCGGCAGCGGCACCGTGCAGCTGGGCTCTCCGCGCTCGAAGGGCCAGTTCTCCCGCGAATACCTCCAGCGGACGACGCGGCAGCAGGAGGCGCTGCTGGACAAGGCGCTGCGGCTTCTGCGCCCGGGCCGGGAGATGATCTACTCCACCTGCTCCGTGCTGGCCCAGGAGAACGAGGAGATCGTTTCGCGCGCGCTGCGCAGGGGCCAGGCGGAGGTCGTGCCGCTCGAGCTTTCGGCGCTTGGCAGCGTGCCCCGCCTGCCGGTGTCCATCCCCGGCACGCTGTGCGTGGCGCCGGACGCGCTGCACGAGGGATTCTTCGTGGCCAAGATCAGAAGGCTCCGGTGACGGAAGACGAAAAGAAAGACGAATAGCATCAATCCCCTGCCGGACGAAGCGGACAGGGGATTTTACTTTCCGTACTTCTATCGCACTTCATTTTTTTCAGGAATAACAAGGAAAAATAAAAAAGCCCAGCGATTGTTGGGCTTATGGATTGGTGCCGGTGGTGGGACTCGAACCCACACGGGTCGCCCCAACGGATTTTGAATCCGTCACGTCTGCCATTCCATCACACCGGCGAAAGGCCTTACCGACCTTTCAAGTATATCGGAATCGGGCGCCAAAGTCAAGAAAAAGTCTGCCTCATCGGCCATTCAGCCGAGCTGATCGAGATAGCAGTCGCTCGTCTGGCGGCGGGGGTGCTCGACATGCTCATAGCGGATGACCGCCTGCTCCTGCTCGGCGACGCCGGCCCAGTACCAGGCGGCCTCGAAGATGAACAGAGCGGCAAAGAATACGGCGCAGATCAACAGCGGCACGGTGATTATCTCCTTTGATCATGGTTTCCTGAACGAACGGAAGATGATTATAGCATGGCAATATGAAGATGCAAAGCAAAGCTTTATTACATTTTTGTAATACGGCGCCGGCCCGCCTGGCCGAAAAAGAATCTTAACGCGCATTTGACGGGCGGATATGGTATAATGTCCGGCAGAATCGGAGGAGATTGCGCAAGATGAACGTGCTTCTTTATCTTCGGGACGCGTTGATTCCGCGCGGGCAGACCCGCCGGGAAATCGCCCGCGATCTGGGCGTGACGCTGGCCCTGCTGACGGCGGCGGCGGGGCTGTGCGCGGCGCTCAATGCGCTCGGCCCGAACGACAACGCGGTGCCGCTGGTCTTTGTGCTGGCCGTGCTGCTGACGGCCCGCTTTACGGACGGATACTTCTACGGCCTGTTCGCCACGGTCGCCTCGGTGTTCGGCGTTAATTACGCGTTCACCTATCCGTATTTTGCGTTCAACTTTTCGCTGACGGGCTATCCGCTGACGACGGTGACGATGTTCGCGGTGTCGCTGGTCGTGGGCATGCTGACCGAGCAGGTCAAGCGCCAGGGCCGCATCCAGGCCGAGGCCGAGCGGGAAAAGATGAAGGCCAATCTGCTGCGCAGCGTCTCGCACGATCTGCGCACGCCGCTCACGGCGATCATCGGCTCCTCCGCCGTGCTGCTGGATCACGAGGAGGCGCTCAGCGCGCAGGAGCGGCGGGAGCTCGTGCGGCAGGTGCACGAGGACGCGCAGTGGCTGGTGCGCCTGGTGGAAAACATCCTGTCCATCACGCGCATCAACGACAGCACCGTGCAGCTCAGGAAGTCCCCGGAGGCCGCGGAGGAGATCGCCGCCGAGGCGGTGAATCAATTCCGCAAGAACCACACGATGCCCGTGCGCGTGCACGTGCCGGACGAGCTGCTGATGGTGCCCATGGACGCGACGCTCATCGAGCAGGTGCTGGGCAACCTGATGGAAAACGTGGTCATCCACGCCAGGGGTGCGACGGCGATGGAGCTGAACATCTCGCGCACGCAGGACAACCGGGTGCGCTTCTGCGTGGAGGACGACGGACGGGGCATCGACGAGGGGATCCTGCCCAGGCTGTTTGAGGAGCTGTTTCCGCACGCCCAGGAGGCCAACGCGGACGGACGGCGCAGCATGGGCATCGGGCTTTCGGCTTGCATGAGCATCGTGAAGGCGCATGGAGGCCGGATGTACGCGGAAAACAGACAGCAGGGCGGCGCGCGCGTGTGCTTCGAGCTGCCCATGGAGGAGGGAGACGATGGCGGTGAAGGGCAAGGTGCTGATCGTTGAGGATGACCGGGCGATCTGCAATTTTATCCGGCGCGCGCTGGAGGCCAACGGCTATGAGGCGCTGAGCGCGCACACGGGGCGCGAGGCGATCAGCATGCTCGCCTCCCATTGCCCGGACGTGGTGCTGCTGGACCTGGGCCTGCCGGACATGGACGGCATGGAGGTGCTGCAGGACCTGCGCCGCTGGTCGCTGATGCCGGTGATCGTGGTCTCCGCCCGCACGGACGAGCGCGAAAAGGTGCTCGTGCTGGACGCCGGCGCGGACGACTACATCACCAAGCCGTTCGGCACGTCCGAGCTGCTGGCGCGCATCCGCACGGCGATCCGCCATGCGCGCACGACCGGCGGCAGCGAGGCCATCGCCCGCAGCAGCCGCTTCACGGCCCGGGGCCTCGTGATCGACTACGACAAGTACCGCGTGTACATCGACGGCAGGGACGCCAACCTGACGCAGAACGAGTTCAAGCTCGTGGCGCTGCTGGGCCGCTATGCCGGCCGCGTGCTGACCTACGACTACCTGATCCGCGAGATCTGGGGCCCGAACAAGGCGTATGACAACCAGATCCTGCGCGTGAACATGGCCAACATCCGCCGCAAGATCGAGAAAAACCCCGGCGAGCCGCAGTACATCTTCACCGAGGTGGGCGTGGGGTATCGGATGATCGAGGGGGATTGAGCGGCCTTCCCGGCGCTTGGAGAGGCGAATTGCCTCTCTTTTTTCAATTTCGGCAGGAATATATAGAAAACTTGCCCATTTACAGACGAGAAGCCTGGGCGTATAATAATTTTCATGTCTGACCCCAAATTCAGTCATGCTTTCAAATGGAGGGCTTGCATGTTTACGATTGTCAAAAAGGAACGCCTGAACCCGACGGTCACGAAGATGGTCATCGAGGCGCCGTATGTCGCCCGCAAGGCCGAGCCGGGCCAGTTCATCATCTTCCGCGCGCATGCGGACAGCGAGCGCGTGCCGCTGACCATCGCGGACTTTGACCGCGAGGCCGGCACCGTGACGATCATCTATCAGATCGTCGGCGGCTCCACGATGGAGCTGGACGCCATGCAGGAGGGCGAGGCGCTGTGCGACTTCGTCGGCCCGCTGGGCGTGGCCACGCACACCGAGGGCCTTCGCAAGGTCGCCGTCGTGGGCGGCGGCGTGGGCTGCGCCATCGCCTACCCGGTGACCAAGAAGCTCCACGAGCAGGGCGCATCCGTGGACGCGATCGTCGGCTTCCGCAGCAAGGACCTGGTGATCCTGGAGGACGAGTTCCGCGCGGCCAGCGACAGGCTGGTTATGATGACCGACGACGGCAGCCACGGCGAAAAGGGCCTGGTCACCGCCGCGCTGGAGAGGCTCATCCAGGAGGGCAGCGCGTACGACGAGGTCATCGCCATCGGCCCGCTGGTCATGATGAAGTTCGTCTGCGCCGTGACCAAGAAGTACAATATCAAGACCGTCGTCTCCATGAACCCGATCATGATCGACGGCACCGGCATGTGCGGCGGCTGCCGCCTGACCGTGGGCGGCGAGACGAAGTTCGCCTGCGTGGACGGCCCGGACTTCGACGGCCATCTCGTCGATTTTGACGAGGCGATGAAGCGCGGCACGATGTACCGCGAATTCGAGCAGCGCGCCCGCGAGGCGGGCTGCAACCTGCTCAAGAAGGAGGCGCACTGATATGGCTACGCGCAATATGGACCTGAAGCGCTGCCCGATGCCCGCGCAGGACCCGAACGTCCGCAACCGCAACTTTGACGAGGTCGCCACCGGCTATACCTATGAGATGGCCGTGGGCGAGGCGCGCCGCTGCCTGAACTGCCCCAAGAAGCCGTGCGTGTCCGCCTGCCCGGTGCAGATCGACATCCCGGCGTTCATCGCCTGCGTGGCGAACGAGGACCTGGAGGGCGCGTACAGGGTGCTGTCCGCCTCCTCCGCGCTGCCGGCCGTCTGCGGCCGCGTCTGCCCGCAGGAGAACCAGTGCGAGGGCAAGTGCGTGCGCGGCGTGAAGGGCGAGAGCGTGGCCATCGGCCGCCTGGAGCGCTTCGTCGCCGACTGGCACCGCGAGCACTGCGACGAGCAGCCGTCCGTGCCGCAGAAAAACGGCCACAGGGTCGCCGTCATCGGCGCGGGCCCGTCCGGCCTGACCGCCGCGGGCGATCTGGCCAAGCTGGGCTATCAGGTCACCGTCTACGAGGCGCTGCACCTGGCCGGCGGCGTGCTGGTGTACGGCATCCCGGAGTTCCGCCTGCCCAAGGAGATCGTGCGCAAGGAGATCGACGGCCTCAAGGCCATGGGCGTGGAGATCCTGACCAACATGGTCATCGGCAAGGTGCTCACCATCGACGAGCTGTTTGAGATGGGCTTTGAGGCGGTGTACATCGCCTCCGGCGCGGGCCTGCCGCGCTTCATGGGCATCCCGGGCGAGAGCCTCAAGGGCGTGTACTCCGCCAACGAGTACCTCACCCGCATCAATCTGATGAAGGCCTACCAGCCGGGCAGCAAGACCCCCATCATGAAGAGCCGCCGGGTCGCCGTCGTGGGCGGCGGCAACGTCGCCATGGACGCGGCGCGCAGCGCCAAGCGCCTGGGCGCGGAGGAGGTCTACATCGTCTACCGCCGCGGCATGCAGGAGCTGCCTGCCCGCCGCGAGGAGGTGGAGCACGCCCAGGAGGAGGGCATCATCTTCAGGACCCTGACCAACCCGGTCGAGGTGCTGGGCGACGAGAACGGCTTCGTCTGCGGCATGAAGTGCGTGGAGATGGAGCTGGGCGAGCCGGACGCCTCCGGCCGCCGCCGTCCTGTGGTGAAGGAGGGCAGCGAGTTCACGCTGGACGTGGACACGATGATCATGTCCATCGGCACCAGCCCGAACCCGCTCATCCGCAGCACCACGCCGGGGCTGGAGACCAACCGCCACGGCTGCATCGTCACGAACGGCGACGACGGCCTGACCAGCCGCGAGGGCGTCTATGCCGGCGGCGACGCGGTCACCGGCGCGGCGACGGTCATCCTCGCCATGGGCGCGGGCAAGCAGGCCGCCAGGGCGATTGACGCCTACATTCAGGGAAAGAACGCGTAAATTCGCATAAGGGGACGGCGCGAGCCGTTTCCTTGTTTTTGGCGGAAGCCCTGCCGGGCCGCTTCGCGCGCACATCCGGTGTTTGGCGATGAGGACAAAGAGGATCAACTCAGACAATTTTGGAAGCGCAGGATCATGCGAGATCGACAAGATTGCACCGCAGAAACGGATATGGATTGACAGACCGTTGACAGGATGATATGTTAAAAGCACAAACATTTCGCAATACAAATGCATTTCCGTTCGTATTCAGGGGGAAAGGAAGAAACACAATGGCAACCATCAAAGACATCATCAACAGCCCGCTGCTGCTGGCGCTGGTCGTCGGCGGCCTGGCGTACATCACGGTCTTCTCCGTGGCGTATCTGCTCCGGGCAAGAAAGCGCGCGCTGGAAATGGGCATCACCAAGGAGGAGATCAACAACATCATCAGGTCGTCCCTGATCTTCTCCATCGTGCCCAGCCTCTCCATCGTCATCGGCCTGGTGGCGCTCGCCGCGTCCCTGGGCACCGTCTGGGCCTGGTGGCGCCTCTCCGTCATCGGCTCGCTGTCCTATGAGACGCAGATCGCCGGCACGCTGGCCTCTGCGCTGCGCTACGCCTCCACCGCGGACATGATGACAAACGCCTCCGCCCGCGATTTCGGCGTGGTCATGATCCTCATGAGCGTAGGCATGCTCTCCGGCTTCCTGATCCTGATTCCCTTCGGCAAAAAGCTGATGGGCAGCGTGGACAGGAGCAAGGGCGGCAGCGGCTGGAGCAACGTCCTGAGCGGCTGCTTCATGCTGACCCTGCTGGCCGTCTATGTGCCCATCCTGCTCATCGGCGACACCTATCAGGCGCTGGTCATGATCACCGGCCTGATCGTCGCGCTCGCCATGGGCGCGCTGGCCAAAAAGCCGGGCATGGGCTGGGTGAACAACTTCGTGATGGCCGGCTCCATGATCGTGGGCATGGCGTCCTCCCTGCTGTGGACCAGCATTTTCTGAGGAAGGGGCGGAAAGACAATGAGCGAAAAGAAAAGCATGGATTCCTTTCAGGCATGGTGCCACCGCTGGGGCCGCGTCGGCACGGTGATCGCCCTGGCGTACATGATCGCGCTGCCGTTCGTGGTGCTGGGCTATTATGACAGCATCCCGTCCCTGGGCGAGGTGTTCAACGTCGCGACGCTGGGCATCCTGGCGATCTACATCCCGGTCGGCTTCTCCGAGGCGCTGGGCTACACCCCGATCATGGGCTGCTCCGCGTACCTGGGCTTCATCACCGGCAACATCATGAACCTCAAGCTGCCCTGCGCGGTCAACGCGCTCAAGCTGGCGGGCAAGGAGGCCAATACCCCGGAGGGCGACGTGGTCGCGGCCATCGGCGTGGCGGCCAGCTCGATCATGACGGTGGCCATCCTGGCGATTGCGGCGCTGCTGGCGGCGTGGATCAGCCCGGTGTTCGAGCTGCCGGCGGTTAAGACGATGTCCTCCTACCTGCTGCCGGCGCTGTTCGGCTCCATGACGCTGGGCCTGTTTGCCAGCACCAGCGCCGGAAACAAGGTGGTCAAGGGCGGCGTGAAGGGCGTGATCCCGGTCATCGTGATCGTGTCGCTGGTCTCCCTGGCGGCGCGCATCTTCAAAATGGGCTCCGCGCTGCTGGGCATGGTGGGCTTCCTGATCCTGCTGATGCTGCCGGTGGCGATCATCACCTCGCGCATCCTCTGGAAGAAGGGCGCCATCAAGGTCGTGGACAAGGCGTAAGCGGACCTAAAGCACGCCTTCCACCATCCTGCGGATGGTCCCCCTCCCTCAGGAGGGAGGCCTGGGGAACCGTTCAGGCTCCCTCGTGAGGGACGTTTCAGCAGCCGCGCCCAGTGGGAGATGCAGGCTGATGAAACGCCGAAGGCTGGCTGCCGAAGGCAGACTGAGGGAGCATCCGGAAAACGATATAAAAAGGAGCTGTCTCCGAGCGGCAGAATCTGCCGGAAGAGACGGCTCCTTTTTTCTGTTTTCGCCGGAAAAAAACGCTTTATGTTACAGAACTTCACAGTTTTCAAAATATTTTTACGCAAAAGCGCCGGAAACGCTTGACAGGCCTTTCAAAAAGGAATACAATACTATATTGCATCAGTATGCACAATAGAGAGGCTATGTCCGGCGGATATGGCTTCCCGACAACATTGTACAACGCTTTGGGCTGTTTGGCAATGGGCAGTTCACTGCGAAGTGCACATTGCTGCATATATCCTGTGCAAGGCTTTAGACAAGTTAGGGGTGATGGCATTCATGGTTACCGTCCGCGACGCGCGCGAGGAAGCTGAGATCATGAAGTACGTCGGGGTTCATGACGTGCAGCTTGGTAAGGGCAGGGTTCGCAAGAGCTTTGCCAGCATCGAGGAAGTTGTGGAGATGCCCGATCTGATCGAGGTTCAGAAGAATTCCTACGAGCGATTTTTGAAGGAGGACCTCCGCGAGGTTCTGAACGATGTTTCGCCGATTTACGATTTCAATGGCAACTTGAAGCTCGAGTTTATCGATTACTCGCTGGACAAGACGCCCAAGTACTCGCTTGAGGAGTGCCGCGAACGCGACATGACCTATGCCACCGCGCTGAAGGTGCTGGTTCGCCTGACCAACAACGAGACCGGCGAGGTCAAGGAGAGCGAGGTCTTCATGGGCGACTTCCCGCTGATGACCGAGAACGGCACGTTCATCGTCAACGGCGGCGAGCGCGTCATCGTCAGCCAGCTCGTGCGCTCCCCTGGCGTATATTACCGCGAGAGCATCGACAAGGCCGGCAAGCACCTGTTCGACGCGCAGGTCATCCCCAGCCGCGGCGCGTGGCTGGAGTACGAGATCGACTCCAACGACGTCATCTGGGTTCGCGTGGACCGCGCGCGCAAGCTGCCGGTCACCAGCCTGCTGCGCGCCCTGGGCTACGGCACGGACGAGCAGATCTACGATCTGCTGGGCCATGACGAGAAGCTCGACGCGACCATGGCCCGCGACGGCGGCGACGACGGCACCCGCCGCACCCGCACCGGCGCGGAGGTCAAGAGCGTCGAGGCCGGCCTGATGGAGATCTACCGCCGCCTGCGCCCGGGCGAGGTCGGCACCGTGGATTCCGCGGACAAGCTGCTGCGCTCCACGTTCTTTGATCCCAAGCGCTACGACATGATGCGCGTGGGCCGCTACAAGTACAACAAGAAGCTGGCCATCGCCGCGCGCATCCGCGGCCATGTGGTCGATCAGGACGTCGTCGATCCGCGCACCGGCGAGATCCTCATCGCTGCCGGCGAGCGCATCCCGGCCGCGAAGACCGATCCGCTGGCCAAGCGCATTCAGGACGCCGGCGTCAACGACCTCTACCTGCGCCTGGAGGACCGCGTGGTCCGCGTCCTGGGCAACAACTTCGTGGACGCGAAGGCGTGGCTGGATGAGGAGACCATCAATCTGGCCGGCATCAACGAGATGGTGCACCTGCCGACCCTCAAGCAGCTGCTGGAGATGGCCGAGCAGGAGGGCATGGACGAGCAGGCCAGGGCCCGCCTGATCGCGGAGAACCGCGCCGCGCTGATGCCCAAGCACATCCTGATTGACGACATCGTCGCCTCCATCAGCTATCTGCTGAGCCTGCCCTACGGCGTGGGCTCCACCGACGATATCGACCACCTGGGCAACCGCCGCCTGCGCTCCGTGGGCGAGCTGCTGCAGAACCAGATCC
>JBJEUH010000150.1:0-3086 GCA_051883735.1 Candidatus Ventricola sp.
GATGAAACGCCGAAGGTTGGCTGCCGCAGCAGCCGGAGGGAGTGGTCCTTCGTTCGCATTCGCGCCTTTATGATGGTTAATCTCACTTCACCGGGCTCCAGGTGAACGCCGTCTGGTTATACACCAGCTCGAGCGCGTCGCCGTTCTTCCTGTAGATCGCGGTGGCGTAGGGCGCGAGCTCCGCGTTCTTGAACCAGACGACCGCGTCGGTGGTGTTCTGCAGGAAGACATAGTCCCCGCGGCGGCTGGCGAGCACGCCCTCGGCGAGATGGCCCGGCCAGCAGGAGGCGACGCAGCCCTCGCAGATGTGCGCGTAGAGCGGCTTGTAGAAGTCCTCCTCAAAGCGGGTGGCGACGTAGTACGCCTTGCCCTCGCCGAACCGGTTCACCGTCACGGCGGGCGCGCCGGCGAAGAAGTCCTCGTCGTAGACCATCAGCGGCTGCGCGCCCTCGAGCGCGGCGACCTCGCAGAGGATGGAGCCGCTGGCCGTTTCGGGCAGCTCGTCGCAGACGGAGACGCAGCGGCGGGTCTCGCCGTCGTACATCGCGTCGATCTCCATGCGGCGCACGCCCAGCACGTCGGTGAGCAGGTGCGGCGTATCGCCGAGCCAGCACAGGTCGGTCTCGTTCACCACGCCGGACCAGTAGGTGACCACCAGCGTGCCGCCCGATGCGACAAAGGCGCGCAGCTTCTGCGCAAAGTCCTCGCGCAGCATGTAGAGCATCGGCGCGACGATGAGCCTGTAGCCGGAAATGTCGCTGTCCTCATCGATCATCTGCACGTCGATGCCGTTGCGCCTCAGGCCCGCGTAGTGGCGCAGCAGCTCGTGCTTGTAGGAAAGGCCCCTGTTGCGCGGCCCCTGTGCATCCTCCATGGCCCACTTGCTGCTCCAATCATAGACGATGGCGGCCTGCTTTTCGCGCCTGGTGCCGGCGACGTCCGAGGCGATCTCCCGGAGGATGCTGCCCAGCTCGGCGCACTCCAGGAAGATACGGTTGTCCTCGCGGCCGTCGTGGGAGACCATCGACGCGTGGAACTTCTCGCTGGCGCCGCGCGCCTGCCGCCACTGGAAGAACAGCACGCCGTCTCCGCCGTGGGCCACGGTCTGCAGGCCGGCCAGGATGTTGACGCCCGGCTTTTTGACCTTGGAGATGGGCTGCCAGTTGGTCGGGCCGGGGCAGTTTTCCATCAGCCAGAACGGCTGGCCCTTGACGGAGTACATCAGATCGTGCATGAAGCCGGTGTCCAGCGCCGTCTGCTCCAGGGTCTCCGTGGACTTGTGCCAGGTGGGGTAAGAATCCCAGGAGGCCAGGTCGATCTCCCGGGCCATGTCAAAGTAGTCGATGCCGTCGTAGAGGTACATCATGTTGACGCACACCGGTGCGTCCGGCACGATCTCGCGCACGCTGTCGCGCTCCCACTTCATGAAGTCGATCGTCTGATGGGAGACGAAGCGCTTCCAGTCGAGCTTGAGGCCGTGCAGGGTGCGCTCGCCGTGCGGCGCGGGGCTCTCGATGGCGTCGAAGTCCGGATAATCGTGGCTCCAGAACTTGGCGTTCCAGGCCTTGTTGACGGCCTCGATGGTGCCGTATTTCGCCCTGAGCCAGTCGCGGAACGCCTGCTGGCACAGGTCGCAGTGGCATTCGCCGCCGTACTCGTTGGACAGGTGCCACATGATGACGGCGGGATGGCGGCCAAAGCGGGCGGCCAGCTGCTGGTTGATTTGCTTCACCTTCTCACGGTAGACGGGGGAGGTGTAGCAGTGGTTGTGGCGCTCGCCGAAGAGATTGCGCCTGCGGTCCGCGCCCACGCGCAGCACCTCCGGGTACTTGCGCGCCAGCCATGCGGGACGCGCGCCGGAGGGCGTGGCCAGATCGACGCTCACGCCGGCGGCGTAGAGATCGTCGATGATTCTGGCCATCCAGTCGAGGTTGTACCGGCCCTCCTCGGGCTCGAGCGTGGCCCAGGCGAAGATGCCCAGCGAGACGACGTTCACGTTCGCCTTCTTCATCAGCTCGATATCCTTCGCCAGAATGTCCGGGCGGTCGAGCCACTGATCGGGGTTGTAGTCGGCGCCGTAGCGCAGAACGGGGGTGGACATGGTGCTCTCTCCTTTCTGAGAACAGGCAGAGTTGTGCTTTCGTGGATGATCGGAGAAATGGCCGAATGGGAGACAGCCGCTTCGCCGGGAAAGGGTTGCCGGATACGGCTGGGCTGGAGCGGAAAGAAAAGCGCCTCCGGGCAGGTTGTCTGCGGCCGGAGGCGCTTTGCGTCAGCAAAGACTTACCAGAGGAACGGAATCAGCCGCCAGCGGACGCGCTGCATGTATTCCGCGTAGCCGGGCAGGCCCTGTGTCAGCACGCGCTCCTCGTCCCGGATGCGCGCGGCGATGATTGCGGGATAGGCCAGCAGGACGACCAGCGAGAGCCAGGAGCCCAGCACCAGCGGCATGGACAGAAACAGCACGAGGGTGACCGCGTACATCGGATGGCGGACGACGCTGTACAGCCCCGTATCCACGACCTGCTGATTCTCCTGCACCTCGACCGTGCGGGAGAGGTACGCGTTTTCCCGCATCACCTCGGCGTAGAGCGCGTAGGAGACGAGCAGGAGTACGCAGGCAAGCCGCGTCAGCCAGGCGGGCACATGCGTCAGGCCAAAGCGGAAATCCAGCCCGGCCAGCACGAAGGCGAGCAGGAACATCAGCGCGGAGGCCGCGATCACGCCGGCCTGCACGGCCTCCTTCTCCCTGCTGTTCAGCCGCTTTTCAAGCAGCGCGGGCGCGCGCAGGAAGAGCACGACGCCCAGCACGAGCATGGGGATCAGCAGCAGCGCCATCAGCCGCTGCCCGCCGGGATAGTGCAGCGTGCCCGCGGGCAGAAAGAGCAGCACGCCCAGCGCAAGCACGCTGAGGGCATATACGGCCGCGGCGCGCGCGAGCAGCCGGAGTCTGGACATGAGCAGTTCCTCCCTGCGGATGGACGGGATCAGATGTTCAGCAGCTCGCTGTACACCTTGAGCGCGCCGTCGGTGTCGTGCGCCAGCACGCGCTTGGCCAGCACCTTGCCCAGCTGCACGCCCTCCTG
>JBJEUH010000151.1:0-3084 GCA_051883735.1 Candidatus Ventricola sp.
CGCGGGCGAGATCCTGCAGCTGGGCACGCCGGAGGACATCTACAACGAGCCGCAGTCCGCGTTCGTGGCGGACTTCATCGGCGCCAGCAACATCCTCGCGGGCACCATGGTGCGCGACAGGCTGGTGCGCTTCCTGGGCTGCGCGTTCCCATGCGTGGACAGCGGCTTCGGCGAGGAGGCCGAGGTGGACGTCGTCGTGCGTCCGGAGGACCTCAAGCTGAAGCCCATCGACGATCCGGCGGAAAATGTGCCGCAGGGCGTGGTGCAGTCGCTGCTGTTCAAGGGCGTGCACTACGAGATGAAGGTGCGCTCCGGCGACAGCGTGCTGCTGGTGCATTCCACGCACGCGCGCCCGGTGGGCACGCGCGTCAAGCTGACCGTCGCGCCGGAGGACATCCAGGTCATGCGCAAGAGCGACTGCTCGCCCGACGTGCTGCGCAGGCACGCGGAGCGCGCCGGATAAGGAGGGCCTTTCCACATGAGAAGCAAGGCATTGACCGTGCCGTTCGTGCTCTGGGCCATGATCTTCATCGTCGTGCCGCTCGTCATGATCGTCTGGTACGGCGTGACGGTGGAGGAGACGCCCGCCTATACCGAGGTCGTCATGGAGGACGGCGCGACCTGCTTCCAGCTGGAGGACGGCACGATCACCACTGAGCGGCCGCAGAAGCGCGCGGTCGTCTCGCTGGCCAACTTCAGACGCATGCTCGAGCCGACCTACCTCAAGCTCCTGCTGCGCAGCCTCAAGGTGGCCGTCATCACGACGGTGATCTGCCTGCTGCTGGGCTATCCCGTGGCGCTGATCCTCACCGGCAAGGACTTCAAGCGGCCCGCCCTGTGGCTGATGCTGCTGATCCTGCCGATGTGGATGAACTTCCTGCTGCGCACCTATTCCTGGATGAGCATCCTCGAAAACTCCGGCATCCTCAACAGCTGGATCGCCAGCCTGCGCGAAGCCATCCCCGCGTTTGACGACCTGCTGACGCGCATGGGCGTGGGCAAGAAGATCATCTTCCTGTACAACGAGAAGGCCGTCATCCTCGGCATGGTCTACAACTACCTGAGCTTCATGATTATGCCGATCTACACCGTGATCGAGAAGATCGACCGCAGCCTGCTGGAGGCCGCCGCCGACCTGGGCGCCAGCCCGCGCAAGAGCTTCCTGCGCGTGACGCTGCCCTACTCGCTGCCCGGCGTGCTGGAGGGCGTGACGATGGTGTTCGTGCCGGCGGTGACCACGTTCGTCATCAGCCAGCTGATGGGAGGCGGCAAGGTGCCCCTCATTGGCGACATCATCCAGAACCAGTTCGGCAAATCCAGCGACTGGCACTTCGGCGCGACGCTCTCGCTGCTGGTGATGGTCGTCGTGCTGGCGTTCATGGGCGCGCTGAATCGCATGGACAAGGAGGACGAGCCGCAGAAGGAGGTGCGCATTCTCTGATGAAAAAGCTGAGAAAGGCGTACATCGGCCTGATTATGGCGTTCCTCTACGCGCCCATCCTGCTGCTGATCCTCTATTCCTTCAACGACAGCAAGTCCCGCGCGCAGTGGGGCGGCTTCACGCTGCGCTGGTACCGGGAGCTGTTTGCCGACGGGGCCATCATGGGCGCGCTGGGCACCACGCTGTCCATCGGCCTGCTGGCCGCGGCGATCTCCACCGTGCTGGGCACGGTCGGCGCGATCGCGCTGTTCCAGATGAAGCGCCGCCCGCGCCAGGCGATGATGTCCATCGTCAACCTGCCGATGCTCAACTCCGAGGTCGTCACCGGCGTATCGCTGATGCTGCTGTATGCCATGGCGCGCATTCAGCTGGGCTATCTGACGCTGCTGCTGTCGCATATCGCGTTCTGCGTGCCGTATGTGGTGCTCAGCGTGCTGCCCAAGCTGCGCCAGCTCGACCCCAACCTGGCCGAGGCCGCGCAGGACCTGGGCGCGACGCCGGTGCAGGGCTTTTTCCGGGTGATCCTGCCGGACATCATGCCCGGCGTGTTCTCCGGCTTCATCATGGCGCTGACGATGTCCATCGACGACTTCGTGGTCAGCTTCTTTACGACCGGCTCGGGCGTGAGCAACCTGTCCATCACCATCTACACGATGGCCAAGCGGGGCATCTCGCCCAAGATCAACGCGCTCTCGACGATCATCTTCGCCTGCGTGTTCGTGCTGCTCATCGGCATCAACCTGCAGGACCTGCGCCGCGACCCGCGCAGCAAGGAGAAGGTCGAAAAGGTGCGCATCCCCTATTGATTCCAGCCCATCTTCGCCTGAGCGCGCGAAGCGGGGAAGGGAGTCTGAGGGATGAAATCCCTCAGGCAGGTTTTAGGGCGGCAGCCCTAACGTATCCCCCATTCCATCTTGAAAAGGAGCATGAAGCAATGAAAAAATGGTTCTCTCTGGTTCTGTGCCTCGCCCTGCTGTGCCCGGCGCTCGCGCTGGCGCAGGAGACGATCAACGTCTACAACTGGGGCGACTACATCGACGTCGAGGTGCTCGACCTCTTTGAGGAGGAGACCGGCATCAAGGTCATCTACGAGACGTTTGAAACCAACGAGGACATGTACGCGAAGATCGCCATGGGCGGCTCCAGCTACGACGTCATCTTCCCCAGCGACTACATGATCGAGCGCATGATCCAGGAGAATCTGCTGCAGAAGATCAACTGGGACAACATCCCCAACGCGGCGAACATCGACCCGCGCTTCCTGCACGAGGACTATGACCCGGAGGCCGCCTACTCCATCCCCTACACCTGGGGCACGATGGGCATCCTGTACAACAAGGAGATGGTCGAGGAGACGCCCACCAGCTGGAGCACGCTGATGGACGAGGCCTACACCATGGACATGCTGATGCTCAACTCCCCGCGCGACACGCTGGCGATCGCGCTGGTGATGGCCGGCCATGACCTCAACTCCGTCGATCCGGCCGATCTGGAGGACGCCAAGAACCTGCTCATCGAGCAGAAGCCCATGGTGCTGGCCTACGTCGTGGACGAGGTCAAGGACAAGATGATCGGCGGCGAGGCCGCTGTGGCGCTGGTGTGGAGCGGCGACGCGACCTTCTGCATGAGCGAGAGCGACGAGA
>JBJEUH010000152.1:0-3078 GCA_051883735.1 Candidatus Ventricola sp.
TACCAGCTGTAATCGCCGGTCATGCCGCGGACGATGAGCTTGTACCAGACCTCGCGGTTGTTCCTGTAATAGTGCACAGCGCGGCGGACGGTGTGGAGCATGTCGTGCGCGTTGTAGTTGAAGAAGGAGAAGCCGTTGCCCTCGTCGGTGAACTTGTTGTAGGACAGCACGGTGTCGCGCAGGCCGCCGGTCTCGCGGACGATCGGCACGGTGCCGTAGCGCAGGGCGATCATCTGGGAGAGGCCGCACGGCTCAAACTGGCTGGGCATGAGGAACATGTCCGCGCCGGCGTAGATGCGGTGCGCCAGCTGGTGGTTCATCGCAAAGCGCGCCGCCAGCCTGCCCGGATACTCGCTCTCCGCCCAGGAGAACAGGTTGGTGTACTTCGCCTCGCCCATGCCCAGCACGACCAGCTGGATGCCGGTGTCCATCAGCTCGCGGATGACGCACTCGACCAGATCGAGGCCCTTCTGGTTGGACAGGCGGGAGATGATGCCCACCAGCGGCGCGTTCGGATCGACGTTCAGGCCGAGCTCCTTCTGCAGCTCCTGCTTGCAGTATTCCTTGCCGCCCAGGTGATACGGATCGTAGTTCGCGTAGATCATCGGATCCTTTGCCGGATCGTAGTCGTCCACGTCGATGCCGTTGAGGATGCCGGAGAGCTGGCCCTTGCGCGCGCGCAGCAGGCCGTCCAGGCGCTCGCCGTAGAACGCGGTCTGAATCTCGTCGGCGTAGCTCGGGGACACGGTGGTCAGCTCGTCGGCATAGACGAGGCCGGCCTTCATGTAGTTCGCGCAGCCGTAGCACTCCAGCTTGTCGCTGGTGAACAGGCTGTCGCCCAGGCCCAGGGTATCCTGCACGGCCTTGATCGGGAACACGCCCTGATACTGCAGGTTGTGGATGGTGTACACGGTCTTCATGTCCTGATAGAACGGGAAGTGCGCGTACTGGATCTTGAGCAGCGCCGGAACCATGCCGGTCTGCCAGTCGTGGCAGTGCACGATGTCGGGCCTGAAGCCCAGGTGCGGGAGCGCGTCGATGACCGCGCGGCAGAAGAAGCCGAAGCGCTCATATTCGTCGCCGCCCAGGCCGTAGATGTAGCTGCGGCCGAAGTAGAAATGGTTGTCGATGAAATAGAAGGTCACGCCCTGATACTCGAGGGACTTGACGCCGCAGTACTGCCTGCGCCAGCCGAGCTCGACCTCAAACTCGCACTCGTTCTTCATCTGGGAGGTCCATTTCTCGGGGATGGACGCGTACAGCGGCACCATGACGCGCACGTCGGCGCCCTTCTGGGTCAGAACCGGGGAGAGCGCGCCCACGACGTCGGCCAGGCCGCCCGTCTTGATAAACGGCACGCATTCGGAAGCGGCAAACAAAATCTTCATCTGAAAAACCCTCCTAAAAAAGGGGCTGCAAGTTTCCTTTGTGCAGCCCCGCGGACATGATCAGATCACGACGTTCTTGGCGATCACGATGGGATACGCGGCGGGCGCGATCAGGCGGCCGTTGCGGCGGATGACGCTCTGCTTGTCCAGAATGCAGTGGTCGATCTCCGCGCCCTCCTGAATCTGGGCGTCCTGCATGACGATGGAGTTCTTCACCACAGCGCCCTTGGCGACCTTGACGCCGCGGAAGAGGACGGAGTTGATGACGGTGCCTTCGATGATGCAGCCGTTGCCCACCAGGGAATTGGAGCTCTTGCCCTCGTTGTTGTAGCGGGCGGGCATGTCGTCGCGGACCTTGGTGTAGACCGGGCGCTCCGCCGGGAACAGCTGGCGGCGCACCTCGTCGTTCTGCAGCGACATGTTGAAGTTGAAGTAGGACTGGATGGAGTCGATCTGCGCGGCCAGGTCGGTGTACTCATAGCCGCAGATCTTGAGCGTGCCGTCGTTGATGGCGCGCTGCACGATGTCGCGGTCGAAGTCGTGCAGGCCGTTGGCGGCCGCCTGCTCCACCAGCTGGCGCAGCAGCTCGCGGCGGGCGATGTAGATCTTCATGAACGCGCCCTCGCGGGTCGGCACCATCGGGCCGATCTCCATGCCGGTGACGGTCTTGCTTTCGTCCACGGAGATGTAGGTGGCGTTCTCGGTGTCGGTGCTCTTGAGGCTCTTCGAGTACACCAGGGTGATGTCCGCGCCGGTGTCGATGTGCTGCTGAATGGCCTCGGAGAAGTCCGCGTTGTAGACGGTGTGGCTGTTGGTCACCACGATGTACTCCTGCGTGGACAGGCGCAGGAAGTTGCGGTTGGAGTTGAGCGCGTCCAGAAGGCCCGCGTACACGCCCATGTTCTCGCGCGTCAGGAACGGCGGGAGAATGGTGAGGCCCTGCTTGCCGTGGAGGTCCCACTCGCGGCCGGAGCCGATGTGGTCCATCAGGGACTGGTAGTTCTTCTGGGTGATGACGCCGACGTTCTTGATGCCGGTGTGCACCATGGAAGAGAGCTGGAAGTCGATGACGCGGTAACGGCCCGCGATGGGGAGCGCGGCAACCGCGCGAAGGCTGGTCAGTTCACCGAGATGGATGTCGTTTTCACCGGTGAAGATAAGGCCCATGACGTCTTTCATGTTGGGGTACCTCCTTACTGCGCATCGGCGTCGATCTGAACGCCGGCAGCAACTTTCTCGCCCGAGGCAATCTCGGCCTTCGGTCCGACGACCGCGATCAGGCCGGTCTCTTCGCCGACGACCGCGCCCGCGCAGATGTGCGCGTTCTCACCGACGATCGCCCTGCGCACGACGGCGCCGCGCTCGATGACCGCGCCCGGCATGATGACCGCGTCGGTGATCTCCGCGCCGGTCTCCACCGTCACGCCCGCGAACAGGACGGAGTGGTTCACCACGCCGCGCACCTCGCAGCCCTCGGTGATGAGGGAATTGACGACCTTCGCGCCCTCCGCGACATAGTGCGGCGGCATGCCCGGATTCCGGGCGTAGATGCGCCAGCGGGCGTCGTACAGGTCGATGGGCATCGGCATCTCCAGCAGGTCCATGTTGGCCTCCCAGAGGGACTCGATGGTGCCCACGTCCTTCCAGTAGCCGTCGAAGGTGTAGGTGAAGAGCTTCTGGTTGTCGGCGA
>JBJEUH010000153.1:0-15854 GCA_051883735.1 Candidatus Ventricola sp.
GAGCGCCACGTTGACATCGTGGAGGTCGTAGGTTCGAGCCCTATCGACCCCACCAAGCTACAGTGGGAGTTAGTCGCCCCGCTGGGAACCGCTTCGTAAGAGGCGGTTTTTCTTTTGTTTGCTGAGTTTTTTGAGAAGAAGGAGCACGCTCAGCCTGCCTGTTGATTGGGCTGGCGGGGCGCGCTATTTGCGTCTTTTTCTGACCTCCTTACGGTTTCGACCATTTAGGTATCCGCGTGCCCCCTCAGGTCGTCAATCGCGGAGACTGCCATCCCGCTTTCTTTGAGCTGTGTGGCGAAGGTTGTGCGGAAATCATACGCGCAAAAGCCGGCGATCCCCAGATCCTCGGCATGCCTTAGGACCGGAAAATGGTATCAGGCTGAAATCAGCTTGACTGCAGCTTGCCGGAAGACGCATCAATGAAAACCAGAATCCCATTTCTGAGATTCTGGCACATTCGGTTCTGCTTTTTGCCCGCCTGACGGGGAGCGGTTTACGCACGGGACGGCCCCGCCATCCGCTTATTCGACGTCCGGCCTATCCAGGAGCGCATCAATCGCCTGCAGCGCCTGGACATAGATGAAAAACGCATCCTCGAGTAACTTGAGGCTCACACACTCGTCCGGCTGATGTCCGCCGCCGTGGCCATCAGGGCCGGGCTTTTTCAGTCCCCGGATGGCCGGTCCATAGCCGACCGCATTCGGGAGATGGCGCGCGTAGGTGCCTCCGCCCATGGTATAGAGCGAAACGCTGTCGCCGATGCGCGCCCGGCAGATGCGATCCATCTCGCGGACAATCGGATGCTCGGGCGAAATATAGGATGGCGGATCATCCCGCAGCGACGCAAGCGACCAGCCGCGCTGCTCGGCCCTGCGGCGAATCTGATCCGCGATCTGCTCTGCGTTCGCCTCCGCCGGATAGCGGATGTTAAGCGTCTGGATGAGCTGTCCGCCTCTGGTGCGCGTCATGCCCGCCACGGACGTCAGCCTGCCCAGCTCTTTGCTCTCAAACGCGATGCCGAGCGCCTCGCCGTAGGGATCGCTCAGATCCTCGGCGAGCCATGCCAGCACGCGGCAGGCCTCCTCGTTCAGCAGCCCGCTTTGGCACAGGTATGCCGCCAGCTTGACCGCAGCGTTGTCCGATCCCTCGGGGAAGGCGGCGTGTGCAGAGCGGCCCTGTGCGCTTGCCCGCAGGACTCCGCCCTCCGCGCAGATGCTGACCTGCGGCGGACACGGATTCGGCCTGCCGGTGCACGCCAGCACGGCACCGGCGCTGCCTGCAACGGCGTTGGGCGCGGCGCCTGCCTTGAATTCAGCGATTCCCTCCGGCAGCGGCGCGGTAAACTCTGCCTCGATGATCCCCTTTTCCGAATAGCACACGGAGAAGGAGGCGTCGGGCGTGAATGAAAAATCCGGCGCGGGATGGCGCTTAAGAAACGCCTGGATATCGCGCATGCCGCGCTCCTCGCTGCATCCCAGATACAGCCGGATGGTTCTGCGCGGCACATAACCCATCTGCTTCAGGCAGTACATGGCATACAGCGCCACGACCGCCGGGCCCTTGTCATCCGCGCTGCCGCGTCCGTACAGCCAGCCATCGCTGATGTACGGGCTGTACGGCGGATGCAGCCAGCCCTCTCCCTCCGGCACCACGTCGAGATGCGCAAACATGCCGATCTCGCCCGCCTGCGTGCCGCGAAAGAGGATACTGCCGCCGGTATAATCGTCGTTCTCGGTATCAAAGCCCATCTCCCGGCCAAGGGCCAGCGCCTCGTCCAGCGCTTCGCCGCACGCCCTGCCAAATGGATACGGGCCCTCCGCATCCCGGCTGACGCTGGGGATGCGCATCCACGCCTGCATATCCTCCAGCATGTTCGGCCAGTACGCTTCAAAGAAACGGGCGCTGTTCTCCATCATCTCATCCTCGCTTGTGTTCAGCCGCCGCACAGATGGCAGGCTACCATATGCCCGCCGCCCACATCGCGCAGCTCCGGCTCGCACTCGCGGCACTTCTGCGTCGCATAGCGGCAGCGCGTGTGGAAGCGGCAGCCGCTGGGCGGATTGAACGGGCTGGGCACGTCGCCTGACAGGCGGATGCGCTGCGGCGGCGCGTCCACGTCCGGGATCGGAATCGAGGAGAGCAGCGCCTGCGTGTACGGATGCTGCGCATGCGCGTACAGCTCCTCCTTGGAAGCGATCTCCACCGCCTTGCCTACATACATGACCATCACGCGGTCGCACAGATAGCGCACAACGCTCAGGTCGTGCGAAATGAACAGATACGTCAGCGAGAACTCGTGCTGCAGATCGCGCATCAGGTTGAGCACCTGCGCGCGCACGGAGACATCCAGCGCTGAGACCGGCTCGTCGCCGATGACAAACTCCGGATTGAGCACGAGCGCACGCGCGATCATGATTCTCTGGCGCTGTCCGCCGGAGAACTCATGCGGATACCGGTTGAGGCACTCCGGCTGAAGCCCCACCTTTTCCATGATGTCCAGCACCCTGTCCGTGCGTTCGTCCTTCGTGCCGATGTGGAAGACGTCCAGCGAGGCGCAGATGAGCTCCTTGACCGTCATGCGCGGATTCAGCGACGCATACGGGTCCTGAAAGATGATCTGCATCTTCCTGCGGTATTCGCGCATCTCCTTAGCATCCAGCGCCAGCAGATCCACGCCCTGATAGGTCAGCTTTCCGCTGTCCGGCTCGTGCAGGCGCAGAATCGCGCGGCCAAGCGTGGATTTGCCGCAGCCGGACTCGCCCACGACGCCCAGCGTCTCGCCGGGCAGGATATCAAAGGTGACGCCGTCCACGGCCTTGACCGTCTTGGGCGGGCCGCCAAGGAATTTCTTTTGGGAAGTAAAATGCTTCTTCAGTTGCTCCACCCTGAGCAGCGGCTGAGCTGTATTCATGGTGCCACCTCCGAAAAGCTGTCACGGTACTTCCAGCATCTGACCTGCTGTCCCTCCGGCGTTTCAAACATCGGCGGGTTCTTCTCCCTGCACACGTCCATGGCGCAGTTGCAGCGCACGCAGAAGCGGCAGCCGCTGGGCATGGCGTTCAGGCTGGGCACAGTACCGGGAATGGCATACAAGCGTTCAGAGTCCTTGTCCAGGCGCGGAATCGACGCCAGCAGACCCTGCGTATACGGATGAAGCGGGTTCCTGAAAATCTGCCGGGCTGTGCCGTATTCCACAACCTGGCCGGCGTACATGACCATGATCGAATCGGCCATCTCCGCCACAACGCCCATGTCATGCGTGATGAGCATGATGGCGGCGTTGATCTTTTTCTTCAGCTCCACCATCAGATCGATGATCTGCGCCTGGATGGTCACATCCAGCGCCGTGGTGGGCTCGTCAGCGATCAGCAGACTCGGATTGCAGGAAAGCGCCATGGCAATCATCACGCGCTGGCGCATGCCGCCGCTGAGCTGATGGGGATATTCCCTGAGGCGCTGCTCGGGCGAGGATACGCCCACCTTGGTCAGAATATCCAGCGCCTGCTTTTGGATCTCGCTTCTGGGCAGATTGCTGTGGACGGCAATCGTCTCCTCAATCTGCCGCCCAACGGTCAGCACCGGATTGAGCGAGGTCATCGAATCCTGAAAGATCATGGCAATGTCCTTGCCGCGAATATGACTGAGCTCCTTGTTGCTCTTTTGGGTCAGGTCCTCGCCGTTGAAGAGCACCTTGCCCCCGGCGATCCGTCCGATGCCCGTGGGCAGCAGGCGGAGGATGGACAGGGAGGTCACGCTCTTGCCGCAGCCCGACTCGCCCACGATGCCTAGAGTTTCGCCCTTGCGCACCTTGAAGCTGACACCATCGACTGCGGTGACATATCCCTGCTTTGTGCGGAACTGAGTCACCAGCTGCTGAACTTCCAATAGTGGCTGCGCCGTCATGTTTACCTCACCCTGTTCTTCTGCTTGTTATGGCCTGCTGCCCGGGGGCTTCCCCCCGGGACAGCAGGCGAACGGCCTCATTCTGTGTCTGCGGATGGATTGCGCTTACTTCGCGATCTCCCACTGCCAAACCGCGCGGTTGAGCAGGCTGAAGTCCTCGAAGCTCACATTGGAGATGCGGCTGTTGTACGCCACCAGATCGTTCTGGAAGTACAGCCAGCTGAAGGGCACCTGATCGCGCAGCATCATCTGATACTCGTAGTAGATCGGCAGGCGCTCCTCATAGGAGTTCACCGCAAAGCCCTCAACCATGCCCTTTTCATACAGGGACGGGTCGGCGTTCTGGGAGAAGTTGTTCACATGGCCGGGGCGCACGTTGACGCAGCTCTCCGCCGGGTCCGGGCTTCCGCCGGAGCCGATCAGGCCGAAGTCGTAGTTGCCGGCACGGCACTCGGACAGGAGGGTCGGATGATCGGTGGTGACGATCTCCACCTTGATGCCGATCTTGGCCAGATCCTGCTGGATCAGCGGAGCGGACTTCTCACGCACCTCGTTGCCCTTGGAGACGCGCAGCGTATAGGTCTTGCTCGTGTCAAAGCCGGAATCCTTGATCATCTGCGCGGCCTTCTCCACGTCGTACGGGATCGGCAGCAGATCCGGGTTGAAGTACGGATGATTCTGGCGCAGCGGGCCCGCAGCGGCCTCGCCCTCGCCGCGCATCAGGTTGTTGACCAGCACGTCGCGGTTGATCGCCATGTTGACCGCCTGGCGGACTTCCTTCGGGATGTTGTTGACGTTCATGGTCAGGTACTGATAGCCAAGAGACTTGACGGATTCGCAGGTCAGGTTGCTCTGCATCTTCGCCATATCCCAGTCGTTGGCCGGGATGTTGCCCAGGCCCGCGCCGGCAACGATGTCGATTTCGCCGCTCATCAGGCCGCTGAGCAGGTTGGAGGCCGCCACGATGCGCACGACGAAGCGATCGAACTGCGGCGCGCCGAGGTAGTAGTTCTTGTTGGCCACAAACTCCACGCGCTCGCCGGAGATGCTGCTCTCGAACACGCAGGGGCCGGAGCCGATGGGCTTCTGCCAGAACTCATGCGTCATGATCTCCGTCACCGGGATATCCGCCAGCAGATGCTTGGGCAGGATGTAGAGGTCACGGAAGGTCTGCGTCAGCATATAGGACAGCGGGGCCGGGTTCTTCATGGTGAACTGAACGGTGTGCTCGTCCAGCGCCTTCACGCCAAACTCCTCGCCCTCAACGCGCACGCCGCTGGCGTCCGTGCCGGTAAAGAACGCGACCTTGCTGCGGCGCGGATGGGTGATTTCCGGCGCAGCCATCAGCTCGCAGGTGAAGACCACGTCGTCCGCAGTCACCGGCTCGCCGTCATGCCAGGTGGCCTTCTCGTTGAGCTTGAAGGTCAGCACGAGGCCGTCCTGCTCCCAGCTGTCCGCCAGGCGCGGCTGATGCTCGCCGTTCGCCTTGACGACGATCATCTTGTCAAACATCAGCTCCAGCACAGCGTCCGTATTGCCGTTGGTGGTGTTGAACGGGATGAAGGTCTCCCACGGAGCCGTCATCGCCATGGTGATGGTGACCGGGTCGTCCGCAGCCGCGCCTGCGATGAGCATGCAGAGCAGCAGCATCGCAGCCAGCAGGACAGACAGGGTTTTGCCAAGCGTCTTTTTCATGTGTTTTCCTCCTTAAAAATGTATTTGATCAAATCCGTATTCCGACACAATACAGATTGATTCCGAATCAGATGACCATCTTGGTATCCAGCGCGTCGCGCAGACCGTCGCCGATAAAGTTGATGCACAGGATCGTCACCAGTAGCGCCACGCCCGGCGGCACCCACAGCCACGGCCGCGTGGCCAGAACGCTGATCGACTGCGCTTCATAGAGGATGTTGCCCCACGAGGCCTGCGGCGCCTGCACGCCCATGCCCAGGAAGCTGAGCGCGGATTCCGTGATGATCGCCTGCGCGGCGCGGAACGTGAAGGCGATCAGCACCGGCGCAAAGGAGTTGGGCAGGATATACTTGCTCATGATGTCCAAGTCCCTCGTGCCGATCGCGCGGGCCGCCTCGACATACTCGCTCTCGCGGACGGAGAGCACATTGCCGTAAATCGTTCTGGCAAAGCGGGGCCAGCCGAGGATGCCGATCACCACCGTGACCGTCGCGATCGACGGTCCCAGCACCGACACCAGCACCAGGATCAGCACCATGGACGGGAAGGACATGAAGATGTCCGCCAGACGCATGATGATCACCTCCACCCAGCCCCGGTAGTATCCCGCCAGAAGCCCGAGCGGCACGCCGACCACCAGGCTGATGATCGCCGAGAGGATGCCCACCTGCAGCGACACGCGGCCGCCGTATAGGAAGCGGGCAAAGCTGTCGCGCCCGATATCGTCCGTGCCCAGCCAGTGCTGGGCGGAGGGCGGCGCGCCGAAGTAGGTACTGTAGTCCGAGGTGTACGGATCAAGATGCAGGCATATCGGCAGGAGGATGACGGCGAGCACCTCCACCACCAGCACAAACAAGCTGATCATCGCCAGCTTGTGCTTGCGGAAGCGGCGGACAACATCCTGGAAGTAGGAATTGGAATCGCTCCTGGCAGCGGCCCTGGAAACAGCTTCCTTCGTCACATCAATCGCTCCCTTCTCAATACTTGATTCTCGGATCCAGCAGATTGTACAGCAGATCGATGAACAGGTTGCCGATCAGGACCGCGATCGCGATGACCACCGTGATGCCCATGATCGTGGGATAGTCGCGCGCGTTGATCGACTGCACCATCAGGCTGCCCAGGCCCGGCCAGCCGAAGATCTGCTCCGTGACCACCGCGCCGCCGATCAGCGCCGGAATCTGCATGCCGAACCAGGAGACCAGCGGAATCCAGGCATTGCGCAGCGCATGCCGGATGAGCACGGGCGTTTCCAGCAGGCCCTTCGCGCGGGCCGTACGCACATAGTCGCTCTGCAGCACCTCCATCATGGAGCCGCGGCACTGCCGGATCAGGCTGCCGATGTACTGGATCGCCAGCACGCACGAGGGCAGCACCAGATGATGCAGCAGCATGCCCATCGAGCGCACGCCCGAGGAATCATACATGCCCGACGAGGGGAACCAGCGCAGATTGACATTGAAAATATAGATCAGCACCAGCGCCGCGAAGAAGTTGGGCATGGCCGCGCCAATGAAGGAAATGCCGGAGGAGATGTAGTCCCAGCCGGAATAGGGCCTGTACGCAGCCATGATGCCCAGCGGCAGCGCGATCAGGAAGGTCAGCAGCATCGCCGAGCCGGTCAGCAGCAGCGTCGGACCGATGCGCTCGAGCACCATGTCCATGACCGGCAGGTTGGTCCGGTAGGAGTATCCCAGGTTGCCTGTCAGCAGCCCCTTCAGCCAGCGCAGATACTGGATATACACCGGCTGATCCAGGCCAAGCGCCTGCTCCATGGCCTCCATCTGCTCCTGCGTCGCCATCGGATCATTGAACATGATCTCCAGCGGCGAGCTGGGCGTCATGGACGCCAGCAGATACACCAGCAGCGTGATGCCAAAGAAGGTCGGTATGGCAATCAGCAGCCGTTTGATGATATACCGCAGTCTACTCATAGTCTTCCCTCACTGTTGTCTCGGATTTTCGTCAGCATGCGACAAGAAACTAATATGATTATTAATCATATCATACACGATAGGGAGATGCAACCCTTTCCGCTCATTTCGTCTGTCGCCCTGCTCTGCGCGGCAGCAGACGGATTTTCCGCATGCTCAGCTATTGACAGATCAGAAAATAATTGTTATGATAAATCGAATTTTGTCCGTGTTCAAACTGCCCCTCAATGCCTGAACGAAGGAGAAGCAACCATTGATCACTTCCAAGAAAACCACGCTCAAGGATCAGGTCTATCAGCAAATCATCGAGATGATCTGCAACGGTCAGATTCAGACCGGCGAAATCGTCACGGAAAAGCAGCTGATCGAACACTTCGGCTTCAGCAAGTCCCCTGTCCGCGAGGCGCTGATCCAGCTGTGCCATGACGGCGTGCTGCACAGCATCCCGCGCTGCGGCTACCAGGTCATTCAGATCAGCGCCAAGGACGTGCGCGACCTGACGGAGCTTCGCATCTATCTGGAGCTGGGCAGCCTCAGACGGCTGATCGTCAACCTGACGGAGAACCATCTCGAGCAGCTTCGTGAGCTCAACCGCCAGCGCAACAAGCCCGCCCAGGAAAAGGATCTGTGGACCGCCTGGGACAACAACGTCCAGTTCCACCTGTGCCTGATGGAGGGCACGGGCAACGCGCTTGCGCTCGATGTGCTCCGCAGAACGCTCTCCACCTGCACGCGCGCCTATGCCCAGCTCTACTTTACCCGCCGCGACAGCGTCATCTCCCCGCGCCAGACCCGCCATCTGCACGAGCGCATTGTGAACGCGCTGGAGAGCCGCGATCTGGACACGGCGCTGAAGCTTTTGCGCGAGGACATTCTGTGCATGCAGACCGAGCTGCTGCCCAATGACAATTTCTGATTCATCCGCAGAGCATCGCATGCTCTGTTTTTTGTTTCTCCGGCAAAGGCGTTACCTCTGCGCGGCGACCTCGTCCACCACGCAGCGGATGCGGTCCATGGAAATCTCCGTGGGGAGCGTGCAGTCGGAGCCGACGATGAACGGCTTGCCCTCCATCTCCTTGAGGATTTTGCGGGTATGCTCGCGGATCTGCTCGGGCGTTCCGTCCACCAGCACGCCGCTGCGGTCCTGGAAGCCGCCCAGGATGATGCTCTTCGGGAACAGCTGCGCGCCCTGCGTCAGGCTGACATGATTGTGGTAGACGCTCCAGTTGACCACCGTCGGGTCCAGCACGGTAAAGCGGGAGAAGTCCACGTCGGATTTGCAGATGTGCAGCACGTCGAACGGCGTCTTTTCCTTGATGTGGCGATACAGCTTCTGCTCGAAGCCGGAGACATGCTCCATGTACTCGTCGTGGAGGAACCACTTCGACTCGCCGCCCAGCGCCGCGTAGAAGATGCCGTCCGCGCCGGCCTCCAGCGAGCAGTCTACCAGCTCCATCAGCGTATCGGTAAACATGTCAAAGACGCCCCTCATCTGCTGCGGCTTTTCCCGGCAGAAGATCGACAGCCCGTAGCCCATGCCGACATAGTTGCCGGAAAAACCGGTCGCGTGGAAGACCGAGGCGATCAGGCCGTGAATGGTGGCCAGAATGGGATACTCGCCGCCGGCCTGATCGGCAATCCGCTTGATGATGTCCATCTGATCGATGAACTGCCTGTCCTTGCGGCTGAAGCCGCGGAACTTGCCGATATCCGCCGTGCTGAGGATTTTGCTTTCTCCGTCATAGAGCACGTTTTCATTCATCACCTTGAGGATATCCGCGTCCGTCTGGCGCATGAACTCCATATGCGCGCGAATCGCCGCGTCGCCGTGGTGCATGCTCTGCGGAAAATGGAGCCAGAATCCAACCGGCGTTCTGTCAATCGGCTTCCCCTCCAGAAGATGGAAAACCCGTTCTCTCTTGTTCATGTGCTTGAGCTCCTTTCATTGCGAATCGCCATTCAGGCAATGTGCATTCTCGGCTTGACTATTCGGTGCATCTCTGATATGATTAATAATATCATCAGGCCAGATCATTGTCAACCCCTGACAATGAATTATTCTCCATTCTCATCAATTTGTCCACCACTGTCCATATTTCCGGCCGGATCGCATGCCTTTTATCCAAACAGGAGGTGCTCAGCATGTGTGTCTACGAAAACCGCCGAATCCTCTTGCAGCGCAGCATGCAGCGCGCGGAGATCGCCGCGGTCGTTGTCGCGCCGTCAGCCGACTTTCTCTATCTGACCGGCAGCGCCAGGCAGGAGTCTCAGCGCGCTGCAGCGCTGGTGATCACCCGTGAACGCGCCGTGCTGCTCATGCCCGCCTTTGAATGCGGCAACGAGCCCGGGCTGGCCGCGTCGCTGGCGCTGCTCCCCTATTCGGACGACCAGGACGCCGTCGGCCTGCTCGCCGATCTGCTGCCCGCGCGCGGATGCGTCGCCGTCGGCCGCCAGATGCGCGCCAGCCTGCTTCTGGCGCTCCAGGCACGCTGCCCGGCCCTGCGCTGGCAGAGCGCCGACAGCCTGCTCGTGCCTCTGCGCAGCAGGAAGAGCGCGCAGGAAATCCAGACCATCGAGACTGCGCAGCACATGGCGGAGCGTGCGCTGACGCGCCTGCTCCATGAGCCGCTGATCGGCAGGACAGAAAAGGAGATCGCCGCGCGCCTTCGCCAGCTCCGGCTGGAGGAGGGCTTCGACGCTGTGGGAGACGGCATTGTCGCCTCCGGCCCCAACACCGCCCTGCCCCATCATGTGAACGGGAGCCGGGTCGTGTGCAGGGGGGATGCGCTCATGTTCGATATCGGCGGCACATACCGCGGATACCGGGCGGACTTTACCCGCACGTTTGCCGTCGGCAGTCTGCCCGAGGGCTTTGAGGACGTCTATTCCATCGTGCTGGAGGCGCATCTGGCCGGCAGGCGCGCCGCAGCAGCCGGCGTGCCCGCGGCAGAGGTGGACCGCGCAGCGCGCAGGGTGATCTCGGAGGCGGGTTACGGCCGTTTCTTCACCCATCGGCTCGGCCACGGCATCGGGCTGGACGTTCACGAAGCGCCGTTCATCGCCTCTGCCAACACCGCGCCGCTGGAGCCGGGCAATGTCTTCTCCTGCGAGCCCGGCATCTACCTTCCCGGGCGCTTCGGCATCCGCATCGAGGATCTGCTTGTGCTGGAGCCTGACGGCGCACGCAGCCTGAACGCGCTGAGCAAGCAGCTGCAGATTGTTTGATTCATATCGGAAAGGAGCTATCGTATGCAAAAAACCGATTCCCGCTATGCCCATTTCATTCAGATTCTGCGGGAAGAGCTCGTCCCTGCCATGGGCTGCACCGAACCGATCGCCATCGCCTATGGTGCCGCCAAGGCGCGCGCCGTCCTGGGGAAGCTCCCGGACCGCGTGCAGATTGAAGCCAGCGGCAACATCATCAAAAACGTCAAAAGCGTCGTCGTGCCCAATACCGGCGGACTGAAGGGCATCGAGGCCGCCGCTGCGGCGGGCATCGTGGCCGGCCGGGCGGATCGGATTCTGGAGGTCATCAGCGAGGTCAGCGATGACCAGAAGCAGGCCATCCGGGACTACCTCTCCTCCTGCGACATCCGCGTCTCCCCCTCCGCGAGCGACATCGTCTTCGATATCCTCCTGACGCTCCAGGCGGGCGAGGACGTCGTTCGTCTGCGCATCCGCGATTACCACACCAACATCGTGTTGATCGAGCACAACGGGCGCGTTCTGCTGGACGACGGCAAGGTCAGCGAGCTCGCGGAGGGGCTGACCGACCGCAGCTGTCTGTCCGTGGAGGGCATTCTCGACTTCGCCGGCACCTGCGATCTGGAGGACGTGCGCGCGCTGGTGGAGCGCCAGGTGGAATACAACTACGCCATCGCCCTGGAGGGCTTGGAAAACGACTGGGGCGCCAACATCGGCTCCGTCCTGCGCGACTGCTACGGCACCGACATCAAGGTGCGGGCACGCTGCATGGCTGCCGC
Organism: Candidatus Ventricola sp.; assembly: GCA_051883735.1. GTDB lineage: Bacteria > Bacillota > Clostridia > Christensenellales > Aristaeellaceae > Ventricola. Next base: position 11,516 of record JBJEUH010000153.1, read on the forward strand.
CGGTTCCGACGCACGCATGAGCGGCTGCGAGATGCCGGTGATCATCGTCTCCGGCAGCGGCAACCAGGGCATTACCGCCTCGGTTCCCGTGGTCGAATACGCCAGACACCTCGGCGTCAGCCACGAGACCATGCTGCGCGCCGTGCTGCTCTCCGACCTGCTGACCATCCACATGAAGACGGGCATCGGCCGCCTGAGCGCGTACTGCGGCGCTGTCAGCGCAGGCTGCGCAGCGGGCGCGGCCATCGCCTATCTGCACGGCGGCGGCCTCAGAGAGATCTCCCACACGCTCGTCAACGCCGTCGCCATCGTCTCCGGCATGATCTGCGATGGCGCAAAGCCCTCGTGCGCCGCAAAGATTGCCGCAGCCGTCGACGCGGGTCTGCTGGGTTACCACATGTTCCAATGCGGTCAGCAGTTCCGCGGCGGCGAGGGCATCGTCACCAAGGGCGTGGAGGCCACCATTCAGAACATCGGCCGGCTGGGCCGGCTGGGCATGCGCGAGACCGACCGCGAAATCCTTCGGATCATGACCAATCAGTAAGCCAGCTCCGCCTGTTGCGCGCCTGCTTTCTCCCGCCCGTCTTTCGCCAACCGCCGCCGGACACGACTGTCCACCTCCAGCGGCGGTTTTTCCATCCCTCATGCCGATTCAGGGCATAAAAACCGACAACATATGAAAGAGCTGCCCCACCGCTATTGGGTGAGGCAGCTCTCTTAGCAATCCATTACCGAACTGCGATGACTTCGATTTCGACCTTCGCTCCCTTGGGCAGCCTGGCCACCTCAAAGGCGGCTCTGGCGGGATAGGGCTCGGCGAAATACGATCCGTAGACCTCATTCATCGCGCCGAAGTCGCCGATGTCGTCCAGAAGCACCGTCGTCTTGACCACATTGGCCATGGTCAGGCCGGCGGCCGCCAGAATGGCCTGGATGTTTTTAAGGGACATCCGGGTCTGGTCCCTGATGTCATCGGAAGGGAAGCTTCCGGTGGCCGGATCGATGGGAAGCTGGCCGGAGATGTACACCGTATCGCCCACCGTGATGGCCTGGGAATACGGGCCGATGGCCGCCGGGGCGCTGCCCGAGAAAATTGCCTGTTTCATGTTTTTCACCCTCAACGCTTTCTTACTCTGTAAGTCTTTGCGAATCTGCATCGTATCGTCGCGATGCAGCCGGCATCATGCCGGTCAGATAAAGATCAGGCTCAGGACGAAGACCACGATCAGGGCCACGATAGACTGGCACACGCTGATGATCGGAATGGTCTTGTAGGCCACGGAGGTATCCATCTCCGAGGTGGTCGCGGTGACCCAGAAGAAGTCGTCGTTGCCGTGGAACACCATCAGGCCGCCGGCAGCGCACGCCAGCATGGCAATCACGCGGCCCATCGGGGAGGCGAAGCCCAGGACGTCCAGCAGCGGCGTGATCATCGTCGCCGCGGTCACCATCGCGATGGTGGCGGAGCCCACGCAGGTGCGGAAGATGAAGCCGATGATGAAGGGCGCGAGGATGCCGATGGTCAGGCCGGAGAAGGTGTTCGTCAGGATGGCCTGCAGCGGAGACGCCTTCAGCACGCCGGAGAACGCGCCGCCGGCGCCGACGATCAGGATGATCTGGCCGGCAGTTTTGAGGGCGTCCGAAAACACGCCGTCAAAGCCCCACGCCTTGGTGTCCTCGGGGAAAATCTGGTGGTAGCCGACCAGTGCGATGATCAGACCGACCAGGAGCGCCACGGCGGGCGTGCCCAGCACGGCGATGACGTTCATCAGAGTGCCCTGCAGGCCGCACATGTCGCCGATGGTCTTGAGCAGCATCAGCAGGATGGGCGTCAGGATCGGCAGGAAGGCCATCAGCGGGGAGGGCAGCTTCTGGTTCTCCGGGACGTCCACCACGTTTTCCGGCAGGTAGTCGTACTTCTTGCCCATGAAGACGGCGCCGAAGTAGCCCACCAGCATGACGGGGATGGAAACCAGCGCGCCGAACAGGATCACATAGCCCAGGTCCGCGCTCAGGATGCCCGCGACGGCCAGCGGGCCGGGCGTCGGCGGCACGAACATGTGGGTGGCGTGCAGGCCCATGCACAGGGCCACGGCCATGGTGGTCATGGAAATCTTCGTATCCTTGGAGATCCGCTTCGCAATGGGGCTGAGCAGGACGAAGGCGGAGTCACAGAACACGGGGATGGACACGAAGTAGCCGGTGATGGCCAGGCCCAGGGCCGCGTGCTTCTTGCCCGTGATCTTCAGGATGGTCTTGGCCATGGTCTCCGCAGCGCCGGATTTTTCCAGCAGCGCGCCGGTCACCGTGCCCAGCGCAATGACCAGGCCGATGTCCGCCATGGTGCCGCCCATGCCGCTGGTGAACGCGCTGAGCATCTCCTCCAGGTTCATGCCGGAGACGACGGCAAAGGTAACGGTCGTCGCAATCAGCGCGAAGAAGGGATGAATCTTGAACTTGACCGTGCACAGGACCAGCACCAGCACGCCCAGAATCAGGCCGCTGATGACCAACAGATTCGAACTCATATGCTTCTCTCCCTCATTTTTTATCCGATGTAGGTTTCAAGATACGCCTTGCGGACCTCTTCCGGCACCAGCCTGCCGCCGGTTGCCCAGGCGATCTGCACGGAATTGGCCAGCTTCTCCTGCGTCAGGCCGTGCTTCTCGCAGTACGCCCTGGAGTCCGCATAGCTGAGCAGACCGCAGGGGCCGCTGAAGGCCGCGCAGCTGGAGGGCTCGATCTGAACCTGCTCGGAGGCGTAGAGCAGGCGCAGGTAATCGTAGAGCTTGCCGTCGGCCACCGTGAAGTCGCCGGACAGGAGGTTGGTCATGATCCGGGTCACGAAGCCGGAGGGGCTTGCGCAGGCCAGGCCGTCGGCCTCGGTCATGCCGGAGATGCCGAAATCATGCACATTGGCCTTCTCGAACTCCTGCGTGGCCACGCCCAGCAGAACGGAAGGGCACATCGTCGGCTCGGTGAAGAAGCAGTGCACATTGTCCTTGTAAATCCGCTTCAGGCCATACGCCACGCCGCCCGGGGCGCCGCCCACGCCGGCCGGCAGATACACGATCAGCGGATGCTCCTCATCCACCGTGATGCCGGCCTGCGTCAGCTGCTCGTGCAGGCGCTTGGCCGCCACCGCGTAGCCGAGGAACAGGTTCACGGACTTTTCGTCGTCCACGAAGTAGCTCATCGGGTCCATGTCGGACAGCTTGCGGCCCTCCGCCACGGCCTTGGAATAGTCGTCGCTGTACTCGATGACCTCCACGCCCTTGCTCCTGAGCAGATCCTTCTTCCACTGCTTGGCGTCGGCGGACATGTGCACCTTGACCTTGAAGCCCAGCGCCGCGCTCATGATGCCGATGGACAGGCCCAGGTTGCCGGTCGAGCCGACCTGCACGGTATACTGTCCGAAGAAGGCCTTCATGTCGTCGTCGGCCAGACGGGCGTAGTCCTCGTCCACGCTGAATTTGCCGCTCTCAAGCGCCAGATCCTCCGCGTGCTTGAGCACCTCGTAGATGCCGCCCCTCGCCTTGACGGAGCCCGCAATGGCCAGATGGCTGTCCATCTTCAGGAACAGCCGGCCGGGGATCTGGCAGCCGTAGGTCTCCTCCAGCTTCTTCTGCATGGCGGGAATGGCCTTCAGGGGGGATTCGATCAGGCCGTTGGTTTCCTCGGTCTCCGGGAAACAGCGGCGGATGAAGGAGGCGAATCTGGCCAGGCGCTTCTCGGCGTCCTCGATGTCCGCGTCGGAGACCACCAGCTGGCAGGTCGCGTCCGTCATCGCAAAGGGCAGGAAATACGGATTGATCCAGACAGTCTCTTCCTTGTTGGCAATGGTCCGGATGACCGGATTGCTGTCGATGTACTTCTGTGCGTTCATGCCTTTTACCCTTTCTTCAATATCCTGTTATGCGGAATCCCGTTCAAATCAGGAAACGGCGCCTTTCCCCGATCAAACGCATCCCAATGTGCTTTGCAAAGGGAAGGCGGGCAGGTTGTGCTTTGCTTTCTGTTTGCGTCTTCCCTTTCGTTAGTGTTAATCTACACCAAATTTCGTTAATTGTCAATGTACATGTTCAGTATTTCTTAATTTTATTAAATAAAAATAAATCGTCGGCGTTGTTTTGTCCATTTCTTACAAATCATCAGACGTATTTATTTAGACTTCCGCACAACTCCGCACGCCCTCCGCGCCAGCATACAAAACCGGCATGCTGCCGGCGGCATCACCGACAAAGTGCCGTACATCATGAGGCTCTGCGCCCGAGAACGGCACTGCACGGAAAGATTTACATAACAAACTCCATGCACAGAAGTGCACCATGAAGAATGA
>JBJEUH010000154.1:0-3038 GCA_051883735.1 Candidatus Ventricola sp.
TCCTCGCCCTCGATCTTGTACATCATGTTCTCCATCTCCGCGAAGGACATGACGCCGGTCACGACATTGGAGCGGATCATGTACGGCGGGATGCAGTAGGTGAAGCCGCGGTCGATCATGAAGTCGCGCGCATAGGACAGGCACGCGCTGTGCAGGCGGGCCACGTCGCCGGTCAGGTAGTAGAAGCCGTTGCCGGAGGTCTTGCGGGCGGAATCGATGTCGATGCCGGCGAGCTTCTCCATGATCTCGACATGGTACGGGATCTCAAAGTCCGGCACGAACGGCTCGCCGAAGCGCTCGATCTCCACGTTCTCGCTGTCGTCCTTGCCGATGGGCACGCTCTCGTCGATGATCTGCGGGATCACCTGCATGCGCTTCTTGATCTCCTCGGCGTACTCCTCCTCCAGCGCCTCCAGGCGCTCGAGCTCCTCCGCCAGCTCGGCAACCTTCGCCTTGGTCGCCTCGGCCTCCTCGCGCTTGCCCTGCTTCATCAGGCCGCCGATCTCCTTGGAGAGCACCTTGCGCTGGTTGCGCAGGGCGTCGGCCTGCTGCATGGCCTCGCGGTTTTTGCGATCGAGGTCGATGACCTCGTCCACCAGATACAGCTTGTGATCCTGGAACTTCTTCTTCATATTCTCGCGCACGACGTCCGGCGTCTTGCGGAGCATGTTGATATCCAGCATGTTCAAATCTTCCTTTCCAAATCGGCCCAAAACCGAAAATTCTCTACCCTGTCGGATTATAGCCCAAATGCCTGCGTTTTGCAACCTTGTTTTTCCCATTCCTTCTTCTTTATGCGCCCAAACCCGTTTTTTGCGCGGCTTCAGGCGGGAAAAATTGACAATCCCCCTCGCATCATGTACAATAAAGTGATCCTGATAAACGATGAAAAAACCGGACAACCTACCTTCCAAAAGGCAGGTGGTCCGCTGTGAAAGATGAAAGGCCGGATATGGCCGGGGAGGCAAATATGGGCGCTTCTAGAAATGTGGAATCCACGCGCTGTGAAGCGGACGGCGTGATCTATTACGACCGCGGCATTCTGGAGGGCAAGGACGGGCGGCGCTATCAGCGCTACGCGATCCAGACCCACTTCGTTCAGCCGAACGAGGATCAGGCGGAGCTCGTGCGCCGCTATGTGCTGCCGCTGTTCAGGGAGGGCGACTGCCTCTCCTTTACCGCGAAGGTGATGGGCATGTGCACCGGCAACGTGCGCACGCTCGAGGACACGCACCCCGGCTTCTGGGCGCGTCTGCTCTCGCCGTTCGCCGGCCACAATTCCACCGGCATCGGCATGCACCAGCCCTACAAGATGCAGCTGACGATCGAGATCTGCGGCCTGCCGCGCGTGCTGCTGGCCGCCGCCGTCTCCGCCGTCACCCGTCCGTTCGGCGTGCGCGGCCTGTTCTACAAGATCTGCGGCCACGACGTCGCGGGCATCGACGGCTTCTATCCGGACTCCTCCTTTGAGCAGTATCACACCATGGGCGTGATCAACCCGGAGCATCCGGTCGAGCTGTGCGACGCGCTCTACGCCGCCACCGGCGTGCCGACCGTCGTCATGGACGCGAACGACTTCGACCAGAACCAGCTGGGCAAGGCCACGAATTTCCCGCTCACCGACGCGCAGATTCAGGACGCGATGCGGGACAATCCCTCCGGCCAGGGCGACGAGCTCACGCCGTTCATCCTGATCCGCCCGCTGAACTGAGGGGAGGACGCCAGGGCGGCTTCAAAACGCTGTATCCTGTCAGGCGGCTTCTGCCCGCCGTCCAAGCCTTCCCCTCTGGGGAAGGCGGCAATCCGAAGGATTGACGGATGAGGTCCTCCGCTGCCGTCCTCTTCTTCGCGCTTTTGATTGGAGCTTTGCACACGGGCGGCCTTCAGCCGCCCGTTTCACTATGTATGAAGGACAATGCACATGAACGAGACATTTGCCCTTAGGGGCCTGATCGTCGATACGCCTCAAATCGGCGCGCTGCGCAGCCGCCAGGGCTTCCTCGTCTGCGAGGGCGGCCGGGTTGCCGGCGTCTTTGACGCGCTGCCCGGGCGCTATGCCGGCATTCCCGTCGCGGCCTTTGGCGATGGCCTGATCATCCCCGGCATGAGCGATCTGCACCTGCACGCCCCGCAGTACAGCTACTGCGGCACGGCGATGGACCTGGAGCTCATCGACTGGCTTGAGCGCTACACCTATCCCGAGGAGGCGCGCTACGCCGATCCCTCGCACGCCCGGGCGTACTACGAGGTCTTCACCCGCGACCTGCTGCACACCGCCACCACCCGCGCAGCGATCTTCGCCACCCTCCACACGGATGCGACGCTGGAGCTCATGCGCCAGCTGGACAAGGCGGGCCTGGGCGCGTTCGTCGGCAAGCTGAGCATGGACCGCAACTGCCCGGAGGACTACTCCGAGCGCACGCCGGAGAACGGCGAACATGAAACCCGCCGCTGGCTTGAGGCCTGCAGGGAGGCCGGCTTCGCGCGCGTGCATCCGATCCTCACCCCGCGCTTCACGCCCAGCGTGACCGACGCGTACATGGAGAAGCTCGGCCAGCTGGCCAGGGAATACGGCGTGCCCATGCAGAGCCACCTGTCCGAGAGCCCCTCGGAGATCGAATGGGTGAAGGCCCTCTGCCCGGACGCGAAGACGTACGCCGACACCTACGCGCGCTACGGCCTTTTCGGCGGCAGTTGCCCGACCATCATGGCGCACTGCATCTACTGCCCGGAGGAAGAGGCGCGCATGATCCGCGACGGCCATGTCTTCATCGCGCACTGCCCCACCAGCAACGAAAACGTCATCGCCGGCATTGCGCCCGCCGCGCGCTATCTGCGCCAGGGCTGCGAGATCGGCCTGGGCAGCGACGTGGCCGGCGGCCACACGCTCGACCTGTTTGCCGTCATGGCCGCCGCCGTGCAGGTGAGCAAGCTGCGCTGGCGCCTGACCGACCCCGGCGAAAAGCCGCTCACCCTCCCCGAGGCGCTGTACATGGCCACCGCGGGCGGCGGCCGGTTCTTCGGGAAGGTCGGCCTGT
>JBJEUH010000155.1:0-2986 GCA_051883735.1 Candidatus Ventricola sp.
TCGATGATGTAGATGCCGTTGCGCTCGGTGAAGATGTACGGCGCCATCTTGGGGTTCCAGCGGCGGGTCTGGTGGCCAAAGTGCACACCGGCCTCGAGCAGCTGCTTCATAGAGATTACTGCCATGTGGATATTCCTCCTTTTGATTAAACCCTCCCTGCATCCTCTCCTCATGCGGACCGGACAGCCCGGCAGGCGCACGAAACAGACGCAGGTGCGTTTTCCGTAAGATGATACCATATCATGACGGGAATTGCAAGAGAAAAAGCGGGAATTTCCCGCTTTTCTCCCGGTTTTTCTTGAGTTTTGGCATGTGCCCGTCACTTGGCTTCGCCATTTTGGATCAGCTCAATCGCCTTCTGCAGCTGCGCGTCCTGATCGTGCGGCAGGTTGTTGAGGCCGTAGCGCGTGACGACGTCCTCGTCCAGCTCGACCTCCACGTCCGGCTCAATGCCCACGCCGTGGATGCATTCGCCGCTGGGCGTGAAGTAGCGCGCGGTCGTCACCTTGAGGCCGCTGCCGTCCGGGAAATCGACGACGCTCTGCACCACGCCCTTGCCGAACGTCCTGGTGCCCACCAGCGTGCCCTCGCCGGTATCGCGGATCGCGCCGGAGAGAATCTCCGAGGCGCTGGCGCTGTACCCGTTGACCAGCACGACCATCGGCACGTCGTAATACTCGTCGTCGATGGTGAAGGTCTCCTCGTTGTCGTACTTGTCGCGCATGGAGACCACCGTGCCCTCCGGCAGGATCATGTCCGCCATCTGCACGCTCGCCTCCAGCAGACCGCCGCCGTTGTTGCGCAGGTCGATGATCATGCCGGTCACGTTCGCCGCCTGGAACGCCTCCAGCGCCGCTTTGAAGCCCTCGACCGCGTCGCCCAGGAAATCGTACACCATCACATAGCCGATGTTGCCGTCCAAGATCTCGTACTCGACGTAATTGATGTTGACCACCTTGCGGGTGATGTCAAAATCGACCGTCTCCAGGTCGCGCAGGACCGTCACCTTCACGCTCTCGCCCGGCGTGCCGCGCATCACGTCGACCGCCGCGTCCATCTCGTAGGCCGAATAGTACACATCGTTGACGTAGACGATCTTGTCGCCCGAACGCATGCCGGCCTCTTCCGCCGGGCTGCCCTTGAAGACGCGCGTGACGGTGATCATCTTGTCCGTCGGGTCCGCCAGAAGCTGGCAGCCGATGCCCGCGTATTCGCCCTCCGTCTCCTCGTTGAAGGCTTCCATTTCCTCCTTGGTGTAATACACGCTGTACACGTCGCCGACGCCCTCGATCAGGCCAATGGCCGCGCTCTCGAGCATCTCCTCCGTGTCGACATCTTCATAATAATACAGCTCCACCAGCTGCATCAGCAGATCGAGCTTTTCGTACTGCTTGAGCCGGTCATATTCCTCACGCGAGATGGTGATATCCCCCTGCTGCTTGAACATCGGCAGCGTGGCCGCAGCGCCCGTAGAGAAGCAGACCGCCGTCAGCAGCACGAACGCGAGCACAGATGCGATGACATGATTGCGTTTCAATATGTTCCATTCCTTTCCATATCGCCAAAAACAGCCGGCGGATTCGTGCGCCGGCTGTCATTAGCAAATCAATATACAGGACGCGGCTTGTCCTTGCCGCTCTTGCCAAGGAGCATCATCATCTTGAAGGTCACCGCATCGTCGAACTTGCGCAGATCCAGTCCGGTCTGACGCTGCACCTTGTCCAGGCGATACACGAGCGTATTGCGGTGGATGTACAGCTGGCGCGCGGTATCGGACAGATTGAGGTCCTTCGCAAAGAACATCTCAATGGTGTGCAGCATCTCGTCGTTGAACAGGCGCGCGGTCTTGCGGTTGAAGAGGATGCTGTGGTAACGGGTGCCCATCTCGCGCGGGATGTCCATCAGGAAGCGCTCGAGCACGAGGCTGCGATAGACGTAGATATGCTGCTCGGTCAGGAAGATGCGGCCGACCTCGACCGCGCGGCGGGACTCGCGATAGCTCTCGCCGATCTCGGGGAACGTCTTCTTCGGCTCGCCGATGCCGACGACGCAGCTCTTGCCCACCTCGTCAAGCAGGGTCTGCTCGATCGCCTCGGCCAGCTGATACAGCTCGTCGAACGCCTCGACATTCTCCATGCACTTGAGGAAGACGACCGTGTGGCGGTCCATCTCCACAAGCAGATCGCCGCTGGCGCGCGGCACAAGCTCCTCGAGCATGTTGAAGGCCGTCTCCGTCTCCGTCTGCAGGATCTGGAAGGTCATGACGCAGCGCTCGCGGTTCATCTCGATCTGATGCTCGTGCGCAAGCGCCTCCAGCTCAGAGCCGGAGAGCTCGTCGCGCAGCACGCGGCGGTACACGTCGTAGCGGCTCTGGATCGGCGCTTCGCCCCGGCCCATAGACTGCACCATCGCGCCGGCGAGCACGATGCAGTCGTGCGTAGCGGCGCCCTGCGCATCCGCGCAGAGGATCAGCTCCGGCGTGATGCCGATCATCAGGAAGGTCTTTCCTTCAAAAGCGACGGGCATGCCCGGCTCCATGAACTCAGGCAGGCTGATTTTGCCGCGGTTTTCCTCCGGCAGAAGCACGGTGCCCTCGGTGTCCAGCAGCCAGAGGGGCTGCATCAGGCGGGCGAGGACCTGCTGAATCTGATTCAAAAATCGTTTCTCGGGTATCATGTTTTCATTCTCCTTTCGAGAACGCCTAAAAGACAATCACAGATACGCAATTATTATAGCGCATGATCCTTCAAAAATCTATATCTCTCAAAAAATATCTCCGCAAATTTGGTATATTATGCCGCGATTTTATGGAAAATGCACAAAAATAATCCCATCTGCAACATTTTCTTCCGAATGAGCTGAGCGGGAAGCGCCGCCTTTTGCTCATGACGAGCGCTTGGCACACGATTTTTCGCGCAACTTGCTATGATTCAAAAAAGCGGGCTGTGCCCGCTCCCACTTCCGAACAGCTTTGCAAAATCAAGTC
>JBJEUH010000156.1:0-15117 GCA_051883735.1 Candidatus Ventricola sp.
AGATGGATTTGGAACGCAAGGGCAAGCAGAGTTATCAGGGCTGGATGTTCGCCCGGTTGATGGCGTTCAGTAACGGTGATCTGCAAGCTCTGTATGACCGCAGTGACGGATTTTACCGCAGACAGCTTGTGCTGACCACCAAGGAAAAGCCTGTGGACAGAGCTGACGATCCTGACCTTGCGGAGAAGATGAAAGCCGAAGCCGAGGGCATCTTCCTGTGGGCATTGGAGGGATTGCAGCGGCTTGTTGCCAACAACTTTAAGTTTACGGAGAGTGACCGTATCCGGGAAAACCGGGAAGCGGTCAAGCGTGACAACAACAATATCTTTGATTTCATGGAATCGGAGGGATACATCCGGCGCAAAGCGGATGCGTCCATCAGCTCCAAGGATTTCTATGAAATCTACCGGATGTGGTGCGAGGAAAATTCCCTTGCTCCGCTGAAAGCCCGCAGCTTCAGCGACGCCATGATTGCCAATGCCAAGAAATTCAATCTGGAGCATTGCAACAACATCACCAACTCTGCCGGACGGCGGGTGTGGGGATTCATGGGAGTGAAAGCGATTGCACGACCTCATATAAACGGGTTTTACGGAGATTCGCCGTGTACGTACGTACCGGATGACATTCCGGAAGAATGGCGAAGGGTCGAGTAAAACCGATTGCTGGTACGTATGTACGCAGCAAAAGAGCGTGAAACACTCATTATCGGAACAGCACATTCTCGGGCTGTTTCGATGTCCACGAACTTTTGAAAAAGTGTCTGTGGACACCGGCTGCAGGAGGATGTTGACGCAGAACAGCTTCATGCAGGCGGGCTGACCATAAGAAAAGTTGCAGACATTTTCGCCTTGGTCAGCAGAGGTCACCGCAGTGACCGCATTCCCCCTCGGGAGAGCCCTCGGAGAGCCCACGGCACTTTGCAGCCAGTATGGATGAAAGTGTCATAGTGGGTTATTACACTTCCGCAGAAGTGCATCCCCGCAGCCCCCGCCCGTCTGCTACTCTCGAAAGAAAGGAAAAAGCCTATGGCAAGAAACGATGGAATTGACCGTACCTTTGCCCGTAACCAGGACTTGCCCACCCCCGACGATGTGGCGAAAGTTCAGGAGCATAACGAGCGAGAAAAAGACAGCTACTCCAATCAAGATATTGATACCACCCAGACCCACCGCAATGTCCACTTCAAGAAACCTACCGACAGCTATGCCGCCATGTTCGATCAGATGATTGCAGATGGTGTTATCTCCACCCGTGGTCTGAAAGCCGATGCGGTGAAATATGGGGAGCTGCTGTTTGATGTAAACTCTGCCTACTTCCACAACCACGGCGGCTATGAATTTGCAAAACAGTTTTATGCCGACGCTTATAAAGCCGCCGTAGAGATCGTGGGCGGTGAGCAGTATATTCTCTCCGCTGTGATGCACGCCGACGAGCGCAACCGGGCAATGTCCGAAGCTCTGGGCGAGGATGTGTACCACTATCATCTTCATGTGGTTTATATCCCGGTGGTGGAAAAGCAGATCCTTTGGTCGAAGCGGTGCAAGGATGAAGCCCTCCGGGGAACTGTAAAAGAGGTCATCACACAGGTCAGCCGCAGTAAGAAATGGGAGTCCAAGCCGGTGCTTGGCGAGGACGGAAATCCCATGCTCACCGCAAAAGGAAAAAAGATTTTGAAGTCGTCCTACAGTGTGCTGCAGGATGACTTTTTTCATTTCATGCAAAACGCCGGGTATACCGATGTGGAGCGTGGAGAGCGTGGCAGTACCGAGGAACATCTGACAGTTACACAGTTCAAGGTGCAGGCGGAACAGCAGCGGTTGGAAGCTGTGACCGGACAGGTGGCACAGGCCGAGCAGACTTTGGAGGATGCCAAAGCTGCCACGGAGAAGCAGAAAAAGAAACTGGAAGCTCTGCAAAAGGAAACAAAGGTAGCAAGGGCAACTGCCCTGACGGTGCAAGATATTGAAGCTATGGGCAAGAAAGCCACATTCGGCAACAATATCACTCTGACACCGGATGAATGCGATACGCTCAAACGCTATGCAGTCAACGGAATTATTGCCAATGCAGACAATAAGCGTTTGAAAGAGAAACTGGCTTCCGCAGAAAAGTCGGTTTCAATCTGGAAGCAGCGGTACGATGCGCTGCATGAACAATATCAGAATCTGAAAAAGAAAGCCCAACCTTTTCTGGATGCACTGGAAATCGCATCCGAAAGGGTTCGGGCTTTTCTTGATGTTGTCCTCAGCAGAGGAAAGGAAACACAGGAACACAAGCAGTCTGCCCGCCGCCGTGGGCATGACATGGAAATTTGATGATAGGAGGTAAAGGAAATGAACGCCGTTAATATTGATATGAAAAAGCTACACCCGTTTGAGGGGCATCCCTATCAGGTGCATGACAATGAGGAAATGGATACGCTCGTGGAGAGCGTTCAGACACAGGGAGTTCTCACTCCGCTGATTGTGCGTCCCAAAGAAAATACCACAGATGAATACGAGATCGTGTCTGGACACCGTCGGTTCCGGGCAGCTGAAAAGGCAGGACTGAGCGAAGTTCCTGCCTTTATTTATGCCATGGATCGTGATGCTGCCGCCATCGCTCTGGTGGACAGTAATCTTCACCGGGAGCATCTGCTTCCCAGCGAGAAGGCCTTTGCCTACCGTTTGAAGATGGAAGCAATGAAACGGCAGGGCTTTCGCAGCGATCTCACTTCGACACAAGTTGTGGCGAAGTTGCGCAGCGGTGATCTTGTCGGTCAAGGAATGAACGAAGGCCGGGAAACTGTCCGCCGCTATATTCGCCTGACCAATTTGATTCCTGAAATTCTCCAAAAGGTGGACGAGGGGCGAATTGCATTTACCCCGGCGGTGGAATTGTCCTACCTGACACAAGAGGAGCAGAAGCATCTCGTGTCTGAAATGGACTACACCGATGCCACTCCAAATCTTTCGCAGGCACAGCGGATGCGTGAGTTCAGCCGACAGGGACGGCTCAGCGAAGATGTGATCTGCGCCATCATGGGCGAAGAGAAAGCCAACCAGAAAGAAAAATTGAAAATCCCCATGGATCGGATTCGGAAATTCTTCCCCCGAAGCTATACCACAGCACAGATGGAAACCGAGATTGTGAAGCTCTGCGAGGCTCAGTACCGTCGCCGTCAGCGGAGCAGAGAGGAGCGCTAATGGAAGAAATTAAGGTTGAGATTTTTGATGATTACTGCAAAGAAGTGAGCGCTGACGAGGTATCCGCTCTGTTGAAAAAGGTGGCTGACATTATCGCAGAAGCCAAATCCCAAAGCATTATCCCGAAAAGCGCATAAGGAAAATGGCATTGCCCGCACATTCGTATATGTGCGGGCAAGTCACTACAATGAAGAAAAAACGAAAGGAAAGGACGAATATGGCAGCATTTTTAGAGTTGGAGCAGTACATTATGTATCTGCGAAAATCCAGAATGGATACCGATTTTGAAGAAGTGTCGATGGAGGAAACTCTCAGCAGACACAAGAAGATATTGAATGATTTCTGCAAGGCCAGAAAGCTGAATGTGGTTGAGGTACTGGAGGAGGTTGCCTCCGGTGAATCGTTGTCTGCCAGACCGAAAATGCAGCGGTTATTGGAACTTGTACGCACCGGACTTTATGCCGGTGTCGTGTGCATCGATCTGGAGCGTCTTTCCAGAGGTTCTTCCATGGAAACAGGCTACATCATGCAGATCCTCCAGACAAATAACTGTAAGATCATCACCCCCGGCAAGACCTACGACTTGCAGAACGATTCCGATGAACAGTTCACGGACATGAAATTCATGTTCAGCCGATACGAGCTGAAAAGCATTAACACCCGTCTGGTCAGAGGGCGAAATCACTCCGCTTCCGAGGGGAAGTTCATGGGTTCAGTTGCTCCCTATGGCTACCGCATCTATAAGCTCCAGGGCATGAAAGGGAACAGTCTGCGTATTGAGCCAGAAGAAGCAAAAATCGTCCGTATGATTTATGATATGTATGGCGAACAAGGCATCGGCTACAATACCATCGCCTATCAGCTGAATCAACTGAATATCCCTGCTCTAAATGGCAAATGGGGACAGACCTCCGTGGTGAACATTCTGAACAACGAAGTTTATTTGGGAAAAATCAGATGGCGCAGAGAGCCGGTCAAGCGGGTGATTGAAGATGGTATGCTGACAAAGAAGCGGTATACCAATGATGATTACGATCTCTACGATGGTATGCATGAGCCGATCATTACGCAGGAAATGTGGGACAACGTAAAGGCCAAGCAGAAAAGCAGGGGTCATCACTCAACCCATGTAGCCAAGGAACTGAAGAATCCTTTTGCTACCATTCTTGTATGCGAAAACTGTGGTGCAGTTATGAAACGAAATGTTCCTGCCAAAAATCAGAAAACTTCTGCATGGTATCGCTGTCCCACCAGAGGGTGCGGATGCAAACAGATGAAGTGCGTTGATGTAGAAAACGCTATTTTGGAAGGAATGCGGGATTGGCTGGCTGCGTATAAGATTCAGATTGAAAGCGGAAAGCCCGTGAACACCGATCAAACCGACACAGCTCTTGACGCTGTTATCGGTCAGCTGGCTCAGTTGCAGGCACAGCAGAACAACCTTTGTGATTATCTGGAAAAAGGTGTCTATACCGTGGAAATGTTTACACGGCGTAATGCCGCCATTCAAAAAGATATTCAGAAGTTGGAAGAAACCAAGGCTGAGCTTTTACAGAAACAAACTGAGCAGGAAGCCATCAACCGTACAGCGTTGGAAATCATCCCGACCACGCAGAGTATTTTGGACAACTACGACATTCTGAACCCGGCGCAGAAGAATGCGCTATGGAAACTTGTTTTGAAAAAAGCCACCATGTATCGAGGTGAAACAAAGGGTGAGCTGAGAGTGAAGCTCTATCCCAATTTACCTCGATAACTACAGCGGCAATGGGTTGGAAGGACTATATTTTTTTGTCCAATCCGTTTCTCATATCGACTAAAGCCCCCTTCTGTGCTATAATATTTACATTATGCACAGAAGGGGGCGCTTTTTTCATGGGTGAACAGAAGAGAAAAAAGAATATTAGTGTTGGTCTGTTGGCCCATGTGGACGCGGGCAAGACGACGCTGTGCGAGCAGATGCTGCTGCGCGGCGGTCTGCTGCGGCGCAGCGGCCGCGTGGACCACGGCGACGCGTTCATGGACGGGCATGCGCTCGAGCGCTCGCGCGGCATCACGATCTTCTGCGAGCAGGCGACCTTCGATCTGGCGCGCGAGGACGGCGAGACGGTGCAGGTCACGCTGATGGACACGCCCGGACACGTCGATTTTTCCGGCGAGATGGAGCGTGCGCTCTCCGTGCTCGATATGGCGGTACTGGTCGTCTCCTGTGCGGAGGGCGTGCAGAGCCACACGGTGACGCTGATGCGCCTGCTCATGGACAGGGGGATTCCGACGATCATCTTCCTCAACAAGACCGACCGCGAGGGCGCGGACGTTCCGCGCGCGATGGAGCAGATGCGCCGCCTGCTCTCGGGCGACTGCGTGCTCATGGCGCAGGACGGGGCGCTGCTGCGGGAGGAGCTGGCCGCGCGCGACGAAATGCTCATGGAGCTGTACCTGGCGGAGGCCGCGCAGCGTGCGGACTATCTCGCGGGCGCGCGCCGGGCGATGAAGGCCGGAACGATCTATCCCGTGCTGAGCGGCAGCGCGCTCATGGATGTGGGCGTGGATGCGCTGATGCAGGCGATCGCGGCGCTGGCGGAGGCGGACGATCCCGCGCGCCTTCATGCGCCGTTTGCGGCGAAGGTCTACCGCGTGACGCACAGGGACGGCATGCGCTGCTGCTATGTGAAGGCGCTCGCCGGCAGGCTGCATGCGCGGGAGACGGTCGCGACGCGCTCGGGCGAGGAGAAGATCAACGCGATCTACCGCGCGCAGGGCGCGAGGCTGACGGCCGTTCCCGGGCTGGCCGCGGGGGAGACGGCGGTGGTGACGGGCCTTTCCTGCAGGCCGGGCGAGCACATCGGCGCGGACGTGGGGTGCGAGACGCAGGCGCTCGTGCCGCTGATGAGCGTGGACGTGCAGCCGGAGCAGGGGCTGGAGCGCACGAGGCTGCTCGCCCACCTGCGCGAGCTGGAGGAGGAGGACCCGCTGCTTCTCGTGCGCGCGGAGCAGGGCCGCATCTGTGTGGGCATCATGGGCGCGGTGCAGACCGAGGTGCTGGGGAGCGTGCTGGAGAGCCGCTTTGGCGACCGGGTCGCCTTCCTGCCGCCCAAGGTGATGTACAGGGAGACGATTGCGGCCCCGGCGGTCGGCATCGGCCACTATGAGCCGCTGCGCCACTATGCCGAGGTGTGGCTGCGCCTTGTGCCGGGCGCGCCGGGCAGCGGCGTGACGTTTGCGGACAGGACGCCGCCCAACCTGCTGGAGCTGAACTGGCGCAGACTGATTGCCCAGCACGTCGGCGAGCGGGCGCATCCGGGCGTGCTCACGGGCAGCCCGCTGACGGATGTGCGCGTGGAGCTGATCGCGGGCCGCGCGCACCTCAAGCATACCGAGGGCGGCGACTTCCGCGAGGCGACGTACCGCGCGATCCGCAACGCGCTGATGCATGCCAGGAGCGTGCTGCTGGAGCCGGTCGTGCGCTTTGAGCTGGCGTTTGCGGTCGACATGCTCAGCCGCGTGACGGGCGAGCTCATCCGCCTGGGCGCGGAGCTGGACGCGCCCGCGTACGACGGGGATGAGGTGCGCCTGGGCGGCAGCTGCACGGCGGCGCTCTTCTGGGACTATCCGCAGCAGTTTGCCGCGACGACGCGCGGACACGGGCGCATCAGCTCCCGGTTTGACCGCTACGCGCCGTGCAAAAATCAGGACGCGGTCGTGCAGGAGATCGGGTACAGCGCGCTGGCCGACGAGCGCAACCCGGCGGGCAGCGTCTTTTGCAGCCACGGCGCGGGATACTACGTACCCTGGGACGAGGTGCGCGGCCATGCGCATTGCGAGGTGGAGGAGCTATGCTGACCTGTACGCTTGACAGCGCCAGCCGCGTGACGCTGACCGATCAGCTCTATCAGGCGCTGCGCGCGGAGATCGACAGCGGACGCATGACGCCGGGCGAGAAGCTGCCCTCCAAGCGCCAGCTCGCGGAGCATCTGCATGTGAGCACCGCGACGATCGAGGCCGCCTATGGCCGTCTGGCCAGCGAGGGATACTGCGAGAGCCGGCCCAGGAGCGGCATGTACGTCGCGCAGCAGCTGCCGCGCGCGGGCGTGGCGGCGCATCCGCAGGCGGCACCGGTCAGGTGGGACTTTTCCACCGGCGCGGCGGACGCGGAGCACTTCCCCTATGCGACGTGGGCGCGGCTGATGCGCGAGGTGCTCAGCGAGCAGAACACGGCGCTGCTGCTCTCCGGCGATCCGCAGGGCGGCTACGCGCTCCGGTGCGAGATGGCGGAGATGATGCGCAGCCTGCGCGGCGTGGAGGTCACGCCGGAGCAGATCGTGATGGGCGCGGGCACGGAGGTGCTGGTCACGGCGCTCACGTCCGTGCTGGGGCGCGAGAAGCTCTTTGCCGTCGAGGACCCGGGCTATTCGCGCGTGCGCAGAATCCTGGTGGCCAGCGGCGCGCGCATCGCGCCGATCCCGCTGGCCGGCGGCGCGATCGACGTGGGTGCGCTCTACATGAGCGGCGCGGGCGCGGCGTATGTCACGCCGTCGCACCAGTTCCCGCTGGGCGGGGAGATGAGCGCCGGCCAGCGCGCGGCGCTGCTGCGCTGGGCCAGGGAGACCGGCGGCTATATCCTCGAGGACGATTATGACAGCGAATTCCGCTTCTCGGGCGTGAGCCTGCCGGCGCTCAAGGCGCTCGACGAGGGCGGGCAGGTGATCTACATGAACACGTTTGCCCGCACGCTCGCGCCGGGCCTGCGCCTGAGCTTCATGGCGCTGCCGGACGCGCTTGTCGGGCGCTACCGCGCGCTGCATGCGGCGTGCAGCGTGCCGGGCTTTGAGCAGGAGACGCTGCGCAAGTTCATCGCGGGCGGGTATCTGGAGCGGCATGTGAGCCGCATGCGCGTGGTGTACCGCGGCCGATTGCAGGCGCTGGAGCGCAAGGCGAAGGAACTGGGCCTTGGCGAGATCGCACCGTGCGGCGCGGGCCTGTATGCGCTCCTGCGCGTCGGCGGAAGGACGCCCGCGCAGGAGCTGGTGCCGCTGGCGGCGCAGGCGGGCGTGCGCCTGACGCGCCTGGCGGATTACGGCGTGATGGAGCCGGGCAGGGAGTACGAGCGCGTGGTGCTGCTCGGCTTTGCGGGCATGGACGAGGCGGCCATTGAGGCGGGCCTTGAGGCGCTGCGCCGCGCGTGGATGTGAGGATGCGCGCTGCAAAAGGGAGCGAATGCGAACGAACTCCCTCAGTCAGCTTCGCTGACAGCTCCCTCAAGAGGGAGCCTTACTCTCTTTGTGCGGCTTTGCCTCCCTCTTGAGGGAGGTGGCTGCCGCAGCAGCCGGAGGGAGTGGTCCTTCGTTCACATTCTCTCCCTAAAGGAAACAAACAGAACAAACCGAATATCGAGGAGTTAAGCATGAAAAAAGGAATTCTTGCGGCGTTTCTGTGTGCGCTGCTGCTGGCGATGACGGGCTGCAGCGCGGTGGACGAGGCGCTGGGCAGGCTGGGCGACGACATGAAGGCGGCCAAGCTGGACACGCCGGAGACGACGGAGAGCAGCGGCATCGACTGGAGCTATGTGCCCGTCGTGCGGGAGATGGCGGTCGCCACGTTCACCGAGGGCTTCCCGAATGCGACGGTGACGGAGACCTCCGTGGCCAGCAAGAACGGCGACGGCAAGCGCGTGATCGTGACGCTGACCTATCAGATGGACGGCAGGACCGGCACCTACGGCTTTGATTACACGAGAAACGAGCAGGGCGAATACGAGCTGACGCGCTACGGCGACGGCGTGGATTCGGACGACCTGTGAGGCGGAAGGCGCCGGAGACTGCGCTCAGGTGTCCTGCTCTATTGTAAACCTGATAAGAACAATTGGGTTGACAATCGTCAACCCCTGTGCTATACTGCCGCTGGATCAATTCAAATGACGATTTGGAGGAAACAAAGATGGCAGGTTCTGGCACGAAAAAACTTCGCATTGTGGACATGGCGTATATCGCGCTGTTTGCGGCGCTGATGGCCGTATGCTCCTGGATTTCCATCCCGGCGACGGTTCCCTTCACGCTGCAGACCTTCGGCGTTTTTCTGGCAGTGAGCGTGCTGGGCGGCAGGCGGGGCACGCTGGCGGTTCTGGTGTATCTGCTGCTGGGCACGATCGGTATTCCGGTCTTTGCCGGCTTCCAGGGCGGCATCGGCTGCTTGCTGGGCACCACGGGCGGCTACATCATCGGCTTCCTGTTTTCCGCGCTGGTCATGTGGGCGATGGAGCGCCTGCCCTTTGACAGGAAGTGGACGCTGACGCTGTCCATGGTGGTGGGGCTTGTGGTGTGCTACGCCTTCGGCACGGCCTGGTTCATGTGGGTGTACGCGAAGAAGGCGGGCGAGATTGGCCTGATGACGGCGCTGGGCTGGTGCGTCTTCCCGTTCATCATCCCGGATCTGGTGAAGATTGCGCTGGCGCGGATCATCTCCAGAAGGCTTTCCGCCGCGATCAGGCTCTGCTGAGCCATCCGGCGTGCGCCCTCCGCCTGAACGCCCGCAGACACGATGACGAGACAAGCGAAAGGCGGAGGAAGTATGGGCACGAAGGAAAGGCTGCTGGAGCTGCTTGAGGCCGGGAAGGGGCGCTATTATTCCGGCGAGGAGATCGCGCAGGCGCTCTGCGTCTCCCGGACGGCGGTCTGGAAAGCGGTGAACGCGCTGCGGCAGGAGGGCTATCCGATCGAGGCGGGGACCAACAGGGGATATTGCCTGTCCGTCAAGACGGACGTCCTCTCCGTGCAGGGCATCCGCAAAAGCCTGAAGCCCGCATACCGGCAGCTTGACCTCTCCGTCCTGCCCACGGCGGGCTCCACCAACGCGCTGATCCGCGAGATGGCCGGCCGGGGAGAGCCGGAGGGCTGCGTCGTGGTCGCGGGCGAGCAGACCGCCGGACGCGGGCGGCGCGGGCGGACGTTTTATTCCCCGAGGGACACGGGCGTCTACATGAGCCTGCTGCTGCGGCCGCGCCATTGTGCCGTGAGCCAGGCGGCGGGCTTCACATCGATGGCTGCGGTGGCCATGTGCGAGGCGATCGAGGCGGTTTCCGGCGAAGCCGCGCAGATCAAGTGGGTCAACGACGTGTTTGTCCGGGGAAAGAAGGTCTGCGGCATCCTGACCGAGGCCTCCCTCGGCATGGAGAACGGCGAGGTGGAGTACGTCGTCCTGGGCGCGGGCGTGAATGTGTATCCGCCCAGGGAGGGCTTTCCCGAGGAGCTGGAGCCGATCGCGGGCGCGATCTTCGGGGAGATGCAGAACGACGCCAAAAACCGGCTCGCGGGCGAGTTCATCAGCCGCATCATGGACGCCTATACCGCGCAGGACCCGGGCGGATATGTGGAAAAATACCGGGAACGCAGCCTCGTGCTGGGGAAGACGGTCACCCTTCTTCCGGAGGGCCGCAGCGCCTATGTCTATGGCATCGACGATGCGTGCCGCTTGCTGATCCGCTATGACAGCGGGGAAACGGCGTGCCTGTCCTACGGCGAAATCCAGGTGCGCTTATGATTTTGCACAGCTGCACATTCATGCGCGAAGCGAAGAAGGGTCAAGGGGCAATGCCCCTTGCGGGGTTTGGGGCAGCGCCCCAAGCAGGTCTTAGGGCGGCAGCCCTGACATTTGATGTCTTCATACAAAAAACGGACGCTCTTAACGGGCGTCCGTTTCGTATGCCGTTCTTTAGCTCATAGGAAGTTGTTCAAAAAACCGTACAGCGGACACTGAATGACTTGGTCCTGCAAAGCTGTCCGGAAGTGGGAGCGGGCACGGCCCGCTTACACCAGTTCCTCGGCCAGCGCGGCGACAAACGCGTCCATCTCCTCATAGGAGATGATCAGCGGCGGCGCGAGGCGGATCACGTTGCCGGAGGCGGTGCCCGGCACGAAGCCGCGCGCGAGCATCCTGCGCATGACGTCGCCGGCCGGGCAGTCGTCCGTCAGCTGAATGCCGATGAGCAGGCCCATGCCGCGCACCTCGGCGATGTGATCGCTCTTGATCTCCCTGAGCGCGTCCATCAGGTACGCGCCCTTTTCTTTGGCGACGGCGGAGAAGTCATTGTCGATCATGTAGCGCATCGCAGAGAGGGACACGGCGCAGGCGAACGTGTTGCCGCCGAAGGTGGAGCCGTGGTCGCCCTTGGCGATCTTGCTGGCGACCTTCTCGCTGGCGAGGACCGCGCCGATGGGGAAGCCGCAGCCCAGGCCCTTGGCGCTGGTCATGATGTCCGGCGTGACGCCGTACTGCTCATAGCAGTAGAGCGAGCCGGTGCGGCACACGCCGGTCTGCACCTCGTCGAGGATGAGCAGGATGCCCGTTTCGTCGCACAGCGCGCGCACGGCCTTGAGGTACTCGGCCTTGGCGGGGGTCACGCCGCCCTCGCCCTGCATCGGCTCCAGCAGGATCGCGGCGGTCTCGTCGTCGATCGCGGCCTTGAGCGCGTCCAGGTCGTTGTAGGGCACCTGCGTGATGCCCTTGGGCAGCAGCGGACGGTACGGCTCCTGATAGTAGTCGTGGCCGGTGGCGGCAACGGTCGCCAGCGTGCGGCCGTGGAAGGAATGGTTGGCGGAGACGATCTTGTAGCGATTGACGCCCTGCGCGTAGAAGTATTTGCAGGCCAGCTTCATGGCGCCCTCGTTGGCCTCCGCGCCGGAATTGGCAAAGAAGACGCGGTCGGCAAACGTGTGCCTGCACAGCAGCGCGGCGAGCTCCGCCTGCGGCTGCACGTAGAAGATGTTGGACGTGTGGAGCACGCCGGCCTGAGCCTGCGCGAGGATCGCGCCGGTGACGGCGGGGTGATTGTAGCCCAGCGCATTGACCGCAATGCCCGCGAACAGGTCGGTGTACGCCTTGCCGTCCTGGTCGTAGAGCGTGCAGCCCTCGCCGCGCACGAAGCACGCGGGCATGCGCTCGCCGAAGACCTGAAGGAAATGCTGGCTGTCCAGAGACTTGATTTCGGAAAGATTCATCGGAAAAGACCTCCGTGGTTGAGTGATAGGGGAACGTTTGGGGACGCTGTCTCCACCCCCCTGCTGGGGATTTCAGTCCGGGGAACTCGCATAGTCGCGCTCTGTGGCGCTCCTTGCGATTCCCGACGCTCCGCCTGCCTGTTTCGCCCACTGGGCGCGGCAGGCTCCGGTCCCCCAAACCCCTTCTTCACTTCGCGTGGTTGAATGAAGGATCAGAGATTCAGGCCCTTGGCCTCGTCGCAGCCGAGCATGATGTTCATGGACTGCACCGCGGCGCCGGAGGCGCCCTTGCCCAGGTTGTCAAAGCGCGCGCAGACCATCATGCGCTCGTCGTTGCCGGTGACGGCGATTTCCAGACCGTCCCATCCGGCGCAGCCATTGGCGGCGAGGAAGCCGCCAACATCCGCCTGCGCGGACAGCGGCAGAACGCGGATCATCTTCTGCCCGGCGTATGCGTCCTGATAGCACTCGTGCAGCTGGGCCAGGGAGGAAACGCCGCGCAGCTGCGAGGCGGAGAGCGGCACGCTCACCAGCATGCCGGCGTAGTAGTCCGCGACGATGGGGGAGAACAGCGGCGCGGCGTCAAGGCCGCAGACCTTCTGCATCTCCGGCAGGTGCTTGTGGCTGTGGGTGAGGCCGTAGATGCGCGGGGAATCGAGCGCCGCGTCGCGCTGGGCATCGCCGTACTGCGCGATCATCTTCTTGCCGCCGCCGCTGAAGCCGGTCAGCGAGAAGCAGGGCACGACGCTGTCCCTGGGCAGGATGCCCGCGGCCACCAGCGGATACACCAGGGAGATGAAGCCGGTGGCGTGGCAGCCGGGGTTGGCGATGCGCTTGCCGGCGGCGATGGCCTCGCGGTGCGCCGGCGAGAGCTCCGGGAAGCCGTAGGCCCAGCCCTCTGCCGTGCGGTGCGCGGTGGACGCGTCGATGATGCGCACATGGTCGTTCTCCACCAGGGAGACGGCTTCCTTCGCCGCCGCGTCCGGCAGGCAGAGGAACGTGATGTCCGAGGCGTTGATCAGCCGCCTGCGCTCGTCCGGATCCTTGCGCAGCGCGGGATCGATCGTCAGAATTTCGATGTCGTCGCGCCCGGCAAAGCGCTCGAAGATGCGCAGGCCGGTCGTGCCTTCCTGTCCGTCAATGTAAATCCTGGGCTTCAAATGTATGCCCTCCTTTGATTCGGTGATAGGGACGTTGGGCTGCCGCCCAAACCTGCCTGAGGGATTTCATCCCTCAGACTCCCTTCCTCGCTTCGCGAATATATGAGAATTCTTTGGTAAAGCACAGTATAGGAGCAGTTTGCGGCGCCGTTGGAAGCAAAGCGAAGCTCACATGGCCGAAGGCACAGCCTTCTCAAACATCGTGCCGATGCCCTTGTCCGTGAAGATCTCCAGGATGATCGGGTGCGGAATCGTGCCGTTGATGATGTGCACGCGCCGCACGCCCTTCTCGATCGCGTCCACGCAGGCTGTCACCTTCGGGATCATGCCGCCGGAGATCGTGCCGTCGGCGATCAGGTTCATCGCCTGCTCGGTGGAGAGCACCGCGAAGAGCGAGGCGGGGTCCTCCGGGTCGCTGCGCACGCCGTCGATGTCCGTCAGGAAGATCAGCTTCTCCGCCTTGAGCGCGGTGGCCACGGCGGCGGCGGCGGTGTCGGCGTTGATGTTGTAGCTCTCGCCGTTCTCGTCCGTGCCCACGGAGGAGATGACCGGGATGTACTCGTCGCTGCACAGCGCCTCAAGCAGCCTGGTGTTCACGCTCACGATGTCGCCCACATGGCCCAGGTCCACGCCGTCGGCCAGCGGCGGCTTCTTTTTGACCATGATCAGCCCCGCGTCCTTGCCGCACAGGCCGATCGCCTTGCCGCCCAGACGGCCGATGTCGGAGGCGATGTTCTTGTTCAGCTTGCCGGCCAGCACCATCTGCACGATCTCCATCGTCGCGTCGTCGGTGATGCGCAGGCCGTTGTGGAACGTGCTCTGCACGCCCACGCGCCCCAGCATGGCGTTGATCTCCGGGCCGCCGCCGTGCACGAGGATCGGGTTGATGCCCACATACTTGAGCAGCGTCACGTCCTCGAGAATCTTGTGCGTCAGCTCCTCGTTCTTCATCGCGTTGCCGCCGTACTTGATGACGACCGTCTTGCCCCACAGACGCTGGATATACGGCAGCGCCTCGATGAGGATGTTCGCTTTATTGATGAATCCCATGTCGAGCTGATCGATGCCTGAATGGTTGGCCATGGTGTTTGCCTTCTTTCTGCATGTCATGCAAAATTGAGTATGTGCTCCCGATTATACCACGACAATGCAGAGATATGCAACATATTTTGAATAAAAATGCAAATCAGGTTTTTGGGCGGATGTCCTTTGGAATCGGACAGACATACGGCGTGGCCGCCGTGCGCGCGTGAAACTCCTCCTGCGCCTGGGCAAGCAGCTCAGCGTCCCGCATCAGCAGCGCGCCGGTAATCCCGATGACCTTGCCGGCGTAGAGCATCGCCTTGTGCGCGATGGAGCTCTTGCCGATGGCGACGGCCTGCCAGGTGTGGGCCGGCGTGTCGGCGGCCCAGGCGGCGACGGAGATCTGGCTCGTGGGCGCGCACCAGCTCGCGTCGCCCGCGTCGGTGGATACGGTGATGAGCGGGGAATCGGTCGGCGTGTGCGGCGCGATGAACGCGTAGATCGGCTCGCCCTGGTGCGCGAGCACCGCCGCGCGCTCCCTGGCGCTGCACAGGCGGGAAATCTTGGCGAGCGTCTTCTCCGGGGATTCGAGCGCGTCGTGCAGCGACCGGGCGAGGGCCAGCTCCTCGGGGGTGTACTGCGGCACGCCAAGCGCATGCATGGTGCGAACGAGCGTTTCCTCGATGGTCGTGTTGGGCAGGATGTTGGAGCAGCCCTTGACGAACTCCATCTCCATCGTCGTGCCGGTCATGA
>JBJEUH010000157.1:0-14976 GCA_051883735.1 Candidatus Ventricola sp.
GCTCGCCGGTGAGCATGCTGCTGGTGCCCTTGAACACGAGCTTGAGCAGGATCTTCACCGCGATGATCTGCACCGCGCCGATCGGGCCGAGAATGTAGCCGCCGATGAGCTCGGGCAGATAGGAGAAGTCAAAATCGGCAAAGGGGGAGAGGAAGGGCACCGAGAAGCTGAAGTACATCAGGACAAAGGCGACGGCGCCCATCATGGCGGCCACGGTCAGACGGCGGACTTGGGTTCTGTTTTTCATAGGGGACATCCTCCTAAATAAAAATTTCCTGAAGCCAAAAGATGCTGGCCTCAGGAAATTTCCTATCACGGCAAAACGCAGGCACGCCGCCGCGCAGGAGGAATTGTCTTTTCTCATCCGGACTGTAACCGTCGGTTCTGGAATTGCACCAGATCGGCCTCCAAACGGAGGTTCATGGACTCTACCATCGGTCGGGATTTGCACCCTGCCCCAAAGACCATTCAGTTTTAACTTCGCCGCCTATTGTATGCCATGTGGACAATTTTGTCAATGGGGTGCGCCGAATTTGTGAAAACAGATTTCCGGCGGCCGTCGCGCTATTTGAGGCTGAACGCCCCGTGATCGTGGACGTATTCGGGAATGTCCTCGTCAAAGACGTCGTAGGCCTCGCAGTCGCAGCCGATGTAATCGGCGTTTACGAAGCCGGAGGCGACGACGCAGCCGTCCTGCTCGATCCGCACGCGGGCGTAATATTTGCCCTGATAGACGACGACGTCGACGAGCTGAAACGCGGTATCCGGGCCGATCCTGCCGCTCGTGCCGAAGGGATAGTAGGGCACGCGGCTGCTGCCCCCTGCGGGTGTGTCCCAGAGCGTGACGTGCACGCCGTAGCAGTGCACATGGCCGTACGCCTGACAGCCCTCGTCCGTGCAGGTGGAGGGCGTATGGCCGTCCCAGCCGTCCGTGTAGGCGTAGACGTGCGTGCTCAGGTGCGCGGCCGCCTTCGCGCTGCCCAGCGCCTGGCAGGCGGGCGCCTTGTCCGCCAGGACGGGGGCGGAGAGGAGCGTCAGGAGGAGAGCGAGGAGCGCGGTAAGGCGGATCGGCTGCATAGGGACCTCCGGCATGACATGCCTGTGCGCAGGGGGGAAGGGGATCAAGCGCAGTATAGCAGAATTGGAGGAGAATCTCAAGCCGTCTCCTCCGACTTGTCTATTGACACCTTGCCCAAAATACGGCATAATATTCTATAGAAATAATGGAAGCGAGCCTGGCTGCGGGCATTGCGCCTGCATACCGGGGCATCGCAGCGAAAAGGAGTGCGCGCCATGGCCATCAAGTTGATCCAGTATTCCAACCGGCACGGAAATGTTCCGCTTCGTCTGGCGACAGGACATTTCGCCACCAGCCACAGCCACCTCAACTACTATATCGACATGACGATGACCAAGCACCGCCTCTCTGAGGCACGCGACGCGGCGGTCATGCTGTGCAGCAAGTTCAACGCCTCCACGATCATCGACACCATCCTGTGCCTGGACGGCACGGAGGTGATCGGCGCGTGCATGGCCAGCGAGCTGACCCGCGCCGGCTACATGAACATGAACGCCCACCGCACCATCTATGTGGCCACCCCGGAGCACACCTCCGGCAGCCAGCTGATCTTCCGCGACAACACCGCGCCGATGATCGCGGGCAAGCACGTGCTGGTGCTGGCGGCCTCCGTCGCCACAGGCTATACCGCGCAGGCCGCCGTGGAGGCGATCCGCTATTACAGCGGCATCCCGGTGGGCATCTGCTCCATCTTTGCCTGTGTGGAGGAGTGCGAGGGCTTCCCGGTGATCAGCATTTACAGCAAGCAGGATCTGGACGGCTATGCGAGCTATCCGTCCCGCGACTGCCCGCTGTGCAAGGCCGGCGTGAAGCTGGACGCGCTGGTCAACAGCCACGGCATTTCCAGCTTCTGAGCCAAGGAACTGACAAAAGGATACATATCCCCGGATCGCGGTGCGCGGCCGGGGAATTTGCTGTGCAGAAGGGGAGGATTCGGAATGGAAGGCGCAGCTGCATACAGGGGGAACGGAACGTATACGAAAGCGGACCTGATGCGCCACCTGCGGGAGATGGGCCTTGCGCCCATGGACGCGGTGATGATCCACAGCTCGATGAAGGCCATCGGGCCGGTGGAGGGCGGCGCGGATACGGTGCTGGACGCGCTGATGGAATACTTTGCGCCGGGCCTGCTGATGCTGCCCACGCACACCTGGGCGCAGATGAACGAACGCCACAACGTCTTTGATCCGGCGACGGAGCCGGCCTGCGTGGGGATTCTGCCCAACCTGTTCATGAAGCGCCCGGGCGTGGTGCGCTCGCTCCATCCCACGCACAGCATCGCCGCGTACGGCCCGCAGGCGCAGGCATACGTCGCAGGTGAGGAAAACTGCACTTCGCCCTGCACCGTGGGCGGCTGCTGGAACCGGCTGCGCAGCGTGGGCGCGAAGATCCTGCTGGTGGGCGTGACGCACACGCGCAACACCTACATCCATGCGGTGGAGGAGGCGCTGGATGTGCCCGAGCGGCTGGCGGAAAAGCCGTCGGCGTTCATCGTCGTCATGCCGGACGGCAGCCGCAAAACCGTCTGGCAGCACCGCCATTACAACGCCAAAGAGCCGCACGTCTCCGAGCACTACGACAAGCTCATGGAGGGATACTTTGAAACCGGCGCGGCGGTGCGCGCCCGCCTGGGCGACGCGGCGTGCATCCTGTGCGACTGCGACGCGATCTACCGCACGACGGAGCGCGTGCTGGCGCACGAGATCAACTGCTTCCTCGACCGGGACGAGATCCCGGCGGCGTGGTGGCGGGCATAAGCGGGCGAAGCGCGGAGACATAGCACGTTTTGCCGACAGGACGGGACAAAACCCGTAGAGAGCGGCGCACAGGCCGTGATATAATGCAACAAAATGCAACGCGGAGGAGAAAAACGTGAAAAAGCAAAGCGGCGCGATGGACCTGACCGTCGGCAGGCCGATTACGCAGATCCTGCTGTTCTCGCTGCCCCTGATCCTGGGCACGCTGTTTCAGCAGCTGTACAGCCTGATCGATACGATCATGGTGGGCCGCCTGATCGGCACGGGCGCCCTGGCGGCGGTCGGCGCCACCTATTCGCTCAATTTCCTGACGCTGGGCTTTGTGCAGGGCGCGTGCGTCGGCTTCGGCATCCCGCTGGCGCAGTCCTACGGCGCAAAGCGCGGGGATGAATACAAGCGCTATTTCTACAACGGCGCGATGCTCTGCGTCGCGCTGGCGGCGGTCATGACGGCGGCCATGGTGCTGCTGGCGCGGCCGCTGCTCACGCTGATGCGCACGCCGCAGGACATCTTTGACCAGACGCTTTGCTACATGCTGGTGATCTTCCTGGGCATTCCGGCCTCCGTGCTCTACAACTTCTGCGCGGGCGCGCTGCGGGCCTCCGGCGATTCCAGGCATCCGTTTGTGTTCCTGCTGATCTCCTCGCTGCTGAACATCGCGCTCGACTATCTCCTCATCGTGCCCATCCCCCTGGGCGTGATGGGCGCCGCGCTGGCGACGGTGATCAGCCAGCTGGTCAGCGGCCTGCTCAATCTGTTCTGGCTGGTGAGGCGGACGGAGCTGCTCTGCGGCAGCTGCGGCTATATGGCCTTCTCCGGCGCGCATGCGAAGCGGCTGTGCGCGGTCGGCTTCCCGATGGGCTTTGAGTACTCCATCTCCGCGCTGGGCGCGGTGATCATGCAGAGCGCGATCAACAGCCTGGGCAGCGTGGCCGTCGCGGGACAGACGGCGGGCGAAAAGATCCGCCAGATGTTCACCCTGCCGATGGAGAGCGTGGGCATGGGCGTGGCGACCTATGCCGGGCAGAACGAGGGCGCAAACCGCCCCGATCGCATCCGCGACGGCATCCGGGCGGGCCTGACGATCCAGTGGACGTACTGCGTCGCCGCGTGGGCGGCGATCGCGCTGCTCAAGCGGCCGCTGAGCGAGCTGGTGCTGGGCGCGCAGGCCGCGCATGAGCTGGAGCTGTCGGTGCAGTATCTGGGGATCATCAGCACTCTGTTCTGCTTCCATGGCGCGCTGATGATCATGCGCAACACGCTGCAGGGCATGGGATACAGCGCGCACGCCGTCCTTAGCGGTGCGGGCGAGCTGCTGGGCCGCAGCCTGGGCGGCCTGCTCGCCGCAGGCAGCCTCGGCTTTGTGGGTATCTGCCTGGCCAACCCTCTGGCCTGGGGCCTTGCGCTGGTCTACTGCTCGCTGATGGTCTGGCGGTTCCTGGACGCGCGCCTGCGCAGCCAGGACAGGCAGCCGTAAAGAGGGCTGTGCCCGCTTCCGAACAGCTTTGCAAAATCAAGTGATTCGGTGCCTGCTTTACGGTTTTTTGCGCAATTCCTCATCAGATAAAAAAACGGAGCCGCTTGGAAAGAAACGGCTCCGTTTTGCATGAAACGGCGGAAGGCGGAGAAGCGCTTTCTCCATGCGCGCCGTCAAGAAGTGATGTGGGATGAAACCAGCAAAAGCTGCAAATTCAAGGATGGATCAGAACAGCAGATCGAAGTACTGCTCAAACACCTGACGCACGCCGCGGATATGCCGGCACATGGCCTGCTCGGCCTTGTGAACGTCTCTCTCGCGCAGCGCGTTCAGGATTTCCGCGTGCTCGGCAAGGCCCTGTTCGCTCCTGCCGGGAATGAGGATGGTCTTGCTGTTGTACTTGCGCATCTGGTTCTTGAGGTTGATGATGAGCTCCGCCATCGTCTGGTTGGGGCATGCGTCGTAGAGAATCTGATGGAACGTGCGGTTGCACGCGGAATACTCGAGCAGATTCCCCTCGGCCTTGTGCCGGCGCATCTGCGCCAGACAGTCCTCGAGCGAGGCGATTTCCTTCTCCGTGATGACGGGGACGGTCTGGCGGATGAGCAGGCCCTCGAGCGCCTCGCGCACCTCCAGATACTCCAGCACCTCGCGCTTGGAATAGGCGCGCACTTTTGCGCCCTTGTTCTGCTCGATGGTGACAAAGCCCTCGCTCTCCAGCATGAGCAGGGCTTTTTTGATGGTGTTGCGGCTGACGCCGTGCTGCGCGGCCAGCTCCGCCTCGGGCAGGCTTTCTGCCGGCGAGAGCACGCCGCTGATGATCTTTTCCTTCAAGGCGTTATAGACGGTGATCGTCTGCGTTGCTGCCAAAGGAACCCCTTCCTTCTGTGTTTATGAAACATGCACACAGAAAATCCGTGCGCACAAACGGACAATGGACAATTCTATTGTACGGCATCCTAAAATGCTTGTCAATTCTTTGATAAAACAAAAAATGCACATAAAAGAAGCCTTGATTGTTCAACAATTTTGTACAAAATGCAGATTTGGCATTTTGTGGTTGACAGGGGCAGACCTTCCCCTTATAATAAACGCAGACCTCAAAATTGTTGAACAATCTTGTTCGCAATTAGAGAATTTAGACAGTGATTTGACGAAAGTTCCGTCTAAACAGGAAAGGAGAGCCCTATGTTCGACGTAAAAGACCTGATCCGCGGCGGATACGACCTGCATGTTCATTCCGCGCCGGACGTCCTGCCCCGCAAGATGGATGACATCGAGATGGCCAAGCGCATCGAGGAGAGCGGCATGGCCGGCTATGCCATCAAGAGCCACTACTTCTGCACCAGCGAGCGCGCGCAGCTCATCCGCCAGCTGTTCCCGGCCTGCGACGCCGTGGGCACGATGACGCTCAATTCCAGCGTCGGCGGCATCAACCCGTCCGCGGTGGAGATGGCGGCGCGCAGCGGCGCGAAGCTGATCTGGTTCCCGACCTGTGATTCCGCGCACGAGCGCGCCTATGTGCTCAGCGGCAAGTACAAGAAGCAGCCGTACTGGGCGACCATCGTGCAGGAGATGGCGGCGGACGGCAACGCCGCGCCGACCGTCACGGTGCTCGATGAGAAGGGCGGCCTGACGGAGGAGGCCTGGACGGTGCTCCGGGTCATGGCCAAGTACAACCTGATTCTGGCGACCAGCCACATGTCCCATGAGGAGACCTTTGCGCTGGTGAAGGGCGCGGCGGAGGCCGGCGTGAAGAAGATCATCATCACCCATGCGGACTTCCCGACGACCTTCTACACCGTCGAGGAGCAGAAGAAGCTGGTGGATCTGGGCGCATACATCGAGCACTGCTACACCACCTGGGCGACCGGCAAGGTCGACCTGGAGACCTCGATCGAGCAGATCAAGGCGATCGGCGCCGATCACGTCATTCTGGCGACCGACCTGGGCCAGAAGGCGAACATCTATCCGGACGAGGGCATGCTCGCCTACGCCACGAAGCTGTATGAGGCGGGCATGAGCGCCGAGGACGTGCGCAAGACGACCGTCTACAACCCAGCCGCGCTGCTGAAGTAAGGGATGAAAGACGCTCCCCGTGAGCGCAGAGAGAACAGGAGGAAAAGACAATGATCGAGGGCAAGAAGGTTCTGGTGGTCAGCGCGCATGCGGCAGACTATGTGTGGCGCAGCGGCGGCACGATCGCCAAGTATATCAAGCACGGCGCTGAGGTGCATGTCGTCGTGCTGAGCTTCGGCGTGCGCGGCGAGAGCAACGACCTGTGGAAGAAGGAGGGCGCGACCTACGAGTCCGTCAAGGCGGAGCGCTTTGCCGAGACGCAGGCCGCGGCCAAGATCCTGGGCATCGAGCACATCGAGTTCTGGGATCTGCCCGACTATCCGATGGCGCCGGCGCTCAACGAGGAGACCCGCATCCGCCTGGTGAAGAAGATTCGCGAGGTGGCGCCGAACATCATCATCACCCACGACAAGAACGGCGAGGACATCCTCAATCCGGATCACAACGCCGTCAGCCGCTTCGTCTTCGAGTGCAGCATTCAGGCGAATTCCAACGGCGTGCGCATTGAGGGCACCAAGACGACCAAGCAGATGCGCCTGTTCGGCTTTGAGCCGCATCAGACGGAGCTCTCCAAGTTCGTGCCCAACCAGCTGATCGACATCTCCGAGGTGTATGAGCAGAAGGTGGAGGCGATGAAGTGCTTCAAGGCCCAGAAGCATCTGATCGAGTATTACACCCAGCGCGCCTTCCTGCGCGGCAACCATCTGCGCCGCATCTCCGGCAACCAGACCTATCAGTATGGCGAGAGCTTCTCCAGCTTCTTCCCGGTGGCGGGCGAGGAGCTGGTGTAAGCGGCACATGGAACCGACATCGCGTGACGCGGTGTAAAAAATAAGGAGGAAACATCATGAAAAAGGTATTCGCTCTGGTCCTGACCCTCTGCCTGCTGTGCGCGGGCACCGCGCTCGCCGACGGCGCCGTCTTCGGCACCGCCGCCACCAGCGGCACCTACTATCAGGTCGGCGCCGCGATCGGCACCGCCGTGCAGAACGCCGGCTTTGCGGTCAACGTCATCCCGACCGCCGGCTCCAACGAGAACGTCACCCTCGTTCAGACCATGGACATCGACATCGGCATGGGCAACTCCGACGCCATCTACGGCGCCTATCACGGCGAGCTGACCTACGCCGAGGCCGGCCCGCAGGCGATTGAGCAGGTCGCCGCGCTGTACTACTCCCAGATGCACATCTACACCAAGGCCGGCAGCGGCATCGAGTCCGTCGCCGACATGAAGGGCAAGAAGGTCTGCGTCGGCTCCCAGGGCACTAGCTGGCTGTTCCTGGTCAACGCCGTGCTGGAGCACTACGGCATCACCCTGGACGACATCACGCCGTACTACATGAATTACGCCGAGTGCTCCGAGGCGCTGGCCAATGGCGACATCGACGCCGCGTTCCAGGTTGGCGGCTATCCGATCGCCGGCATCCAGCAGTCCGCCGCGACCACCCCGTTCTACTTCATCTCTCTGCCGGATGACGTGATCGAGACCATGCTCAGCAACTTCTCCTATGCCATCGACACGGAGATCCCGGTGGGCACCTACGAGAACCAGGCCAACACCGAGCCGGCCAAGACCCTGGCCTACATGACCTGCCTGTTCTGCGGCGCGGAGACCGACGATGATCTGATCTACGAGTTCACCAAGAAGATGATCGAGACCCTGCCCGAGTACCAGAACACCAACGTGGCGACCCGCCAGATCTCCCTGGACACCATCGCCACCGAGTTCATCCCGCTCAACGAGGGCGCCAGGCGTGCCTACGAAGAGGCCGGTCTGATCAAGTAACGCACCTGTATCGGCAGCGGCAGGCGGGATTCCTGCCTGCCGCCTTTCCTTATCAGGATTCAGAAATCTGTATGAAAGGGATAGACCCATGAGTGAACATACCCGATCGCTGGCACAGCCGGGCAGACTGGACAGGGTCCGCAAGCTGCTGTCCACGCTCATAGCAATCGGCCTGTGCGTCTTCCACCTCCTTGCGGCCTCGCCGTATCTGCTGCTCAACAACACCGAGCTGGCCGTCATCCATGGCATGCTCATCGTGATCTTCTTTGTGCTGGTCAAGCCGATTCAGGCATCAGACAACGCAGAGGCAAGCCTCAAGGCCGGCAAATTCTGGCTGGGAACGGCGATCGTCAGTGGCCTGCTGTGCGTGCTGTTCGTCTTCCCGCCGGTCTTCTCCAAGTCTCCGTTCAATGCCGGCGAAAAGCACCTCTTTGTGTGGATCTTCGCCGTATCCGCCGTCGTCTCCGTGATCCACTTCGCCGCGAAAAAGAGCGCGCCGCTGGGCAGCGTGATGGGCAAACTGGACCGCGCCTCCCTGACGATCTTCGATCTCGCCCTGATGGTGCTGACCGTGCTGGCCGCGATGGAGGTCATCAAGCTGCGCAACTCCAACGACGCGGGCTCCACGCTCTACACCCAGTATCAGTACTTCGTCATGATCGCCTTTACGTTCGTGGCGCTGGCTGTGGGCTACCGCGCGCTGGGCAAAATCCTGCCGTCGCTGTGCATTCTCTTCATCATCTACGCGCTCTTTGGCCGCTATCTGCCGGGCATCTGGGAGTGCGCGCGCATGTCCGTCAACCGCCTCGGCTCCTATCTGGCGATCAGCTCCGAGGGCCTGTTCGGCAGCGCGCTGAGCACCGCGGCCAACTACATCTTCCTGTTCGTGCTCTTTGGCTCCGTGCTCAGCTTCATCGGCGCGGGCGAGTTCTTCGTCAAGATCTCCTTTGCGGCGTTCGGCCGCGTCTGCGGCGGCCCCGCCCAGGCGGCGATCTATTCCAGCATGCTCATGGGCATGGTCAACGGCTCCGGCGCGGCGAACGTCGTCACCACCGGCACGTTCACCATTCCGCTGATGAAGCGCACGGGCTTTGACGCCAACACCGCCGGCGCGGTGGAGGCCGTCGCCTCCAACGGCGGACAGATCATGCCGCCGGTCATGGGCGCGGTCGCGTTCCTGATGGCGGACGCCACGGGCATGTCCTATGCCAACGTCTGCACCGCTGCGCTGATTCCGGCCGTGCTGTACTATCTGACGCTGTCCGTCTCCGTTCTGGCGTATTCCCACAAGAACAAGATCCCCGTCAAGGAGCCGGACCCGGAGGATGAGACGGTCGGCCAGATCTTCAAAAAGGGCTGGTTCTACTTCCTTCCGATTTTCCTGCTCATCGGCATGATGGTCATGGGCTACAGCACCAAGCGCGCTGCGCTCATCACGATCATCGTCGGCCTGGTGATCGGGCTGATCACCAATCCAAAGAGCTTCACGCCCAGGAACCTCATCGACCTGTGCGTGAAGTCCGCCAAGTCCATGATGTCGGTGTCCATCGCCTGCATGATCGCCGGCATCATCGTCGGCGCGATCAACATCACCGGCTTTGGCCTCAAGATCTCCGGCCTGATCGCGACGATCGCGGGCGGCAGCATCCTGGCCATGGGCATTCTGACGGCCCTGGTGTGCATCATGCTGGGCATGGGCCTGCCGACCTCCGCGTGCTACATCGTGCTGTCCATTCTCATCGCGCCGGCGATGGTGGGCATCGGCGTGTCGCTGCCCGCGGCGCACCTGTTCGTGCTCTACTACGGCGTCATCGCGGCGATCACCCCGCCGGTTGCGCTGGCCGTCTTTGCCGCCATCGGCATTTCCGGCGGCGAGATGTGGAAGACCGGCCTGCAGGCGATGAAGCTGGCCATCTCCGGCCTGCTGATTCCGTTCGTCTTCCTGTGGAACAACGACCTGCTGCTCTATAACGCCGCGACCCAGACCTTCGGCATGAGCCCGGCGGTCGTGCTGAGCGTGCTGACGGCGCTCATGGGCTGCTCGATCATCGGCCTGGCGCTGTTTGGCTGGTGCGGACGCGACCTCAGGATGCCCGAGCGCATCATCCTGGTGCCGTGCTCCATCTTCCTGATGGTGAATGAGCCGCTGTGGCTCAACGGCGTGGGCTTCGTGCTGGCTGCGCTGGTGCTGGGCAAGGCCATGCTGGACTGTAAGAAGGGCAAGGAGGTAAAGACTGTATGATCAACAAGTGTGCGCCGCTGCTGCCGGACGAGGTCATCCGCAGGGCGGAAAGGCTGAACGTGCCGCTGATCCTGGATGGCGTCAAGGCGGCGAAGATCGATATCCCGAACGGCGGCTGCATGGACATGGACATCATGCCCGTGGAGCGCGGCATGACCGTGGTCGGCACGGCGATGACGGTGGAAACCGACAACGGCGACAATTTCCCGATCCACGTCGCCAGCTACAGCGTGCAGGAGGACGGCTATGTGATGGTCATCGACGGCAAGGGCTACACCGGCCGTGCCTACTTCGGCGATCTGATCATGGGCGCCTGCCAGGCGGCCGGCTTCAAGGGCATGGTCATCGACGGCTGCACCCGCGACCGCGACGGCAACATCGAGCTGGGCTTCCCGGTCTACAGCCGCGGCTTCATGCCGCGCGGCCCGATCAAGAAGGACGAGGGCAACATCAACACGCCGATCATGTGCGGCGGCGTGCGGGTGGAGCCGGGCGATCTGGTGGTCGGCGACAGCGACGGCGTATGCGTCATTCCGAAGGAGCATATCGACGTGGTGCTCGCCGAGGCGGAGAAGAAGCTCGCCTACGAGGAAAAGCGCACCGCGACCATCGCCGCCTATCGCAAGGCGAAGGCCGAGGGCACGGAGCTGCCGCAGCTTGCGCCGCAGTGGGTGCTGGATATGCTCTCTGCAAAGTAAAGCAAGTCAGTCGAGAGAATTCTGTTTCTCCTGATGGATACCGCCCTGCATCATTTTCGAATCGGAAGGTGATGCAGGCGCCTTTTTAGCCATATGTACTCAACAAAAAAGAACTCAAATAAGAGGACGAAATATTTATAATAAATTACATTCTATTTTGAGGGTAAGATTGAAATACAATATGGCTGACGTAAGATGGAAGGCTGGAAACGCCATTCTGATGGTGGGCGTATTGACCGCGGATGAAAGAGCTCGCATTCGCGTGCAATAAAAAAACAAAAGGAGGAAACAACATGAAAAAAACGATCTCTTTGCTCCTGACCATTCTACTTGTGATCTCTTTGTGCGCGTTAGCCGCTGCTGAGGAGTTCACCTATGAAGCTGATGTGGTCATTGTGGGCGCAGGCGGCGCGGGCATGTCTGCGGCCATGGAAGCGTATGACGCAGGCGCGTCCGTCGTGATTCTCGAAAAGCGTCCTTATGCGGGAGGCAACACCATGCGCGCTTCCGGCGGCGTGAACGCTGCGGGCACAGACCTGCAGGCTGCGGCAGGAATCGAAGACAGCGCTGAGCAGTTCGCCAAGGATATCCTGCGTGAGGGAAAAACCAACGACATGGAGCTGGTGGAGTATTTTGCCAGCCAGGGTCAGGCGGTCATCGACTTTGCGGAATCCATCGGCTTTGAGTTTTCCGACAAGATTCAGATTCAGTATACCGATCCGCCGCGCTCCCACCGTGATGCGCAGAACCGCTCCGTCGGTCTGGTACTCGTTCCGCTGCTGCTCAATCAGGTGGATGGCCGCGGCATCAATATCCTGTACAATACCCGTGCGACCGAGTTCCTCACGGATGAAACCGGCGCTGTCATCGGCGTGAAGGCCGAGGACGAGGCGGGCAATGTGCTGACCTTCAAGGCGGGCGCGGTCGTCAATGCGGCGGGCGGCTTCGGCGGCAGCCAGGAGCTGCTGGCGGTTTACAAGCCCGAGATGGTCGGCTATCCGACCTCCGGCGAATCCACCAACACCGGTGACGGCGTGCTCATGGCGCAGGCTGTCGGCGCGGCTGTGACGAACATGGACGCGATCCAGACCTCTGCTTTGGAGTGGAATACCCTATATTCCCCGGGCGTGACCATGACCCGCAACGGCATGATCCGCATCGACGGTGAGGGCAACCATGTCAAGGATGGCAAGCCGAACGAGGAGGTCATCTATGGCATCTACAACGCGCAGACTGAAGCGAACTCTCCGACTTCTGCCGTCTTCACCAGCTCCGGCGCGGCGATTGTCGCCGACACCATCCGCGAGCTGGCTGTGAAGCTGGACATCGACCCGGATAAGTTGGAGGAAACCCTGAACACCTACAACGCCGACTTCAACAGCGCGGAGAAGATCGACTCGGCGACTGGCCAGACCATCACTGCGAACATCAACATTGCGGAGAGCGGCCCGTACTATGCGATCCGCCTGATCAACGGCGTGCACTACACCGCTGGCGGCGTCGTCATCAACGTCAACACGGAAACCCTCAGGGAAGACGGCACGGTGATTCCGGGCCTGTACTCCGCGGGTGAGGTGACCGGCGGCATGCATGGCGAGCGTCGCTATACCGGCAACTCCATCTCCGAGGTGCTGATCTTTGGCCGCCAGGCAGGCCGCAACGCTTCCGCCTATGCGCTGGCCAAGGGCCATGTCGAGGCGAGCGCCGTCGCCTCCAGGACTGTGGAAGCGGCTGTTGAGGGCAATTATACGGACGGCACCTACACCGCTAGCGCGACCGGCCTGAACGGCCTGATCACGCTGTCTGCTGTGATCGAGGGCGGCTCTCTCAGGGAGATCACGACGGTGGAAAGCCCGGAGACGCCTTCCATCTACTCCGGCATTGAGCGTTCCCTGTTCCCGCAGTTCATCGAGAAGCAGAGCGTCGAGGGTGTGGACGCCATCACCGGCGCGACCTATGCGAGCGATGCGGTGATTGCGATCATGACCGATATCTTCAACCAGGCCGCCAAATAATCGCTGACCGTTTCCAGGCAGCCGGCCACCTCCTCATCGGTGCAGGTATCCAGGTCGACGAGACCGGATACCTGCACCCTGTTTGCGTGATGAAGCGAAAGGCAAGCGCGATGTTTGACAGTTTTTTTGTAGCGCTCAACGCGGTGATCCCCTTTCTCTGCTATCTGCTGCTGGGCTATGCCTCGAATGCCGCGGGCGTGGTCGACCAGACGTTTCTCAACCGGCTCACGAAGCTGATCTTCACGATCATGTTTCCGTTCATGACGTTTTACAACGTCTACAAGGCGGAGCCGGGGAACATGCCCAGCCCCGCGCTGATGATCTTCTGCGGCGCGGCGATTCTGACGGTGCAGGCGGTGCTGCTGCTGATCGTCCCGCGGCTGGTGAAGGAAAACAGGCGGCGCGGCGTGATCATCCAGGCGATCTACCGGAGCAACTTTGTGCTCTTCGGCCTGCCGCTGACGGCGTCGATCTTCGGAGCGGAGAAGACGAGCGTTGCGGCGATGCTGGTGACGGTCGTCATCACGATTTACAACATCACCTCCGTCATCATCCTGGAGCTGTTCAATGACGAGGGAACGCACCGCATTGCGCTGCGGCCGCTGCTGATCAAGCTGGCGAAGAACCCCATGCTGCAGGGCTGCTGCGTGGGCCTCGCGTTCTATCTGCTGGGCCTGCGCCTCCCCTCGGCGCTTGAAAAGCCGATCTCGGCGTTCGCGGACATGTCCTCGCCGCTGGCGCTTTTCGCGCTGGGCGGCACGCTGCAGTTCAAGGCGATCGGCAAGAACGTCCGCTACCTCGCGCCGACGCTGGCGACGAAGCTGATCCTGCTGCCGCTGGCGCTGGTTTCGATCGCCTATGCGCTGGGGCTGCGCGGCGTGGAGCTGTTCCTGGTGATCGCCGTGTTCGCCACGCCAGTCGCCTCGGGCTCCTATCCCATGGCGCAGAACATGGGCGGAGACGGGGAGCTGGCCGGTCAGCTCGTCTTTCTGAGCACGGTGATCTCGGTGTTCACGCTGTTTGGCTGGATCTTTGTCCTCAGGCAGCTGGGCCTGATTTAAAGCGTATGAGGCGCTTCTGCGCGCCGGAAGCGGGGAACAACCGACTCTGCCTGCCCTCCCGATGACTCGCCCTGAAGCCCGAGGGACACGCCTTAAATCGCGGCGGGTCTCTTGACGGCGAAAAAAACCATGATATAATGTCAAAATCAGAGTCTCTGGGAGGTCCTTATGGAAGAAATCAATATCGGCGCAAAGGTACAGGAGTACCGGATGATGAAGCAGTATACGCTGCGGGAGCTGGCCGCCCGGGCGGATATGACGCCGTCCATGCTGAGCCAGATTGAAAAGAACACGGTCAATCCCTCGATCAATACGCTGAAGTCCATCGCGGCGGCCTTAGGGGTCCCGATGTTCAAGTTCTTTCAGAGCGAGCGGGTATCGGAGGAGCTGATCGTCCGAAAAGGGGAAAATATTCATCTGGGCAGCGTGAAGGACGGCGTGATCTACAAGCTGCTGACCCCCGATCTGAACGGCACCATCGAGTTCTGCATCATGGAAATCCCGCCGCATTCCAAGACGGCGGAGATCGAGAAATCCCATGTGGGCGAAGAGGTGGCGTTTGTCGTCGAGGGCAGCGTGAAAATTCAGCTCAACCAAAAGGAATTCAGCCTGAATGCAGGCGACAGCATCCAGATCCCCGCAGGCGTCAACCACCTCTGGAACAACGAATGCGATGCGCAGGTCAAAGTGATCTTCGCAATCACTCCCCCGAGTTTTTAACCGGGGGAGTTTTGTTATGAAAAGTAAAATGCTTGAAACAGCGCAAGAAACAAGACCGCAAAA
>JBJEUH010000158.1:0-14908 GCA_051883735.1 Candidatus Ventricola sp.
GCCATGCCCTGCGTGAACTGCTCGGTGAACTGCGTCAGCTTGCGGATGGGGCTCTGGACGCTGGCGACGTACATGTTGAACGTGACCAGCGTGGCGATGTCCATCTCGTTTTTCATGATGAGGTAGCTGCCCACGCAGATGACCGACAGGCTCATCAGGTTCATCATGAAATCCGTACCGGAGAAGAAGCCGGCCATGACCTTGTAATAGCCCCTGCGGGCCTCCACATACGCGTCCGTGCAGCGGGCAAACTTCTCGATCTCCTTCTCCTCGTTGCCGAAGGCCTTGGAGACGCGGATACCGGAGATGGAGCTCTCGATCTCCGCGTTGATGCCCGCCGTGCGCTGCTTGACCGCGCGGGAGGAGCGCATCATGTTCTGCCTGCGCAGCGCGACGAACACGACGATCAGCGGCACGCTGATCATCAGCACCAGCGCGAGCTTGGGCTTGATGCGCCACAGGACGATGAACGCGCCCGCCAGCGTCACGAAGGAGATGAACAGGTCCTCCGGGCCGTGATGCGCCAGCTCCGTGATGTCAAACAGGTCCGTCGTCACGCGGGACATGAGCAGACCAGTGCGGTTTTTGTCGTAGAAGCTGAAGCCCAGCTTCTGCATGTGCGCGAACACCGCCGCGCGCATGTCCGCCTCGATGCGCACGCCCATCATGTGGCCCAGATAGGCGACGAACCACTGCGCCGCCATGCGCACGACAAACAGCGCGAGCATGCCGAGCATCACCAGCACGAACGTGCGCATCATCTGGCCGGGGATGTATTCATAGAGCACCTTGCGCGTGATGACCGGGAAGAGGATATCCACCAGGGCGATCAGCAGCGCGCAGGCCATGTCCTCCAGGAACAGGCGCATGTGCGGCTTGTAGTAGGAAGCGAACTCGGCAAGCGCGCCG
This sequence comes from Candidatus Ventricola sp., assembly GCA_051883735.1. GTDB lineage: Bacteria > Bacillota > Clostridia > Christensenellales > Aristaeellaceae > Ventricola. The sequence continues at coordinate 910 of JBJEUH010000158.1, forward strand.
CCCTTGGGCGCGGCCTTCTCTTCAAAGGCCGAAGATTTCTGAGACATATTCCCTCCTTGCAGGCCGGTCAGACCACCGGCCTGATCCACTTTTCAGACAGGAAGTGCTTTCCGTAGAGGAAGACCTTGAGCACGTCCTCCGACAGAACCATGATGAGATAGGTGAGCGGCACGCTCAGGTGCAGGGCCAGGCCCGAAGCCGCGGTGAGCGGAATGCCGATCAGATATGCGCAGGCAAAGTCCACGAGCAGCGCGTACTTCGTGTCGCCGCCGGCGCGGAAGATGCCCACCACCAGCATATAGGGGAGGTTGCGCAGCGCCAGCTCCGGGCCGTAGACCATCAGCACGGCCGCCGCATCCGCGCGCACCGCGTCCGACACGCCGAAGACGGACAATACGCCGCCGCGCAGCAGCACCACGAAAAGGCCGATGGCCAGCGACAGGATGACGGTGAGCTTCAAATGATACCGCGCGCAGCCCCGGGCCTTGTCCAGATCGCCCTGGCCGACATAGCTGCCCAGCATCACCGCGCAGGAGGAGGCCAGGCCGAAGATCGCCACGCAGGTCAGGTCCTCGATCGACTTGCAGATCGTGATGGCCGCGTAGGCCTGCGTGCTCATGTGGCCGTAAATCGCGCTGTAGATGAGGTTGGACAGCGCCCAGGTCGTCTCGTTGAAGAGCGCCGGCGCGCCGATGCGCAGATAGCGCAGCACGAAGCCGCCGCTGATGTCCATGAGCTGGGACAGGGGCGCGCGCAGCAGGGTCTTCTTTTTGAGCCCCGCCGCATGGATGACGCACGCGTCCACCGCCGAGGCCGTCACCGTCGCGATGGCCGCGCCGGCCACGCCCAGCCGCGGAAAGCCGCACAGGCCGTAGATCAGCAGCGCGTTGAGCAGGATGTTGGTCGCCACGGAGCAGACCGCGGAGACAAACGGAATGACGACCTGCTGCGTGCTCTCCAGCACCGTGCCCGCCGTGCGGCGCAACGCCTGGAAGGGATACGCCAGCGCCACGATGCGCAGATAGACGCACGCCGTCTCGATCGCCGCCGGGTCGCGCGTGAACAGGCCGATGATCCGCTCCGGGATCAGCAGCGCCAGCGCCGTGAACAGCAGCGAAACGCCGAGCGCACACGCGCCCATCAGGCCGTGCGTGCGGTGGATGCCCCGCGCATCGCCCGCGCCGTAATACTGCGCGATGAACACCGCCGCGCCGCTGGAGAAGCCGAAGAGCACGATGCCCAGAAACCACGTCCACTTGCCCGCCATGCCCACGGCCGCCAGCGGCAGATCGCCCAGCCTGCCGATCATCAGCGTATCGATGAACGTCAGCGAGGAGAACAGCAGGTTTTGAAGCGTCACCGGCACGGCGATGGAGAGCATCGTCCGCGTAAAGGAAGAATACTTCTTATTCATTTTCATCATTGAAAACTCATACAAGAAAACTTGCATAAAGCCGCGCGAAGCGAAGAAGGGGTCTGGGGATGAAATCCCCAGGAGGGGTTCGGGGACGCCGTCCCCGAAATCACGTCGAGAGCACCTGGAACACCGGGCTGTGCTCCGTGACGAACGGGCCGTCCTGGATGAAGAAGAGCATGCCCGTCGCCGGGGTCTTCAGCACCTCGCGCACGGAGCCGTCCAGCGGATTGATGATGAACGCCAGCTGCTCGCCGCGGCGCACATGCGCGCCCGCATGCTTCACCCGGCGCAGAAGGCCGGAGGATTTGGAGGTGACGGTCAGAATGTCCTCGTTGGTGATGACGCTGGACGTCTGCCCCGGCGTCTGCTCGCTTCGGATCACGCCGCGGCCGTTGAGGAAGCGCACGATGGCGCGCAGCGTCTGATCCGCCGCGGCCTCGTCGATCTCCTGCGTCTTGCCGGCATAGAGCGAATACGCCTGCGTGTCCGCCTGCTGCCAGCAGTAGTTGAGCGTCGTCTGATCGGAGATGCGCGGCGTGCGCACATAGACGTAGGGCAGGCCGAACTCGCAGCCCAGCTCCGGGTTCTGCCGTCCGGTCTCCATCATGCGCACGTGCGGCACGAACGATCCCTTCTGGTAGAAGCTCGTCAGCTGCACGCCGTATTTGTACGCCTTGAGCTTTTCAAACAGCGCGCCCGCGATCTGCTCGGTCGTGGAGCCGTTCATGTCGCCCGGGAAGCAGCGGTTGATGTCCGTGTTCTCCGGCGCCCAGAGGCGGCTGCCCGCGTTCATGGACAGACCCACCGCCGTGGGCACGACCATCACGCTCTTGCCGGGCATGATGCCGCCGTCGCGCTCCACCTCGCGCAGAAACGCCACCAGGCGCGCGCAGACGTAGAGCTGCTGCACCTCGTCTCCGCGCAGCGCGCCCAGCACCACGCAGCTCTTTTCGCCCTTGCCGAAACGATAGCCCATGATGTTCATGTCGTCGCGGAAGTACGACGGCACGGTAAAGAGGATATCCTTTTTCATGCGCGCTCCTTTCTGCACAGGCGTGCGATGAGCGTTCCCGGATAGACGGCGGAGTAGCGGCGCTGGGAGAAGACCAGCCCGCTCTCGGTTGCGATCACGGTCTCCACCGGCTCGCCGTGCAGCGCGTCGATGATCGTGCCCAGCACGTCGCCGGCGTTCACGCGCGTGCCAATGCGCTCCACCGGCACATACATGCCCGGATGCGTGCAGGTGATGCGGCGCGCGTCCGTCCGCTCGCGCATGCAGGGAATCTGATCGGCCTGCGGCGCGCACACCGTCGCGCCCGACCACAGGCCCATCTCCTTCATCTTGCAGAAGATGCCGTCCACCGCCTGATCGACCACGCGCTGCGCGTTCAGGCGGCGTTCGTCCACCATCAGCACCACGGCGCGCACGCCCGACTGGGTCAGCGCGCCGGTGAGCGTCGCGTTGTAGGCGGCCTTGTCCGGCACCACCCAGATCAGCTCCGGGCACAGCGCCGCCGCGCCGGGGATCATCGCGTCCGCGCTCTGCTCATGCAGGCGCACGGCGTACAGCTCGCTGGTGACCTGCGAGCTGGAGTGGATGTCCAGCGCCAGATCCGCGCCCTTCATGTCCTCAATCAGCCGATAGCAGATGCTCTCCAGCGCCGTGCCGTCCGGAGAGCCGGGAAAAGCGCGGTTCATGTCCAGGCGGTTGCCGGAGGGCACCGTGCGCTCGCCCAGATCCAGGCCCAGCGGATTGAGCATCGGATAGACGTCCACCACCCCGTGCAGGTGCTGCGGCTCCTTCTGAATGCGCTGCGCCACGTTGTAGACAATCAGCTGGCCCATCCTTTCGTCGCCGTGGATGCCCGTGGCGATGCACAGGCGCCCGGCCGCCCCGTCCTCGGAGCGATACCGGCAGCGGGAAACCGTCCAGTTTTCACCGATCGGCATCAAAATCGACGCCACTGACGTGACTTCTTTGAGGACCGCCAAGAAAACCCCTCGCTTTCAAAAAGGGGAGATGCATTCTCCCCTGTTTTATCATACAAATCCTATCATAAAACAGGGGGATTTGCAAGTCAAAACGCATGAACGATTGCGATTTCGCCCAAAAATGGAGGAAAGACAGTTTTTTCTTTCCCAAAGAAGAAGGATGTGCTACACTATAAGCAGGAGAGACTGGATATTTTATCCTGCGTTTCCCGTCCGATCCGCCCCCCGCGCGGCGGGCCGGATGCCCGAAAAAGGAGAAAATCACCATGAAAATCGGCCTGTTTTCCGATACGTTCTACCCCGAGATCAACGGCGTGGCGACGTCCGTGCTCACGCTCCACCGCGAGCTGACCCGCCGCGGGCATGAGGTGCATGTGTTTGCCCCCAAGTGCCGCGGCTGGGAAAACTACCAGCAGGACACCGTCCACTACATCGCCTCCGCGCCGCTGCTCGTGCTCAAGGACCGCAACGTCGCGTTCCCCGGGCCGCTCACCAACTGGGAGGCGACCAAGCTCGACTTTGACGTCGTGCACACCAACAGCGAATTTGTGATGGGGCACTTCGGCCGCCTCGTCGCCCGGGCGAATGACAGCGTGCTCGTCCACACCTATCACACCATCTGGGAGGAGTACACCTACTACGTGACCCACGGCGTGGCGGACGAGGCGGCGCGCAAGGTCGCGCGCAAGTATTCCCAGTGGTGGTGCAACCGCTTTGACCGCATCATCGCGCCGACGGGCAAGACCCTCGGCCTGCTCTACGACTACGGCGTGCGCACCCCGATGGACATCATCCCCAGCGGCATGGACATCGCGCGCTTTGCGCCCGAGCGCCACGACGCGCTGGAGCGCACCGCCAAGCGCAATGAATGCGGCGTGCAGCCGGGCGAGCGCGTGCTGCTGAACATCGGCCGCATCTCCAGGGAGAAGAACCTGGAGCAGGTGGTGCGCGTGTTCCCCGGGCTGCTTGACCAGCATCCCGACGTGCGCCTGGTCATCGTGGGCGAGGGCCCGATGCGCGAGAGCCTGTCGAGGATGGCGGAGGAACTGGGCGTGGCGGAGCACGTCACGTTCACCGGCCCCAAGCCGTGGGAGCAGATCGACCAGTACTACGCCATCGGCGACGTGTTCGTCAGCGCCTCGCATTCGGAGACGCAGGGCCTGACCTATGTGGAGGCGATGGCCTCCGGCCTGTGCGTGTGCGCGGTGAACGACGCCTGCCTGAGCGGCGTGATTCAGGACGGCGTCTCCGGCATCCTCACCGGGGACGAGGACGAGGCGCTGCTTGCCGGCCTGCTGCGCGCCTTCTCGGACGAGGGCCGGGAGATCGCCCGCCATGCCGCGGAATACGCCGCGCCGTTTGGCACCGAGGCCTTCGCCGCCAGGGTGGAAAAGTGCTACGAGACGGCGATTGCGGAAGCGAAGAAATAAGAGAAAAGAGACGCCCTCCCGGCGCTGAGCGGAATGAGCCGATCCGTGCAGGGAGGGCGCTCTTTTCATCTTCTCCGGGGCAGAAGATTCCTCCCCGATATGAGACGGTCTCCCGTCATCCGCGGTCATGAAGCATATTTAAAAAGGTACCTTGACTTCATTCTAGCATGGCCGCTCAAAAGTGTCAAGGTACCTTTTTATTGATTTCGGACGGCATGCGTCCCGGCATCAGGAAGGAATTGGAGAGGCAGTCCATAGCGCAAAAGAGAGCTTCGCCGCTGGCAGAAGCTCAACATGCCCGCCGCAGGCAGCCGGCAATCAAAATAAAAGTAAGGATGGCCTTACTTTTTTATTGTCTTTTCCATCGATTGGAAATATAATAGTCCTGCAGATTCAATCTGCAGACCGTCTGGTTATTACGGAGGAAAATGCAATATGAAAAAGAACATCTCAAAGGCTTCTCTGGACATCATCCGCAGGATGCAGCAGAACGAGCTGACGGAAAGCGTGATCTACGAGCAGATCGCCAAATTCGCCAAGGGCGAGGAAAACAAGCAGGTGCTGCTGCGCCTCTCCCGCGAGGAAAAGGCGCACTACGAGATCTGGAAGAAGTACACCGGCGAGGAGATGAAGCCGCAGAAGGGCAAGGTGCTCTGGTACACGCTGCTTGCCCGCGTGCTGGGCTTCACCTTCGCCGTCAAGCTGATGGAGAACGGCGAGGAGAACGCGCAGGACGAATATGAGGCGCTGGCCAGCGAGGTCGAGGAGAGCGTGCTCATCCGCCAGCAGGAGGAGGAGCACGAGCAGTCCCTGCTGGGCATGCTCGACGAGGAACGCCTGCAGTACGTCGGCTCCATGGTGCTGGGCCTCAACGACGCGCTGGTCGAGCTGACCGGTTCGCTCGCCGGCTTCACCTTCGCGATGCAGAACACCAAGCTCATCGCGCTGTCCGGCCTCATCATCGGCATCTCGGCGACGTTCTCCATGGCGTCCAGCGAATTCCTCTCTGCGCGCAGCGAGGGCCGCACCGACGCGCTCAAGTCCTGCACCTACACCGGCATCGCCTATCTCATCACCGTCGTGCTGCTCATCGCGCCCTATCTGCTGCTGGGTACGACGCAGTATGTCGCGGCGCTGGTGTGCATGCTGCTCACGGTGATCCTCATCATCGCAGGCTTCACCTATTACACCTCTGTGGCGCAGAGCAGGCCGTTCAAGTCGCGGTTTGCGGAGATGGCAGGCATCTCCATCAGCGTCGCCGTCATCTCCTTTGTCGTCGGCGTGCTGGCCAAGCAGCTGCTGGGCGTGGATCTGTAATTCAGTCGGCGCGCCTCAGGTAATCGGCGGAGATGTACTGCCCGCCCGCGCACTTGGCCCACTTGGTGCCGTCGTTTGCGTAGCGCCAGGCCATGACATGCACGCGCTCGCCCGGCTTGATGAAGCCTGCGGCGCTGCCGCCCGGCGACTGGCGCAGCCGCACGCGGCCGTTGGCGTCCACATAATAGCTCTCTCCCACGGCGATTTCAAAGTATTTGACGGACACATACGCAACGCGGTCCTTGTAGGTCGTCTTGAAATAGCCGTTGACGATCTCGCTGGGGTTCGCGTCGATCGTGTCCCCCGTGTGCAGAACGCCCCAGGTAGCGGCCGACTGAGAGGCCTGATTGCGGACGTTGACATACTGCCCGCTTTTCACGATGCAGGTCAGCGTCTCCGCCTTCGCGCCGGACAGGCCGCCGGATATGCAGAGCGCGGCAAGAAGCAGCAAACTCATCATCTTCAGAAGCATCTTCCCATTGTGTTTCATGTCAATCCCTCCTTGCTCTGCCATAATATATGAAGGGGACAGAACGAATATGCTTCATAGAATTCGAATGGTATAACAAATGCCCGGCAGGAACGAAGGCCTGCCGGGCATTGTTGTATTCAATATACGGGGGAGATGTTAGGGCTGCCGCCCTAAAACCTGCCTGAGGGACATTGTCCCTCAGACTCCCTTCTTCGCTTCGCGCGCCTGACAGCAACCAAAGCGCTGAAATCAGCGGTTGATCGAATCCGCCATCCGGTGATAGGTATGCCGGATGCCGCGAACGGCGACGGAATAGGCCATGATGTTCTCCGGCAGCGCCATGCCGCCGTAGCCCGCGTCGCCCAGGTGATGGATGTCCGTGCCGGTCATCTTGCACATCAGCGCGATCTGCCGGATCGTCGCCGTGTCCGCGCCCTCCTGCGAGGTTCCGATGGCCGTGATCGTCAGCGCGCCGAGGCTGTGCGCATAGGCCACCAGCTCGCGGACGGCCTCCATCGTGATCCCCGGCACCGTGCCCGGAGCCGGCAGGAGGATGATATCCGCACCGGCCTCGACAAAGGCGCGCACGTCCTCGCGGGTGATGATGTTCTGCGCGCCCTCGCCCAGCACGCCCGCGGCGTGCATCTTGCCCGCGGCGAGGATGATCTTTTCGCCCAGCGCCTGCCGGTACAGCCTGAGCGTGCGCACGATCGCCGCGTTCCTGACGCCCATGCCGGGGTTGCCGGTCAGCAGGATCATGTCAACGCCCATGTCGCTGGCGCGCCTGGCATTTTCGAGCGTCGCGACGCGGCCGTCCGTCATCGCCCACATGCCCTCGCGCTGTCCGGCGATCTCCTCGTCGATCGGCTCCAGGTTGATGCCCACCGGGCGGCCGGTCAGGGCCTTGAGCTTGCGCACCGTGTCCTCCGGCGCGCACTCGGGCAGCGCGCGGATCACGGGATGCTGCACGTCAAAGAGGTTGAGCAGCAGGATGTCCGCGCCCATGGAGGCCGCGAATTCCGCATTGGTGACGTCCCCCAGCATCGGCATGAGGGCGCCGATGGTCTCGCATGCGATGGTGCGGCCCTCGCTTGCGGCGATCGCCGCGAGCAGCTCCCTGCCGGACATGGCCGCAAAGTCCGACGCGTGACAATCAAGAATCCGCTTCATCTTTGTCCTCCTGGCCGAAGCGCTCGTCCGCCAGCAGCGCCTTGAGCTTTCTGTCCGGCGCGGTCTCGTCCGTATCGGGGATGGACAGGTCGATGGTCTCCCCCGGCGTCTGAAGCGCGACGATCTTGGTGTGGTTGGTCTCGCCCGTGAGCGCAAAGCGCATCGCCACGTCGCCGCGGCCCTGGAAGTGCATCGGGATCAGGATGCGCGGCTTGACGGTCATGACGAAGTAGCCCGCGCCCGCGTCGTACATGCTGCCCTGGCGCGGATCGACCGGGAAGAACGCCAGGTCGATGGCTTCCTGCGGGATCGGCGCAACGCAGTCGTAAAACGCCTTCTCCGCCGCCTCGATCTCGGTGATGGAGGATTCGTCCCGCCAGTGCCAGAGGTTGAGGTCGCCCGCATGGAAGATGCGCACGCCGGCATAGGAGACCAGGAAGGACACGCCCTCGTCCGTGGAGCCGAACGCCGTGACCTCCACGCTGCCAAAGCCCTGCGTCTCGCCCGGCTTCATGCGCACGCCGCGATGGGGCTGCGGCACGTCAAAGCCCACGATGTACACGGCCTCCTCGCCGCACAGGTCGTAAATCGATTCGGAGAAATGATCGTCGTGGCGATGGCTGACAAACACATAGAGCTTGCGGTACGCGGCCAGCGCTTCCCTTTCGGGCAGCTGGCGCCTGTCCGCGCCGTGCTCGCTCGCGTCAAAGAGGAATCCGGTTTCGCCGATCGTCACCAGAAAGCCGCTGCCTCCCAGGTATTCCACTGCAATGTCCTTCATAGGGCTGCAAACGCTCCTTTCCTGATCCATCACAGATCTGCGTGTTCTTTTGAAGATGAACAGCTACCTTCATTTTAACCATTTTTTTCCACTTGTCAATCTTTTCCTCCTCTTTTGCCCCACGAGCACACCATTTCCGCGGCCAATCAGGCGAAAAAACGCCATACATTCACCACAAACCGTCGATTTTCGTCAATTTTTGTTCAATATAAATCCATTTTCCGTCAGTCGCTCCTCCCGCGTGCACACCTGCTCCATGAAGCGCGCGTCGTGCGAGACGGCGATGATGCAGCCGGGATATGCCGCAAACAGCGCGCGCACCACCGGACCGGAGAGCGGTGAGAGGTTGCGGGTCGGCTCGTCCAGCAGCAGCACGTTCGCGCCGGAAAATGCCATCATCAGGAACATGAGCTTGGCCTTCTGTCCGCCGGAAAGCCCGCGGCAGGGATGGTTCATCTCCTCGCCGGTGAACTTCATGGAGCCCAGCGCGACGGCGTTTTTCACTCGCTCCTCCCTGTCGCCCGTCCGTTCCAGCATCTCAAGCGGTGTCTTCTCCATGTCCAGCAGGTCGCCCGGGTCCTGCGGCATATAGAAGGCGGTCAGGTCCGCCCGCGCGGCGAGCTGATCGCGGACATGGCGCAGCAGCGTGGACTTGCCCACGCCGTTGCGCCCGGTGATGCACACCTTTTCCGCGGCGCGCACGCACAGGCGGACGTCTCTGGCGAGCATCCTGTCCCCGACGCAGAGCGATTCAAGGTGCAGATCGAGCACCGTCTTGCCCGGCGGCAGCGGCACACAGGACAGTTTTGAGAAGATGGCCTCCTCGCTCTCGGGCATGGCGGTCATCTCCTGCGCCTCGCGCTCAAAGCGCCTGCCCATGGACAGCACGGTGTGCATCTTCTTCTTGAGCAGGCGCGCCGTGCCGGGGTCCTGGCGGGAGACGACGTTCTGCTCGTGCTCCACGCGCGCGCGGATCTGCTCGTACCTGCGCATCTTCTGATCGAACTCCTCGCGCTCCTTGCGGGCCACCTGCGCCTGATGGGCGAAGAGGTCCTCGCGGCTCTGGACGAACGCCCCGTAGCCCTGCCGGCACACGCTCACGCGCGGCACCTGCCGCCGGCGCAGCCGCTCCAGGAGCACCACGCCCGTGGCCGCCTCCTCCAGCAGCGTCTCGTCATGGGAGACGAACAGCACCGCCAGGCCGCAGCCGCACAGAAAATCCGTAATCCAGCGCACGGTCTCCCCGTCCAGGTCGTTGCTCGGCTCGTCCAGCAGCAGAAGCTCCGGCTCGTCCATGAGCAGCCGCGCCAGCTGCAGCTTCACGCGCTCGCCGCCGGAGAAGGAGGCCATGCGCTGTTCGCTGTAAAACACGTCCGCGCTCAGGCCAAGCCGGGCGGCCAGCTCGCCCAGCTGCCTGGGCGTCTGGTCGTAGAAGCGGTCGTTTTCGCAGAAATATGCGTATGCGCTGAGGTTGCGGTCCTTCTCGGGCAGCTCCTGCGGCAGATAGCCGGTGCGGAAGGTATTGACGATCCTGCCGCGCACGTCGAGATACGCGCGAATGGCGGGATCGCCGAGGATCGCGCGCAGCAGCGAGGATTTTCCGTTGCCCTCCTCGCCGATGAGCGCCAGGCGCTCGCCGGGATGGACGGCAAAGGAGAGGTTTTCAATGAGGCTCACCAGGTCCTTTTTGTGGGTGAGCGTCAGATTCTGGATGGTCAGCATGCAATACTCCCTGATAAAAAAAGTCCGCCTCCGGCTGCTGCCAAAGACGGAACGCAAACAATCTCCCCGGGGTCGGACGGGCAGACAGACGATGCGCGATTTCATCCCGTGGCACAGCAAAACAAACCGTCTGCGTCCGCAGCCGGAAGCCGTGTTTCACAAAAGACGAAATCAGATGCGCATGGTTCAGCCGTCACCCCGCTGTCAAATCTTCGCCTATCATAGCACGAACCCCCATGCCTGTCAACCCATCCGCCTTTCAGCGCGAATTTGACCGATTGTGAACATTTGGTGAACGCCGTTGACAGGCGATGCGCATCGGACTATAATTCACTCACAGTGTTAGAAAAGCATTGAAGGAGGCATACCTTGGATATCTATGTGAGCCTGGCCGAGGAGCTGATGGAAGCGCTCGACAGGAAGAAGAAGGGGCCGCCGCACGAGGACGTGAGCGCGGCCATGCGCGGCGAGCTGGCCGTGCTGCGCCTGCTGGAGGACGAGGGCCGTGCGCTGACCGCCGGAGAGATCAGCCGCCTTCTGCGGATGACCACCTCCCGCATCGCGGCTGTGCTGGGCGCCCTTGAAAAAAAGGGGCTGATCGTGCGCAGCGCGGACGAGCGGGACAAGCGACGCGTGCTGGTGACGCCGACGGAGCGGGGTCTTGCTCTGGGCCGCAGGAAAAAGCAGAACATGATCCACGCCATCAGCTACACGTTCGCCCAGATCGGCGAGCAAGATGCGAGGGAATTCGTGCGGCTGATGACGCGCGTATACGACATTCTCCCGCCGCCCCCGCTCACCCTGGACGACGAGCCTGATGAACAAGAAGGAGGAAACCCCGGACATGAACGATAAGCTGTCCACAGGAAAGCGCCTGGCCGGACACATCGGGCAGTACAAGCGCGACGCGCTGCTCTCCCCGCTGTGCACCATCGGCTGCGTGATCCTGGAAATTCTGATCCCGTACATGACCGCGTCGATCATCGACGACGGCATCGCCGCGGGCAACATGGGCCACGTCGCCAAGACCGGCCTGCTGATGGCCGCCATGGCGCTGCTGGCCATGTGCTTTGGCGTGAAGGCCAATCAATTCAGCGCGCGGGCGAGCACGGGCTTCGCCTGCAACCTGCGACAGGCGATGTTTGAAAACATCCAGCGCTTTTCCTTTTCCAACATCGACCGCTTCTCCACCGCCGGCCTGGTCACGCGCCTGACCACGGACGTGACCAACGTGCAGAACGCCTTCCAGATGATCATGATGGTGTGCACGCGCGCGCCGGTGACGCTCATCGTCGCGCTGGTGATGGCGCTGTCCATCAACGCCAGGCTCTCCATGGTCTTTCTCTGCGTGATGCTGGTGCTGGGCGTGGCGCTGTTTATCCTGATTCCCATGTCCATGCGCTACTTCAGGCAGATGTTCAGGAAGTACGACGTGGTCAACGGCGCGATCAAGGAGAACGTCGGCGCGATCCGCGTGGTGAAGGCGTTCGTGCGCGAGGAATACGAGAACAGCAAGTTCAAGCGTGCGGCGGAGGACCTGTACAGCAACTCCGTCTCCGCGGAGAAGATCATCTCCCTGAACATGCCGATCATGATGGGCTGCGTGTATACCTGCATCCTGCTCATCAGCTGGTTCGGCGCGAAGATGATCGTGGGCGGCACGGGCCTGACCACCGGCCAGCTCACCAGCCTGCTCTCCTACATCATGAACATCCTCATGAGCCTGATGATGATCTCCATGATCTTCGTCATGCTCAGCCAGTCCGTCGCCGCCGCGCAGCGCATCGAGGAGGTGCTCCTGGAGCAGGCGGACATCGTCTCCCCGGAAGACGCCGTGAAGACGGTGGCGGACGGCTCCATCGACTTTGAGGACGTGGTCTTCTCCTACCGCAGAAGCGAAGAGGGCGGCGGCACGCCGGTGCTCTCGGACGTGAACCTGCACATCCGCTCCGGCGAGACCATCGGCATCATCGGCGGCACGGGCTCCAGCAAATCGAGCCTCGTCAGCCTGATCTCCCGCCTGTACGACGTGGACAGCGGCAGCGTGAAGGTTGGCGGCGTGGACGTGCGCCGCTACGACCTGGACACGCTGCGCAGCGACGTCTCCGTCGTGCTGCAGAAAAACGTGCTCTTCTCCGGCACGATCCTCGAGAACCTGCGCTGGGGCGATGAAAGCGCCACCGAGGAGGAATGCCGCGAGGCCTGCCGCCTGGCATGCGCGGACGAATTCATCGAGAGCTTCCCGGACGGCTACAACACCCGCATCGAGCGCGGCGGCACAAACGTCTCCGGCGGCCAGAAGCAGCGCCTGTGCATCGCCCGCGCGCTGCTCAAGAAGCCGAAGGTGCTCATCCTGGACGACTCCACCAGCGCCGTGGACACCGCGACGGACGCGAAGATCCGCGCGGCCCTGCGCACGCACATTCCCGGAACGACCAAGCTCATCATCGCCCAGCGCATCGCGTCCGTGGAGGACGCCGACCGCGTGCTGGTGATGGATGAGGGCCGCGTGGCGGCGTTTGACGCGCCCGAGAACCTGCTTAAAACCTGCCCGATCTATCAGGAGGTTTACAGCAGCCAGGCCAGTGCCGGCAGCGGCGACTTTGACGAGGCGGCCCGACGCGACAGCCGCCAGACGAAGGGAGGTGCGCGCGCATGATGAGGGGACCACACGGCCCGCGCGGCCCGATGGGCGGCAGGCCCGGCGCCAAAAACCCCGGAAGGACGATGAAGCGCATCCTGTCCGAGGTCATGCGCCGCTACAAATTCCACTACCTGCTGGTACTCTTGTGCATCGTGGTCAGCGCGTTCGCCTCCGTGCGCGGCACGCTCTTTACCCAGACGCTGATCGACGACTACATCCTGCCGATGGCCGGCCAGGAGAATCCGGACTTTTCCCCGCTGGCCAAGGCGATCGCCGGCGTGGCGGCGCTGTACGCGCTGGGCGCGCTGGCCTCCTGGCTGCAAAACTACCTGATGATCTTCGTCACGCAGGGCACGCTCAAAAACCTGCGCCTCAAGCTCTATGAGAAGATGGAGCGCCTGCCGGTCAAGTACTTTGACACGCACGCCCACGGCGACATCATGAGCGTGTACACCAACGACATCGACACCCTGCGCCAGATGATCTCCCAATCCCTGACGCAGCTCATCTCCAGCGTGGTGACGATCATCAGCGTCTTGACCTCCATGATCATCCTCAACGTGCCGCTCACGCTGATCACGCTGATGATGGTCGCGCTGATGCTGCGCATCTCCATGGGCCGCATGAAGCAGTCCGGCGGCTACTTCGTCAGGCAGCAGCAGAACCTGGGCAAGGTGAACGGCTACATCGAGGAGATGATGGACGGCCAGAAGGTCGTCAAGGTCTTCTGCCACGAGGACAAGGCGATCGAGGAATTCAGCGCGCTCAACGAGAACCTGCGCTCGAGCGCCTACAACGCCCAGCGCATCTCCATGACGATCATGCCGGTGAACATCGCCATCGGCAACCTGAGCTACGTGCTGTGCGCGATTGCCGGCGGCCTGCTGGCGACGGGCGGCTATCTGGGCCTGACCATCGGCACGCTCGTCTCCTTCCTCACGCTCAACAAGAGCTTCAACCAGCCGATCAACCAGGTCTCCCAGCAGGCGAACTCCGTCGTCATGGCGCTGGCCGGCGCGGAGCGCGTGTTCGAGCTGCTCGACGAGGAGCCGGA
>JBJEUH010000159.1:0-2879 GCA_051883735.1 Candidatus Ventricola sp.
CGGCGACTTGATGTATTATACACGCCTTGACGATCCTTGTCAACACCTTTTTTCACTTTTTCTGCGCCTTTTCGCGTTTTTTTGCGTTTCTTTTCCGTTCGCCCGAATTGCAGGATGCAGCCGGAGATGCTATAATGTAGAAGCAATCTTTTGAAACTTGGAAAGGAGCACTGCGCATGTCAACCGAAGATTATCTGCGGGCACAAAAAAGGGGACTACGTCTGACCCATGCCCTGCAGTCCCGCGGCGAGGACACCACGCTGCCCGTGCTCAGCGAGCTTGTCCCTGAGCTCAATCGCCTGACGCAGGTTCCTCTGGGCCTGATTCAGATTTCGCTCGATCAGATCGCGGGAACCGCGACCCGCGGCCGCACCACCGCCTTCGCGCGCGATTTCATGCCGCTGCTGGACGTCGATTCGGAGTTCGCGCTCAAGTGGAGCATCCTGTACGACGACGTCGTGGAGAATGGCCTGCGCGATCCGGTGCTCGCCTACGAATACTATAACCGCTTCTACATCATCGAGGGCAACAAGCGCGTCAGCGTCATGCGCACGCTCGACGCGGTGACCATCGAGGCCAACGTCACCCGCATCCTGCCCGAGCCGGAGGACTCCGAGCGCTACCGCGTGTATCAGGAGTTCCTCAGGTTCTATGCCGACAGCGGCATCAACTTCATCTACTTCAACCGCGAGGGCAGCTTCGAGCGCCTCTACGCGATGCTGGACAAGCAGCCCGGGGACAAGTGGACCCGCGACGAGATCAGCGACCTGGAGTCCTGCTACCATCGCTTCTCCCAGGCGTATGGCGAGCGTACCGACCCGCCCCTGCCCATCGGCGACGCGTTCCTCATCTATCTGGACGTGTTCGGCTATGCGGACAGCATCGGCAAGACGCCCTCGGATTTCGGCCGGGATATCGGCAAGGTCTGGCCGGAATTCATCGTGGCCGCCGCCAACAAGCCCGCTGTGCTGCTCAATCAGCCAAGCGAAAAGCAGCAGACCTTCCTCTCCTCCATGCTGCGCCGCCCGCCGCAGGTGCTGCGCTGCGCCTTCCTCTATAACCGCTCGCCGCAGAGCTCCGCCTGGACCTACTGGCACGAGCTGGGCCGCAAGGCGCTCGAGAAGGAATTCGGCGCGCGCGTGGAGACCACGTTCCGCGAGAACGTCAAGCAGAAGCAGGCGGAGGCCGTCATCGACAGCCTGGCCGCGGAGGGCTATGACGTCATCTTCGCCACGTCCCCGGTGTTCCTGGACGCCTGCATCCGCCAGTCCGTCGCGCATCCGGAGGTGAAAATCCTCAACTGCTCGCTGCTGGCCAGCTATCACAACGTGCGCTCGTATTACCTGCGCATCTACGAGGCCAAGTTCATCCTCGGCGCGGTCGCCGGCGCGATGGCCGACAACAACCTCATCGGCTACATCGCGGACTATCCCATCTACGGCGTGCCCGCATCCATCAACGCCTTTGCCCTCGGCGCGCAGATGACCAATCCGCGCGCAAAGATCGTGCTGGAATGGTCCACGATCGCGGAGAGCAGCCCCGAGCAGGCGCTCGCGCAGCAGGGCGTGCACATCATTTCCAACCGCGACATCAGCGCGCCGCACATGGAGTCCCGCGCATTCGGCCTGTACCACGAGAAGGACGGCTACATCCACAACCTGGCCATGCCCGTGTGGAACTGGGAAAAGCTCTACCAGGGCATCGCGCGCAGCATCCTCTCCGGCGCGTGGACGGACGAGGCCAACGGCAACGCCGACCGCGCCATGAGCTATTACATGGGCATGTCCACCGACGCCATCGACCTGCTGTGCTCCCAGCGCCTGCCGCCGCGCGTCCGCCGGCTGGTGGACCTGCTGCACGAGCGCATCCGCGCCGGCGCGTTTCTGCCGTTCGTCGGCCCGATCCTCGACCAGGACGGCAGCGTCCGCGTCGAGGCCGACATGGCGCTCACCCCGCAGGAGATCATCCGCATGGACTATCTGGCGCAGAACGTCATCGGCCGCATTCCGGAGATCGACGAGCTGACCGACGTGGCCAAGGTCATCGTCTCCCTGCAGGGCGTTTCCGCCGCCAACCCGAGCAAGGCCAAGCTGCCTGCGGACATCGAAGGGTAACGCCTATGAAGATTCTGCTTCTGGCCGATCAGGCCGAACCCTCGCTCTGGGAGCATCTGGACAGGCGCAAGCTCGAAGGGGTCGAGCTTGTGCTCTCCTGCGGCGATCTGCCCGCGGAATACCTGTCCTTCCTCACCTGCTTCACCGCTGCGCCCATCCTCTATGTGCACGGCAACCACGACGGCCGCTACGAAAGAAAGCCGCCGGAGGGCTGCATCTGCATCGAGGATACCGTCTACACGCACAACGGCCTGCGCATTCTGGGGCTTGGCGGCAGCATGCGCTATCGCGAAGGCCCCCACATGTACACCGAGCGCGAGATGAAAAAGCGCGTGCGCAGGCTGCGCTACAAGCTCTGGAAAAGCAAGGGCTTTGACATCCTGCTCGCACACGCGCCCGCCTATCAGCTGGGCGACGACACCGATCTGGCGCACACCGGCTTTCAGGTGTTCCTCGAGCTGATCGACAAGTATCAGCCGCGCTACCTGATTCACGGGCACGTCCATCAGAGCTATCAGCACGACTTCAAGCGCATCCGCCAGCGCGGGGAAACGCAGGCGATCAACGCATTCGGGTACTATATTCTGGAACTTTAAAAAGCGGGCTGTGCCCGCTCCCACTTCCGAACAGCTTTGCAAAATCAAGTCATTCGGTGCCCGCTGTACGGTTTTTAACGCAATTTCCTATGAGGTAAGAAAGGCCCGTCGGGCCTTTTTGTTATGAAAAGTAACATGCTTAAAACAGCGCAAGAAACAAGACCGCAAA
>JBJEUH010000160.1:0-14764 GCA_051883735.1 Candidatus Ventricola sp.
AAATGGAGGAGACGTATGAAAAAGGCATGGATATTCATCATCACATTTGTTATTGTCTTGTGCATGAGCATGACAATCAAAGCGGAACAAAGCCAAGATATGAAAGAAGAAACCATGGTAGCAGCAGCTATTGTTTCAACCAAGAGCAGTCCTCTCTCTTTGCGTGATACACCAAATCCAAATGGCGCGATCCTCTGTGAAATCCCTAAGGGTGAAATTGTCGCTGTACTCGAAAAAGGAGACTGGTCTAAGGTGGAATACAACGGCAAGTTAGGTTTTGTCAGAGATAAGTATCTCAAATATGAAGAGAATACTGTCTCCGCAATGGATAAAGAGGAAATTGTCGGCCTATGGACAACGCCGATGAATGGAAGCACAGCAACGCTTGAAATCAACGCGAATGGGACCTGTGAATTGACGATAGCTGTCGTCAATAAAGCAATTTGGACGCTGGATGGTCAGACGCTAACGCTGACGAAGGACGGCGTACCTCTTTATGGAACATACGACGGAACAATGATCACCCTCGATTACAACGGAATGCTGCTTACATTTACTCGACAGCATAACGACGCAGAAGCAAGATTAGAAAACACTTCATCCTCGAGCGACATGCAGAGCATCGTTGGTACATGGACAATTCCAACAAAAAATGGAAAAATCGCGCTAAAATTCAATAAAAATGGAACATGCACGTTGAATGCTGGTCAAAGCAATAACGCAACGTGGGAACTGAATGGGCAGGAACTTACGCTAAAAAACAGTAACGGACAAATCCTAAATGGCACCTATGATGGCAAAACCGTCACACTTGAAATCTACGGTTCCCAGCTTAGATTTACTCGCTAATATTGTTGTCAAATCAATCTGAGCCTTTAGTGAAGGCACCGCTACGTTTCGGTTCCGACTTTCTTCTTTGTTTCGTACGGCATAAAGCTTTTTTCACAAAAAAGCGCAGGCCCGTTTGGGTCTGCGCAGTTTTTACGCCTTGCTGACCTCCTCGTACAGCCGCACGATCTCCGCGTCGGGCGCGGGCGTGGCCAGCGAGACGGCGACGTTCACCAGGAGCGCCGCGACAAAGGCGGGCAGCAGCTCATAGATCGCAAACACGCCGCCCAGGGGCGCAAGGCCGTATTTCCAGAGGAAGACCATGGCGCCGCCGGTGATCATGCCGGCGATGGCGCCGGCGCGGTTGGAGCGCTTCCAGAACAGGGAGAGGAGCATGACCGGGCCGAACGCCGCGCCGAAGCCCGCCCACGCGAAGGAGACCACGCGGAACACGGAGCTGTCCGGATTCCACGCAAGCACCAGGCCGACCAGCGCGATGCCGATCACGGTGAGCCTGGCCACCAGCAGCGACTTCTTCCCGCTGAGCCGGACGCCCAGGAATTCCACCGCGATGTCCTGGGACACGCTGGACGCCGCCGCCAGCAGCTGGGAATCCGCCGTGGACATGGTGGCGGCAAGGATGCCCGCGAGGATTACGCCCGCCACAACCGCATACAGCACGCCGTGACTGCTCATCACGTCCGCCAGCCTGACGATGACGGTTTCGCTCTCCGCGCTGGTGCCCAGCATGGGGATGATGCCTGCCGCGGATACGGCGTAGCCGATCACGCCGATGAGCACGGCGATGCACATGGACACGACCACCCACACGGTCGCGATGCGGCGGGAGATCTTGATCTCGTCCTTGTCGCGGATGGCCATGAATCGCAGCAGGATATGCGGCATGCCGAAGTAGCCCAGACCCCACGCCAGCGTGGACACGATGCTCAGCGTACCGAAGCTGCCGGCCGTGCCGTCCGCCCAGTTGTATCCCTTCATCATGTCCAGATAGCCAGGCAGCGCCCTCGCGCTGGCGAGCACAGCGTCCATGCCGCCCGCCAGGTTGATGCCGAAGAGCACGATGATGACCAGCGCGACCGTCATGAAGACGGACTGGATGAGGTCGGTGGTGGACACGGCCAGGAAGCCGCCCAGCACCGTATAGCCGATGATGACCGCCGCGCCGATGAGCATGGAGACGTGGTAGTCCCAGCCAAACAGGCTGCCGAACAGCATGCCGACGGCCTTGAAGCCGGAGGCGGTATAGGGCACAAAGAAGACGATGATGACCAGCGCGGCAATCAGGGAGAGCAGATGGCGCGTGTCCCCATAGCGGCGGGAGAAGTAATCCGGCACGGTGATGGCGCCCAGGCGCTCGGAGTAGATGCGCAGGCGCTTGGACACCAGCAGGAAGTTGAGGTAGGTGCCCACCGCCAGGCCGATGATGGTCCAGCTGACCTCCGCCAGGCCGGCGAGGTACGCCAGACCCGGCAGGCCCATCAGCAGATAGGAGCTCATGTCGGAGGCCTCCGCGCTCATGGCGGTGACCAGCGGGCCGAGCTTGCGGCCGCCGAGGTAAAACTCGCTGGTGCTCGACGCGCTGCGCCGCGAAAACGCCACGCCGATGCCGATCGTCATGACAAGGTAGAGCGCCATGGTCAGCGCGATAATCATCCGGGATGCGGTCATGTTCTTTTCCTCCAAACCTTAATGGCCGGAGTATATCAGAAAGAAAAGGAAACGTAAATACAGAATGATGTACGAAATTCAATCTGTACGATTTTTCAATAATTTTGATTTTTATATTGAATTTATTGAATTTTTATATAGACGGAATATGAAACGTTCGTCTGTCCGTCAGAATGAATTATTTTATGAAACCCGCCAGGAAGATGGGAATCATCTGATCCGCGTATTTGGAGAGCGCATATTCTCCGCCGGACAGGCACCAGTCATACATCAGCGCGCGCTCAAACATGGCGTAGGCCTTGACGATCTCGTTGACGGTCATGTCGTCGCGCAGCTCTCCGCGCTCCTGTCCGCAGCGGATCACCTGGTTGAGCAGCTTGAAATAGGTTCTGCTCCTGTCCAGCAGATGCTTTTCGCCGTGCGTGACCAGCTGCGCGGAGAGCAGCCGCGCCAGCAGCTCGATGGAAACGCTGTTGTCGATCATGGCAAACAGCTCGTGGGACAGGGTGATCAGCTTCTGCGCCGCGGGCATGGCCTCCGGGAGCGCCGTGCGCAGCTCCTCATATTTCTCATCGAAAATCATGGACAGGGAGCCCAGCAGGTCGTCCTTGCCGCTGAAATAATGATAAAACGAGCCCTTCGAGGTCTCGGAGGCGAAGACGATGTCCTCCACGGTCGTATTGTCATAGCCCTGCTCGTAAAACAGCTTCCATGCGGCGGCGACGATGCGCCCCTTCGTGTTGCGCCCGGTCTTTCTCGGCATATCCATCCCTCCCGTGATAGCTTGATTATACAGAACGGCAGCCGCGCTGTAAACCGCTTTTTGAGGCGCAGCGGCCGGTGGCCGCTTCCACCTCCGAACAGCCTTGTCCAATAACGTCGTTCAGTGCTCGCTGTACGATTTTTTGCGCAATTTCCCAGAGGTTGAAAGAGCGCCGCGAGAAGGCTTGCATTCCTTCCCGCGGCGCTGTGTTGGGTTGTCTTTCCATCTATGGGAATACGTTAGGGCTGCCGCCCTAAAACCTGCCTGAGGGACATCGTCCCTCAGACTCCCTTCCTCGCTTCGCGCAGCTTAAAGTCTTTTGAAGGAAAACCGGTCAGTCCAGCCTGAACACGGGCTCGAGCTTCGGCTGCGCGCCGGTGACCGGGTCCATCTCCAGCTCGAGGATGTCCTTCATGTACTCGTTCCAGCGATCGACGACGGGGCTGTTCGCCTGCGTCCTCTCCGCAAAGGCGACGCCCTTTTCGCACTCGTAATAGCCAAAGAGCTCGTCGCCGTTTGCGAAGATGGTGTAGTTGCAGATGCCGGCCTCCTTGAGCACCGCCTTCATCTCCGGCCAGATCGCGTCGTGGCGGCGGATATACTCCTCCTTGCAGCCGGGCCGGATGCGGCCCTTCCATGCCATGCGTTCCATGTGCTTCCTCCTGTCAGTCCAGGAATTCCTCGCGCAGCTTCACGCCGAATTCCTTCGCGATCGCGCGCAGCTCGTCGTCCTCGATCGTCTGGCGGATGCCCTGTCCGCAGGACATGGCCAGCACATGGATCTGCGCGGACTTTTCGATCGTGTGCATCAGGCCGAACGTCGTGTCAAAGTCCGGGCCGGAGGCAAACAGGCCGTGATGGGCCCAGATCGCCGCCTCGTATTCCTTCATCTTCTCGCACGTCGCCAGCGCGATCTCCGCGCCGCCCGGCACCATCCACGGCACCACGCCCACGCCGCCCGGGAACACGACCGGGCACTCCGTCGCGCTCTTCCACAGCACGCGGGAGAATTCGCGGTCGGTGAGCTCGAGCACATACGTCAGCGCGATCACGTTCGCCGGATGCGCGTGGTAGATCACGCGGCACGCGCCGTTCGTCGCGGCCACGCGCACGGAGTGGTTCATGAAATGGCTCGGGAATTCGCTGGTCGGGCGGCCGCCGTTTTTGAGGCCCCAGACGATGCGGTAGCTGTCTCCCGCATCGTTGATCTCCACGACGCACAGGCAGTCCTCGGGATCGAGGATCACGTTGCGGAAGTACTTGCCCGAGCCGGTGGAGATGAAGTATTCCCCCGCCAGGTTCGCGCCCGTCACGCCCATGTTCACCCACGGACGCGGCTGCTCGTCAAAGAACGGCCGCATCTCGTCCACCTCTTCCTTCGTCAGGCGGTAGGTGACGTTGCCGCCGTTGCGCTCGTGCCAGCCCTGATGCCAGCCGTCGTCCGCCATGCGGATGTAGCGCTTCATCACAGAAATGTCCAGCATGCCCATTGCCTCGTCCTCCTCTTATTCCGCGCGCCCCAGAAGCACGTCCTTTTCATACTGCATGACCGCAGGGAGCCACGCGCCGTCCTGCGGCACGCCGCACACCCTGCAATACTCCGCCCAGAGCTCGCCGAACGGCAGCGTCTTCATCTCCTCCTGCGCGACCAGCAGCTCGGTGAAGCGGCCCTCGTCCTGCAGCCTCTGCAGGTATGCATGCGGGGCTGCCAGCGCCTTGAGCAGCGCCTTCTGCACGTTGCGGACGCCCACCGTCCAGGCGGCGACGCGGTTGATGGACGCGTCGAAGTAGTCCAGCGCGATGTTCACGCTGCCCTCCAGGCCGCCGCAGCGCACGATCTCCTTGCAGATCTCCTCCGTCTCGTCGTCCAGGCGCACGACGTGGTCGCTGTCCCAGCGGACGGGGCGGGTGACGTGCAGCGCGATCTCCGGGAAGAACGCCAGCAGCGCGGGGATCTTGTCGGAGACGACCTCGGTCGGATGGTAGTGGCCGTTGTCCATCAGCGGGATGCACTTGTCCATGTTCGTCGCGGCATAGGCCAGCGCAAACTCGCCGCTGCCCACGGTGTACGCCTCCACGCCGATGCCGAACACCTTGCTCTCGATGCAGGGCTTGACCTTCGCAAAGTCATACGGCTCGGAGAGGATCTCGTCGATGCTCTCGCGATAGCGCCTGCGCGGCCCGAGGCGGTCCGACGGGATATCCTTGAAGCCGTCGCCGGTCCAGATGTTCATCACGCAGGGCTGGCCCAGCTCCTCGGCGAGATAGCTGCTGATGCGGATGCACGCCTTGCCGTGCTCGATCCAGAAGCGGCGGGTCTCCTCATTGGGCGAGGCCAGCGTCAGCGGATCGCACTTGGGATGGGAGAAGAACGTCGGGTTGAAGTCCGCGCCGATTCCGCGGGCCTTGCAGTAGTCCACCCACTTCTTGAAGTGCTTGGGCTCCAGCCTGTCGCGGTCCACCCAGCCGCCGTTCTCCTCATCGAAGATGGCGTAGCTGGCGTGCAGGCTGATCTTCTTGGTGCCCGGGCACAGGGAGAGCACCACGTCAAAGTCGGCCATCAGCTCCTCCGGCGTGCGGGCGCGGCCCGGATAGTTGCCGGTGGTCTGGATGCCGCCGGTCAGCGGCTTGCTGGGATCGGTATCAAAGCCGCGCACGTCGTCGCCCTGCCAGCAGTGGATGGACACCGGCACGGCCCTGAGCCTGGCGATCGCCGCATCCGTGTCCACGCCGAGCGCCTCATACCTGGCCTTCGCTTCCATGTAGCTCATATCATTCAACCTCCATTTGGATTTTCAGATTGCCAAGCGCCGTCGCCTCAATCGGCAGCGCGATCACCTGCTTGCCCGTCGCCGTCTGCGTCAGGCCGTTGAGGAAGGCGTTCTTTGCGCCGCCGCCGACGATATAGAGCTTGTCGTAGCGCGCGCCCGTGTTGCGCTCCAGCTCCTCGATCGCCCGCCGGTAGCTCAGCGCGAGGCTCTGATACGCGCAACGGAAATAATCGCCGGGCGCATGCAGCGCGCCGCCCGTCGCCGCGTCAAACGCCGCCCGCATGCTCCGGGGCGCGAGGAATTCGCCCGCGTTTGCGTCCACCACGGCCCCGCACGCGCTCTCCTCGGCCAGACGGACCACGTCCGCAAACGGCAGTTCCGGGCACAGCTCCTTTTGCAGGCAGTTGACCAGCCACATGCCCATGATGTTCTTCTGATAGCGGTTGTAGCCCACGCCGCCCTCGTTGGAGTAGTTGGCCGCCCGGCTGGCCGCGTCCGTGATGGGGCGCGGCGTCTTCACGCCCAGCAGCGACCAGGTGCCCGAGGAGATATACGGATGGCAGCCCTGCATCGGGATGCCCTCCACGGCGGAGCCGGTGTCGTGCGTGGCGCACAGCACGACGGTGATCTGGCCGCTGGCCCGCTGCGCCACGTCCGGCCTGAGCGGGCCCAGCACAGCGCCGGGCCGGGAGAGCCTGGGAAACAGCGCGCGCGGCAGGCCCAGCCGGTCGGCGATTTCCAGATCGAATTCGCCCGTCGCCGCGCTCACCATGCCCATCGTCGTCGCGTTGGTGTACTCGCGTGCCCTGATCCCCGTGAGCCTGTACATCAGGTATTCCGGCATCATCAGCATGTCCGTCACGCCCGCCAGCCTGCCGCGCTGAAGATCGTCAAAGAGCTGATAGATCGTGTTGAACGGCTGGAACTGGCAGCCCGTGCGCCGGTAGAGCTCCTCAAACGGCACGATGCCGTGCACCCTTTCGATGACCGCCTCCGTCCTGCCGTCGCGGTAGGCATAGCAGGGCGCGACCTCCTCGTCGCCCCGCAGGAGCACATAATCGACGCCCCAGGTGTCAATCGACATGCTCCCGATGTCCGGATACGCGCGAAGCGCCCTTCCAAGGCCCGTCACGACGTGCTCAAACAGGCTCTGCACGTCCCAGGTCAGATGCCCGTCCTCCTCCTTCACGCCGTTGGGGAAACGGTAGACCTCCTCGGTGCGGATCTCTCCGTTCTCCCTCCAGCCGACGATATGCCTGCCGCTGGACGCGCCGATGTCCACCGCAAGATATCGTTTCATCGCCTCACACCTCCTCAAGACACGCGATATTCTCCAGCGTCACTTGCTTTGTATATTTCATCTCCACGCCCAGCGCGCCGTTGGCGATCTTCACGTCTTTGAACGCGATGCGCGCGATCTCATGGCCGGGCACGTCAAAGCCGATCAGCTCGATCGGGCTGCAGGGCCGCATGTCGCCGCCGTCGTGCGCGGCCTGATACAGCCCGGTGAGCGTCAGGCGCTCAAAGCGGCAGTCGCTGAGCACGGGCGGAACCGGCGCGCCGACGCCATCGTCGTTGTAGGGCACGGCGTGCATCATCACGCGCGGCACCACGCAGTCGCGCACGAGGACATTGCACACATAGCCGCCGCGCTTTTGGGTCGCCTTGATCTCCAGGCCGCTCATGGACACGCGCAGATCGCAGTCCCAGATGCGCACGTCCTCGATGCCGCCGCTCATCTCGCTGCCCATGACGATGCCGTGGCCGAACGCGCTGGTGCAGTCGAACACGCGGATATGGCGCGAGGGGCGCGCGATCCGGTTGCCCTCCGGGTTTTTGCCGGACTTGATGGCGACCGCGTCGTCGCCGGTGTAAAACGCGGAGGCAAAGAGCGTGCAGTGCTCGCTCGAGTCCGGGTCCCAGCCGTCGCCGTTCCAGACGCCCTCGGAGCGGAAGACGCAGTGGTCGGTCACCACCTCGTCGCAGTAGATCATGTGCACGTTCCAGGACGCGCCGTTCTTGAGCGTCAGGCCGCTGATGCGCACATTCCTGCAGTTGCTCAGGTTGATCAGCCGCGGGCGCACGCGGCCGGGGATCGTGTGGTCATTTTCGCACGTCGCAACCAGCTCGGCGTTTTCAGCGAGGTATTCCTTCAGCCGCTCCCGCTCGCTGTCGATCACGCGCAGGCAGAGCGTCTGGCCACCGCTGGCGATCGTGCCCCCGCCGTGGATGAGCACGTTTTCGCAGTTCGGCCCGGACGTGTGATCCATGTGCCCGAAGTTCAGCACGCTCGAGTAGCACTCCATCTCGTAGCCCTCAAAGCGGCTCGGGATGCGCGGCAGATAATCCTCGACGTTCGCCGTGCCCTGCAGCACCGCGCCCTCGTCGAGGAGGATCTCCATGTCGCTGTGGCCGCGCAGCGCGCCGGTCATGTACACGCCCGCCGGGAAATAGACGCAGTCGTCCCTCCCGCAGTCGTCAAAGGCGCGCTGGAGCGCCGCGGTGTTGAGCGTGACCCCGTCGCCGCGGGCGCCATAGGGCGGCTGCGTCACGTCGATGCGCTGGCGGCGCGCGGTCGTCTCCGCCTGCGCGCGCAGCTGAATCGTCCCGGCCTCCGTCTCGCAGCGCACGCCCAGTTCATAGCGGGTCTGCGGAGCAAGGCCGCCGATCGTGCAATGCGTGCGGTCCGTCTGCGCCGCCTCGCGCCCGTCGAGCGTCACCGTATAGGTCTGCTGCGCCGCCGCCGATTCCGGCTTGTCCCAGTACAGGGTCAGCGCATCGTGCGTCGGACACACAAAGAGTTTCAGGCTGTCCATCGTGTTCTCCCTTCTTCCTACACAGGGGGTACGTTAGGGCTGCCGCTCAAACCCGCCTGAGGGGACCGAAGTCGAGCGCGCCCTGTGGGCGAAAAAGCGAGACGGAGTGTCGGGAATCGCAAGAAGTGCCGCTTGCGGCACGACTATGCGAGTTCCCCGGACTTTCATCCCACAGACTCCCTTCTTCGCTTCGCGCACAGGAAAGATGATGGGATGAAATTCAGCGTCAGATTTTCGCTTGGCGACAAAGGCGCGCCGCCTCCGCGCGCGTGATGACGGCCTCGCCGCCGTCCGGCAGATGATCCGCACAGCAGCGCATGCCGTAGCCCGCTTTGAGCACGCGCATGAATTCCCGCTCCGTCACCGCGCGATGGCGGTGGAGCCTGCCGTCCGAGAGCATCTCAGCCGGAATCAGCCGGTGCTGCAGCGCGCAGCGCACGTCCTCCGTAAAGCTCTCGCCCTGCGCGATATCATCGGGCAGCGCCACGGGCGCGTTGTGGCCGAACAGGCCGCACGTCCGGTTCACCAGCTCGAGCGCCTCCATGCGCGTCAGCGGCGCGTCCGGCCGGATCTCCTCACAGCGCCGGTACAGCGCCTCCAGCCCCTCCGGCGGCAGGGCCTCGTCGCCCTGGAAGGCCGCCGGCACGTCGTACGGCGGATGGGGCGTCCATGCGCCGCCCTGCGCCGCATCCTCAAGGCCCAGCCGCGCCAGCTCACCGGCTACAAACGCCGCCGCGCGGTACGCGCCGAAGTCGTTGGTATGCGTGTAGTCGCCGATGTGAAACAGCGTCTTCGCCGCGTCGCGCCCGGTGTCCATCAGCAGCGCCCGCATGAACGCGTGCAGGTCGATCAGCGGCACGCCGTTCTGCGCGGCGACCCGCCTGGCGGCCTGCGCAAAGGGCAGCAACAGATCGCAGTAGCGCCGCTCGTCCCACCAGCTGTTTCGCGCCAGCGGCGTGACCAGAATGGGCTGTGCGCCCAGCGCGCGCAGCTCCTGCACATAGGCGTGCAGCGCCTGCGCATAGCCGCCCTCCGCCGTCAGATGCGGCCGCTTCTGGTCGTTGTGGCCAAACTGCATCAGCACCAGATCCCCCGGCCTGAGCTGCGCCTTCATCAGGTCGTACAGGCCCTCCGTGCGGAAGGTCTCCGCCGTCAGACCCGAGCGCGCAAAGTTGCCCACGCAGGCGGCTTCCCCCAGCAGCGCGGGCAGCATCTGCCCCCAGCCGCAGTACGTCGCGCCCGGCGCATACGGGCTGAGCGCGCCCTGATCCGTCACCGTCGAATCGCCCATCAGCAGCACGGCGCGCACATCCGCCGCCTCCGCGCGGACGGATTCCACCGTCACGCCGTCGCCCACGAGCGCCAGCTCGATCCCGCAGCCAGGCGCCGGCTCGTCCGCGCCCTCCGGCAAAACCGGATGCACCATGCACAGGGCCGTCACGCAGCGCCGCTCCCCGGCCCGCAGCGCGCCGCGCCAGAGCAGCCTGCGGCAGTTGGCAAACAGGAGAACCTCCTGCGCGTCGCGCTGCGCCCTGAGGCAGACCGAGAGGCGCCAGCGTCCCTGCGCCGCCTCCACGCGCATGCAGACCGGCGAGGCATAGCCCTTCGCCCCGCCGCAGTCCCCTTGCGCAAAGCCCGCGCAGGGCAGGTCCGCGCTCTTCACGCGCCCAATGCGCAAATCCATCCCTTTTCCTCCATCCCCGTGCGCAGCGCGCGTCGGCCATCCTGCCGTTTTTCCCGCGTCCGCGCGCGTTTCCTTCATATGATTGTTACGTTCCTCCGCAGCCGCGCGTTCCCCTGCTCCCCGAGCAAAAATTGGATGATTTTGCACAGTTTTTGCTCGAAAGTGTGCATTCGCGCAGCCCCCTGAATTTGAATTGGATCATGGGTTCTGATATAATCATTTTATCACAGAATTGACACATTCCACGACTTTTCATCAGGAGGAATCACCATGGCGAACATCACCTTTGACCGCGATCGCGTGCTCAGCGCGATCGACGCGATTGTCCGTCAGACCATGAACATGGATATGATGTGGGACTGGCCCTGCGGCGTGGCGTACCTGGGTATCTGCGAGGCCTGGCGCGTCACCGGGAGACAGGAATACCTCGATCTGCTCAAGGCGCGCGTGGACGAATACATCGAGCTGGGCCTGCCCAGCTGGACGGTCAACACCTGCTCCATGGGCCATGCGATGCTCACGCTGTACGAGGTCACCGGCGACGAGAAGTACAAGGACATCGCGCTGAGCAAGCTCGACTATCTGCGCCACCGCGCGCTGCGCTTCGGCGACAGCGTGCTGCAGCACACCGTCTCCGACAAGAACGACTTCCCGGAGCAGTGCTGGGCGGACACGCTGTTCATGGCAGCGTACTTCATGCTGCGCGCGGGCGTGATGTTCGGCGACAGCGACCTCGTGGACGACGCGCTCAATCAGTACTACTGGCACATCCAGTTCCTTCAGGACGAGAAGACCGGCCTGTGGTACCACGGCTACAGCCATGTGAGCAAGACGCACCTCTCCGGCTTCTACTGGGGCCGCGCCAACGCCTGGGCGGCCTACACGATGAGCCAGGTCGGCCGCACCCTGCCGGAGTGCTATCTGTATCCCAAATACCTGGAAATCGCCGGCGCGCTCTCCGAGCAGCTCGCCGCGCTCAAGCTGCTGCAGACTAAAAACGGCCTGTGGCGCACCATCCTTGACGACGAGGAGAGCTACGAGGAGGTCTCCGCCTCGGCCGGCATCGCCGCGGCGATGGTCATCAAGGGCAACCCGCTGCACCTCAAATACATCGACAGGGCGGTCGAGGGGATTCTCGGCAACGTCACGCCCGAGGGCCGCGTGAAGAACGTCTCCGCCGGCACCGCCGTCATGCGCGACCGCGAGGGCTACATGAACATCCCGCGCAAGTGGACGCAGGGCTGGGGCCAGGGGCTCGCGCTGGCCTTCCTGGCCGCCGTGCTGGAGGCCGGCAGCCGAACCGTCGACGGCGCGCTGTAAGGAGGACGTATGAAACGAGCAGACTTTACCCTGCCCGGCGAGGCCGGCTATGAAGCCCTGACCCTCGAGCTTGCGAAGAAGTGGGGCGCGGACGTGATCCGCGACAGCGACGGCACCCGGCTCTCCCCGGAGATCACCGACGCCGGCTACCGCATCTACTCCACCATCTGCATCATCCGCCAGCACAACGCATTCGCCGAGGCGCACCCGGACAGCCAGCAGCAGACGTTCCTGTGCTCCAGGCCGGTGACGGCCACGGGTGAGCGCGTCACGATCCGCCCGATGGACGGCTACTTTGCCGAGCAGCTTGCGCTGAACGACACGCCCGACGCCCTGCGCTACATGCAGGTGTTCGACCGCACGGAAAACCGCGAGGTGCCGCGCGCGCAGTGGGCCTACGCGGACGGCGCCGTCACAATCTCCGGCGCGCAGCCCTGGCATCAGTACACGGTCTCCTTCCTCGCCTGGCGCATCTGGGAAGAGATCAACATGTACAACCACACGACCAACGCCTGGACCAGCGAGCACCTGCGTCAGCTCGACCCGCGCCATGCCGCCGCCTGGCAGTACCTGCAGGACTGGATGGACGACTGGTGCAGGAGGAACCCGCAGACGAGCGTCGTGCGCCTGACCTCGCTGTTTTACAACTTCGTCTGGATCTGGGGCGACAATCCGCGCAACCGCCATCTGTTCACCGACTGGGCCAGCTACGACTTCACCGTCAGCCCGGCAGCGCTCGATGCATTCGAGGAGAAGTACGGCTACACGCTGACTGCCGAGGACTTTGTGTGCGGCGGCAGGCACCAGGTGACCCACATGCCGCCGAGTCGGGCGAAGCTTGACTACATGGACTTCACCCAGGAATTCGTGGCCGACAGGGCGCGCGTGCTGGTGGACATCATCCACCGCCACGGCAAGCAGGCCTATGTCTTCTACGACGACAGCTGGGTCGGCATGGAGCCGTGCGGCAGGCGCTTTGCCTCCATCGGCTTTGACGGCCTGATCAAGTGCGTCTTTTCCGGCTTCGAGTGCCGCCTGTGCGCCTGCGCCGATGTGCCCGTGCACGAGCTGCGCTTCCATCCGTATCTGTTCCCGGTGGGCCTGGGCGGCCTGCCGACCTTCTCCGAGGGCGGCGATCCCGCCCGGGACGCGATGCGCTACTGGCGCAGCGTGCGCCGCGCGCTGCTGCGCGAGCCGGTGGACCGCATCGGCCTGGGCGGCTATCTGCACCTGACGCTCGGCTTCCCGGCGTTCAATGACACGATCGAGGCGATCTCCGACGAGTTCCGCCGCATCAAGGCGTTTCATGCCCACGGCAAGCCCTACGTCCTGCCCTGCCGCGTCGCCGTGCTGCACACCTGGGGCAGCCTGCGCTCCTGGACGCTCTCCGGCCATTTCCACGAGACGGACAAGCACGCGCTCATCCACATCAACGAGGCGCTCTCCGGCCTGCCGGTGGACGTGAAGTTCATCAGCTTCGAGGATGTGAAGCATGGCGCGCTCAGGGACGTCGATGTGGTCATCAACGCGGGCCGCATGGGCGATGCGTGGAGCGGCGGCGACAGCTGGCGCGACGCGGCGCTGGTCAGCGAGCTGACCCGCTTTGTCTACGAGGGCGGCGCGTTCATCGGCGTGAACGAGCCCTCCGCCGTGCCCGGATACGACCGCACGCTGCGCATGGCGCATGTGCTGGGCGTGGACATCGACAAGGGCGAGCGCGTCTGCCACGGCCGCTGGCAGTTTGACGTGGACGAGAATGTGCCGGTCACGGTGTGCCCGGACGCGCTGGGCCGCAACCCGAACGTCTATCTGACGGACGGCACCGCCCGCGTGCTCTGCGAAAAGGACGGCGCGCCGCAGATGACCGTGCATGAATTCGGCCGCGGCAAGGGCGTGTACATGAGCCACTTCACCGTCTCGCCGGAGAGCACGCGCATGCTGCTGGAGACGCTGCTTCTGTGCTGCAACCTGCCCGGAGACAGCGCGTACACCTCCGACAGCGCGCGCGTGGAGGCCGCGTGGTACCCCGCCGACCGCGTGCTCGTCGCGCTCAACAACGCCGAGGAGACGGTCAGCGTAAGCATCCACACCCCGGACGGCGACGTCCCCGTGACGCTCGCGCCGCTGGAGACGCGGCTGATTCAGCTGTAACGCCGTTTCGCAAAAATTCGCTTTCAAGTGTGTGAAGCGAAGAAAGGTGACTGAGGAATGCGAGTTCCCCGGGCCAGCAGCCCGGCGTTCCCCATCAGACAAAGGAAAAGCAGCCTACGATTGAAACGGTTGTGATCCGCAAAGCAAGAATTTCAGCAACCATACGAAAAGTCCCCGCCGGTCACCCGGCAGGGATTTTTATGGCTTCTGGGATCAGAGGATCGCGCTGCGCTTAGCGCTGCGGCAGCTTGGTGGTCTGGCCGGCCTCGTAGGCTTCCAGGCGCTCGTCGATGATCTCCTGATAGCCGGCGTCCAGGTAATCCTGGCTCAGCTTCTCATAGAGCGCGTCGAACTCGGCCGGATCGCACTTGACCAGCTTCGCAAAGGCCTCCTGATACAGGCTCAGCAGGGAGGCGGTGTACTCGGACTCGGACTCGATCGCCACGGCGAAGACCGGATCGGAATACGCGTTGCCCTTCGCGGCGATCTCCGCCAGCTCGTTGTAGTTGTCCATCAGCGCCTGATAGAAGTCCTGCGGCAGGCCCTGCGGCGTGATGGCCGCGATGCTGTCCTCGATGGTGCCGACGACCTTGGAGGCGTGCACCAGGCAGGTCATGTCGATGTTCATGTTGTGGTTGAGCATCTCTTCGCCGACATAGTCGCCCACGACGACCGGCAGGCCGTTCTCACCCATGGTGTAGGTGACGCCCTCCACGCCGTTCTCCAGCACGAACAGGTTCTC
>JBJEUH010000161.1:0-14628 GCA_051883735.1 Candidatus Ventricola sp.
TTCTATGGATTTCCTCCCGTTTCAGCGGACGCGAAGCGTCCTATTGAAACGGTGCTGCAATAAAGCCGCAGATACACTTCATGGTGCTTGATCAGAATCAGCTTTGCGGATCAGCCCCGTTTCAATCGTAGGATGCTTCGCATCCTGCTCTGAAACTGCATTTTTCTTGATTGATGGGGTACGTTGGGGCCGCAGGCCCCAAACCCCGCCTGGGGACATCGTCCCCAGACCCCTTCTTCCGCTTCGCGGCGGTTTAATCCAGGAGGCTGGTCTGGCCTTCGCTTCTCCCCTGCGCGCGCGGCTCCGCCGGCATGGGAATCTTCATATGGTCGTACGCCGCCTGCGTGCAGATGCGGCCGCGCGGCGTGCGCATGATGAAGCCCAGCTGCATCAGATACGGCTCGATCACGTCCTCGATGGTCACGGCGTCCTCGCCGGTCGTCGCCGCCAGCGTATCCAGGCCCACCGGCCGGCCGCCGAACTTGACCATCATCGTGTGCAGCATCGCGCGGTCCGTGCGGTCCAGGCCCAGCTCGTCCACGTCCAGCATCGCCAGCGCCTGCCGCGCGATCTCCCGGGTGATCACGCCGTCGCCGCGCACCTGCGCATAGTCGCGCACGCGCCTCAGCCAGCGGTTGACGATTCGCGGGGTGCCGCGGCTGCGGCGCGCAATCTCGCGCACGCCCTCCTCATCCGCGCGGATATCCAGCACGCCCGCGGAGTGATGCACGATCTGCATGAGCTCCTCGGTGGTGTACATCTGAAGCCGGAAGATGATGCCGAAGCGGTCGCGCAGCGGCGCGGACAGCGAGCCCGCGCGGGTCGTCGCGCCGATCAGCGTGAACTTGGGCAGCTGAATGCGGATGCTGTTGGCCATCGCGCCCTTGCCGGTCACGATGTCCAGCGCATAGTCCTCCATCGCCGGATAGAGCACCTCTTCCACCGCGTGGGACAGGCGGTGAATCTCGTCGATGAACAGCACATCGCCCTGCGAGAGATTCGAGACCAGCGCGACCAGATCGCCCGGGCGCTCGATCGCCGGGCCGCTGGTGACGCGGATGTTCGCGCCCATCTCGCCGGCGACGATGTTGGCCAGCGTCGTCTTGCCCAGGCCGGGCGGGCCGTAGAGCAGGATATGGTCCAGCGGCTCGCGTCTCTGGCGCGCCGCCTGGATGTAGATGTTCAGGCTGTCCTTCACCGCCTGCTGGCCCACGTATTCGCGCAGCGTCTTGGGGCGCAGGCTGCTCTCCTGGTCGTCGTCCTCCTCGCGGAAGCCGCTCATGACAAGGCGTTCTTCATCCATCTTCTCTCACCACGCTTACACAAACTGATTTCTTTCTTTGGAATACGCATAGCCGATCCCGGCGAGCGCGGCGGTGATGTCCGCCTCGCTCACGTCAAGGTCGTCGCACAGCGCCTCTAGGGACGCATAGCTATCGCGCAGCTTCATGTTCACCACGCTCAGCAGCATGATCGGATCGCTGGGCAGCATGTCAAACGCCTCCTTACAGCGTGCTCATCTGGCGAAGCGCCAGCAGCACCATCTGGTCCACCGTTTCGGCCTGATCGCGCACCTGGTTGACCGCGCGCGCCGCCTCGGCGGACGTATACCCCAGGGCCTGCAGGGCCGCCTGTGCCTCGCGCTCCATGCCGCCCGCCGGAACGGAAACCGGCGCGCTCGCGCCCGGCGCAGCCGAGGACACCTCCGCCTGCTCCACCTTGTCGCGCAGCTCCAGCACGATGCGCTGGGCCGTCTTCTTGCCGATGCCCGGCGCGCGGGAGAGCGCGGTCACGTCGCCGGTGACGATGGCGATGGACAGATCGCGCAGCGGCAGCGCGGAGAGAATGCCCAGCGCCGTCTTCGCGCCCACGCCCGTGACCGTGCAGAGCTTTTTGAACATCTCGCGCTCGAGCTTGGTGGCAAAGCCAAACAGCTCCATCGCGTCCTCGCGCACGTTCATCACCGTGTAGCAGCGGAACATCTTGTCCTTCTCCGGCGCGGCGGCGATCGTCGCGTTGGAGCACAGCAGAGAAAAGCCCACGCCGCCGGCGGAAATCACCAGCTCGCCGTGGTTCTTCTCGGCCACCTTTCCTTCGATAAAAGCAATCATATTTTCCTCTCGCGGGACAGCATCCCGCTCACTTGATTCTGAACTGCGCGCGCATCACGCCGGCGTGCGCATGGGTGATCGCGCAGGCGACCGCGTCCGCCGCGTCATCCGGCCGGGGGATCTCCGCAAGCCCCAGACGCAGGCGCACCATCTGCTGCATCTGCCTCTTCTCCGCGTTGCCGTAGCCGGTGATGGCCTGCTTGATCTGCATCGGCGTGTATTCAAAGAGCTTGTCCGTGTAGCTCTGGCAGGCTGCCAGCGCCACGCCGCGCGCGCCCGCCACCTGGATGCCCGTGGTGATGTTCTTGGAAAAGAACAGCTCCTCAAACGCGATCTCGTCCGGCTTGAAGGTATCCAGCAGCCCCTTCACGCCCGCGTACAGGCTGCCCAGACGCGTGGGAAACGTGTCCCTTGGATAGGTTTCCAGCGCGCCGTACTGAATCAGGCGGTCTCTGTAGCCGTCCGACTCGATGACGCCCCAGCCCATGGTCGCCAGGCCGGGATCAATGCCCAGTACTCTCAAAAACTTTCTTCCTTCTTATACATGAGAAATTGAAACCAACTCAGTTTATCCTATTTTTCACCCGCTGTCAATGCGTGCCCGGCCCCACCTTTATGCGAATACTCAGTATTTTTATTCATTGCCATGCATCTATACATCCCGATTCATCCGATTATCCGGGTTTCAAGCCCCTATATACGCCATAATTTGCAGAAAAATGCAAATTCTTTCGCAAACCCCCTTGAATTTTTATGAACTTGGCGCTATAATACCAACTCGTAACAGCAAATTCTTGCAGGCACATGGAAGCGCCTGCGATCACTGGAGGGACATGACCATGGCCAATAAGAAGTATAATCGTGTACTGCTCGCGTACTCCGGCGGACTGGATACGTCCATCATCATCCCGTGGCTCAAGGAGAACTACGGCTGCGCCGTCGTGTGCTGCGCCGCGGACGTGGGCCAGGGCGACGAGCTCGAGCCGCTGCACGAGAAGGCGAAGAAGACCGGCGCCGAGAAGCTCTACATCGAGGATCTGCGCAAGGAATTCGTCGAGGACTTCATCTGGCCGACCCTGAAGGCCGGCGCCGTCTATGAAAACAAGTACCTGCTGGGCACCTCCTTCGCCCGCCCGCTGATCGCCAAGCGCCTCGTCGAGATCGCGAAGAAAGAAAACTGCGACGCGATCTGCCACGGCTGCACCGGCAAGGGCAACGACCAGGTCCGCTTCGAGCTGAGCATCAAGGCGTTCGCGCCGGACATGCCGATCATCGCCCCGTGGCGCGAGTGGGAGCTCAAGACCCGCGAGGAGGAGATCGAGTACGCCGAGGCTCGCGGCATCCCGGTCCCGGTCAAGAAGGACCGTCCCTACTCCATGGACCGCAACCTCTGGCACCTGAGCCACGAGGGCTGCGAGCTGGAGAACCCGGCCAACGAGCCGGCGCGCGACCTGCTCTGCCTGGGCGTGTACCCGGAGGACGCGCCGGATACGCCGGAATACGTCACCATCGACTTTGAGAAGGGCGTGCCGGTCGCCGTTAACGGTGAGAAGATGGACGCCGTCTCCCTTCTGACCAAGTGCAATGAGATCGCCGGCCGTCACGGCGTGGGCATCGCGGACATGGTCGAGAACCGTCTGGTCGGCATGAAGAGCCGCGGCGTGTACGAGACCCCGGGCGGAACGCTCCTGTACGCGGCGCACCGCAACCTCGAGGAGATCACCGTCGATCGCGACACCGCGCACTACAAGGATCAGATGGCGCCCAAGTTCGCCGAGCTGGTCTACAACGGCCTGTGGTACACCCCGCTGCGCGAGGCCATGAGCGCGTTCGTCGATGTGACCCAGCAGTACGTCACCGGCACCGCCAAGGTCAAGCTCTACAAGGGCAACGTGATCGGCGCGGGCGTGACCTCTCCGTACAGCCTGTACATGGAGGACATCGCCACCTTCGGTGACTCCGGCGAGCTGTACAGCCACAAGGATTCCGCCGGCTTCATCAGCCTCTACGGCCTGCCGCTCAAGGTTCAGGCCATGATGAAGCAGAAGGCCGGTCTGCTGGACAAATAAGACGGGAACGCCGGGACGCTGTCCCGGGCCCTGACCGGGGACGCCGTCCCCGGTACCCCTGCTGGGGATTTCATCCCCAGACCCCTTCTTCGCTTCGCGGCGCAGAAAAGCAACTGAACTGAAATACCGGGCTGCAGGGCGATGCCTTACAGCCCTTTTCTTACCAGGAGGAGACGCACATGAAACTCTGGGGCGGACGTTTTGAGAAGGCAACCAACGGACTGGTGGACGATTTCCATTCCTCCATCCGGTTCGATCAGCGCCTGGCGCAGCAGGACATCACAGGCTCCATCGCGCATGCCACGATGCTCGGCGAGCAGGGCATCATCCCCAAGGCGGATGCGGACGCGATCGTCGCGGGCCTGAGGTCCATCCTCGAGGACGTGAACGCGGGCAGGGTCCAGTTCGAGCTGGACGCCGAGGACATCCACATGAACGTGGAAAAGCTGCTGACCGAGCGCATCGGCGAGGCGGGCAAGCGCCTGCACACCGGCCGCAGCCGCAACGATCAGGTGGCGCTCGACTGCCGCATGTACGTCAAGGAGAGCGCCGCCGAGGCCATCGCCTACGAGCGCGAGCTTTGCGAGGCGCTGCTGGCCATCGCCCGGCAGCATGCCGAGAGCATCATGCCCGGCTACACGCACCTCCAGCGCGCGCAGCCGGTGACGCTGGGCCATCACATGATGGCGTATTTCCAGATGTTCTCCCGCGACATGCAGCGCATGAAGGAGGTTTACCACCACGCGGACGTCTGCCCGCTGGGCTGCGGCGCGCTGGCCGGCACCACCTATCCGCTGAACCGCGCGCGCACGGCGGAGCTGCTGGGCTTCTCCTCCATCTCCCTCAACAGCCTGGACGCCGTCTCCGACCGCGACTTCGTGTGCGACTACATCTACGCCGCCTCCATGTGCATGATGCATCTGTCCCGCTTCTGCGAGGAGCTGATCCTGTGGAGCTCGCACGAGTTCAAGTTCGTGGAGATGGACGACGGCTTCTCCACCGGCTCCTCCATCATGCCCCAGAAGAAGAATCCCGACGTCGCCGAGCTGATCCGCGGCAAGACCGGCCGCGTCTACGGCGACCTGATGGGCCTGCTGACGACGCTCAAGGGCCTGCCGCTGACCTACAACAAGGACATGCAGGAGGACAAGGAGAGCCTCTTTGACGCGCGCGATACCCTCGTCAAGTCGCTCATGGTCTTCACCGCGATGCTCTCCACCTGCACCTTCCGCGCGGACAACATGGCCCGCAGCGCCGAGGGCGGCTTCACCAACGCGACCGACGCGGCGGACTACCTCGTCAAAAAGGGCATGCCCTTCCGCGACGCGCACGCGGTCATCGGCCATCTGGTGCTCCACTGCGTCAAGGAGAACAAGGCGATTCTCGACCTGAGCCTGGAGGAGCTCAAGGGCTTCTCCGAGCTGTTTGAGGAGGACGTCTTTGAAGCCTGCTCCATGCGCGCCTGCGTCACCCTGCGCGACGTGCCGGGCGGACCCGCGCCAGACCGCGTCCGCGAGACCATCGCCGCGGGCGAGCAGTTTCTGGCGGAGTTTACGCTGTAATTTGTTTTGATCCAAGGTGAACCTCAGCCTGAGAAAACCCGTTTCAGGCTGCATGCAATGAATATCCAAAGCGCCCGGACGAAACCGCCCGGGCGTTTGCTTCGTCCGCAGTAGCGTTTTTTGCCCTGATCTGATATACTTGATTCTGCAGAAAACGAAGATCAACAGAGATTTTCGGAGGCACGGGATGAATACGATCTGGTCCACCTACATTCAGAGCATCGGCACGCTGTATGCTTCGCGTTCCCTGAGATTTGCCGATCCCTTCATGGAAAGATACATGGACGCCTTCGGCATCCAGGATGGGCGCAGCATCCTTGAAATCGGGTGCGGGCCGGGTGCGCTGGCGGAATCGCTTGGGCGCTGGTATCCGCATGCGCAAATCTGCGGTGTGGACAGGGACAGCCGCTTCATCGCGTTTGCGCGCGAAAAATCGCCGGGGATCGACTTTCTGGAAGGCGACGCCGAGGCGCTCCCCTTTGAGGGCGGCTCGTTCGACGTCACGATTTCCAATACGGTTGCGGAGCATATCGAGCCGTCGAGGTTTTACCGCGAGCAGTACCGGGTGCTGAAAGAAAACGGCGTATGCCTCGTTCTGTCTGCGCGCCGGGGAATCCGCGTTCCTGCGCCGTGCGTCCGCGAGGAAACCGAATTCGAGCGGGAGCTCTGGCGGCGGGCGGACCCGTATTTCAGGGAAACCCACGCGAAATACGGCGTGTGCGGCTATCCGCAGAGCGAAGCGGAACTGCCGCTGTGCATGGAGCGGTATGGCTTCAGGCATGTGACGACAGCATACGTCACCGTGAATCTGACGCCGGATCATCCGGGCTTTTCCGCCGGGATGGCGCACGCCATGATCGAGGCCAGCCGGCAGAATGAACTCGATCAGGCCGGGAATATGCTGCGGATTGCGGGCGAAGTCGTCACGCCCTCGGAGGTTGACGAGCTGAAACGGCTGGTGAATGCCCGATATGACAAGAGAAGGCTGCTCTATGACCAGGGCGTCCGGCAATGGGACACCGATGTGTCTGTGACCCTGGTTGTGCGGGGCGTCAAATAACCGGCAAGCCGGATTGTACAGGTGTGATTTCTATGCTCTACCATGCAAGGGAACAAAAAATCTGCATACAGAACATGCCGACGGATATGATCACCTTCGGCAAAGGCGCAAAATCATTAATCATGATCCAGGGCCTGAGCACCCGCGGCATCAGGGGTGCAGCCGTATCGCTTGCCTGGATGTATCGCATCTTTGCAGAGGATTATACGGTTTACCTGTTTGACCGAAGACCAGAAGTCTATGATGGAATCACGGTGAGAGATTTGGCGGGCGACGTCGCTGCGGCCATGGATCAGCTGGGCATCCGGCATGCCGACGTCATCGGCGTGTCGCAGGGCGGCATGATCGCGCAGTACCTCGCCATCGACCGGCCCGACCTGGTGAGCAAACTGGTCCTCGCCGTCACGCTCTCCAAGAATAACGACACGGTCACATCCGTCATTGAGCATTGGATTGCGCTGACGAAGCAGGGCGCCATGAAGCAGCTGATTGAGGACATGGCGGAGAAAATGTACTCCGATGCATATCTCACGAGGTACAAGCCCTTTATGCCCCTGCTGACCGTCCTGCAAAGGCCCAAAGACGCGGAGCGCTTTGTGACGCTGGCGAGGGCTTGCCTGACCTGCCATGCCTATGAGGAGCTTTCTAAAATCCAATGCCCCGTGTTCGTCATCGGCGGCCGGAAGGATCAGGTGGTGGGCCCGCAGGCATCCGAGGAAATCGCGCAGAAGCTCGGCTGCAGGATATTCATGTATGAGCAGCTGGGTCATGCCGCATACGAAGAGGCCGGGGATTTCAACCGAAGGATTCTCGATTTTTTGAAGGGATAGGCACCTTCCTGCCTGTTGATTGAACCCCTCGTTTTTTCGTCTGCCCGCTGCGGTCTTTTCTATTGAAGCCCGTTTTGAAAAGGCGTATAATGGACGGGTATACGATCACAAAGGAGAGACGTCTATGCGCCGCATGTCTGTCGAGCGTTCCACGCTGATGACAGAAGGCCCCATCGCCCGCCAGCTCATCGCGTTTGCCGTGCCGCTGCTGCTGGGCAACTTGTTCCAGCAGCTCTACAACACGGCGGACTCGCTGATCGTGGGCAACTTTCTGGGCAGCGAAGCCCTGGCCGCCGTCAGCTCGTCCAGCAACCTGATTCATCTGCTCATCGGCTTTTTCAACGGCCTGGCCATGGGCGCGGGCGTGGTCATCGGGCGGCACTACGGCGCGCGCGAGATCGATCGCGTGCAGAAGGCCATCCACACAATGCTTGCGGGCGGCCTGGCCGTGGGCGTGTTCCTCACCTTCGCCGGCGCAGCGCTCTCCCCGATTCTCCTGCGCCTGATGGGCACGCCCGACAGCGTGCTGCCCCAGTCCATCCGCTATTTCCGCACCTATTTTTACGGCTCGCTGGCGTTCATCCTGTACAACGCGTGCATGGGCATTCTGCAGGCTGTGGGCGACAGCCGCCATCCGCTGTACTATCTCATCGTCTCCTCGCTGGTCAACGTGGCGCTGGATCTGCTGTTTGTCGGCGTCTTCCGCTTTGGCGTGGCCTCCGCCGCGGCGGCCACGGCCATCTCGCAGGTCGTCGCGACAGCGCTGTGCCTGTACCGCCTGATGCACAGCGACCGCGACTACCGCGTAAGCCTGCGAAAGCTCGGCTTTGACCGGGATGCCCTGCGCGCCATCCTCGCCAACGGCGTTCCCTCCGGCCTGGCCAACTGCATCATCTCCTTTGCCAACGTCGTCGTCCAGGCCAACATCAACGCGTTCGGCGCAGCGGCCATGGCGGGCTGCGGCGCGCACTCGCGCATCGAGGGCTTTGCGTTTCTGCCGGTGACGTGCTTCAACATGGCGCTGACCACGTTCGTCAGCCAGAATCTGGGCGCGGGCCGCCCGGATCGCGTCAAAAAGGGCATGCGCATCGGCGTCCTCTGCTCGGCGGGCATCGCGGAGGCGGTCGCGCTGATCATCTGGATCTTCTCCCCGCAGCTCATCGGCCTGTTCGACTCCAACCCGGAGGTCATCGCTTACGGCGTGATGCACCAGCGCACGACCACGCCGTTCTTCTTTCTGGCCGCCTACACGCACGCCTGCGCCGCCTCGCTGCGCGGCGCGGGCAAGGCGAACGTCGCGATGCTGGGCATGGCCGTCTGCTGGTGCGTGATCCGCGTGCCCTATGTCACCCTCGCCACGCAGCTGCGCCCGGTGCTGACCACCGTCTCCTGGGCATATCCCATCACCTGGCTGCTGAGCAGCCTCTTCTTCACACTCTATTGCCTGAAAACGGACTGGATGGGCCTGAAACAGGCGCAGGGGCTTTGACAAATCACGCTGGATTTGTTATGATAAATGTGTAAAGATTTCCACAAAAGCGTTCCCGGCTGTCAGGCTCTGACGGCCAAGCGGAATAGACGGATGACGCCCTTTCCCCCTCGCCCTTTGACAGGAGGTTTTCCGATGCGCTTTTTTAAATCCATGCTTGCCGCGCTCC
Source organism: Candidatus Ventricola sp. (assembly GCA_051883735.1). Classification (GTDB taxonomy): domain Bacteria; phylum Bacillota; class Clostridia; order Christensenellales; family Aristaeellaceae; genus Ventricola. The sequence goes on from JBJEUH010000161.1 coordinate 9,291, forward strand.
TCTTGTGCCTGCTCCTCCCCTGCGCCGTCCTCGGCGAAAGCGCCGGCGCGCTGACGCCCATGGAGCGAAGCCCGGAGGCGGACAGCCAGGTGCTCGACCTGTATTGCGGCCCGACGCAGGGCTTCTACCGCCACGGCGAGCAGACGCTTGACACCGGCAAGCCCTACGTTCTCTTCGGCCAGTACGACTGCTGGGCCATGGCCGCGCAGGGCACAGTGGAGAGCTTCGGCCCGGTCGGCTGGGTCGAGGCCGGATCGATCGCGGACATCCCTTATGAACCGCAGCTCGGCTTTGAGGACGGCTTCGCCGCCATGGTCGAGGAAACCGCTTATCTGACGGACAACCCGCTGGCGGAGGATCCCTACGCGGGCTGGACGGCTGTGCTCGAACCGGGCGCGTCCATCATCGTGCTCGCACAATACGGCGACTGGCTCTATGTGCAGGCGGAGCTCGAGGATACGCCGCTGCGCGCGTTCATCCTGGCGAACACGGTCTTCTGAGCGTCTTTATCCTGCTAACAGGTTCTTTTGCCTCTATATGAAAACGCAGGGCCTTGCCGTCCTGCGTTCTCTTGCATATTCTTGATGGCAGCGGTGCTTAAAAAGCACCAGGCATGTTGCTTTTCAAGCAACATTCTGCTATAATAGGAGCACGGCAAAGGCTTTTTTAGCTGTCAGCCTTGCTTTCAAACACAATCACGAGTAGTGGCGTGGTTGTGTTTTTAGTTTCCTCGGTTTTTTCGATTTTAACAGACGTAGTGGTTGTCTGTCTGATCGTCACCGTCACCGTTTCTTTTGTCTGCACAGGCTCTCACCTCCTTCCCGCTTGTCGTCGGGGTTTCAGTGCAAAGCCCTGCCGTGCTCCATGGCCATGCCGCTCACGCGTCATGACTTCTTCATTGTATTCCTTCCAGGGCAGCGCGTCAATGTTTTTTGCGCTCCGGCTTTTACTCCATCCGCGTTTTGTGGTATAGTATATTCAGCATCAAAAGAGGTGATCTCATGTCCTCAAAAACCGACTACATCGCCGTGTTCGATTCCGGCGTGGGCGGCGTGAGCGTGCTGCGCGAGCTGGTGAAGCTCATGCCGCAGGAGCGGTATCTGTACTTCGGCGACTCCGCCAACGCGCCTTATGGCACGCGGCCCACGGCCGAGGTGCGGGCGCTGACGCTTGCGGCGGCCGAACGCCTGATGGCGCGCGGCTGCAAGGCGCTGGTCGTGGCCTGCAACACCGCCACCGCCGCCGCGATCGTCGAGCTGCGCGCGAAGTATCCGGACAGGATCATCATCGGCATCGAGCCGGCGCTCAAGGTGGCGGCGGATCACTTCCCCGGCGGAGAGGTCGGCGTGATGGCCACGGAGGTGACGCTGCGCGAGGAGAAATTCGACGTGCTGCTGCACCGCTTTACGCAGACCTGCACCGTGCACAAGATCCCTGCGCCGGGCCTGGTGGAGCTGGTGGAGCTCGGCATGGCCGTGAGCGAGGAAAGCGAGGCGCTCCTGCGGCCGCTGCTTTCGCCGTACAGGGACAGGCTTGCCGCGGTGGTGCTGGGCTGCACGCACTATCCCTTCGCCGCGCCGGTCATCGGGAGGCTGCTGGGCGAGCACACCGCGCTGCTGGACGGCGGCCCCGGCACCGCGCGCCAGACGAAGCGCCGGCTCGAAGCCGAGGGGCTGCTGGGAGACGGCCCCGGCGAGCTTCTGATTGAAAACAGCTCCGGCTCGCAGGAGATGGTGGCGCTGTGCCTAAAACTTCTTCAGGAGGAAGTCCGTTCATAAGACACGCAGCGGGCACAGCCCACTTTTGACATATGGAGATTGGCTCAGATTACCGTACAGCGAGCACTGGGTAACTCAGCCTTGCAGAACTGTTCGGAAGAGGAGGCGGGCACAGCCCACTTTTGACATATGGAGATTGGCGCATATTACCGTACAGCGAGCACTGGGTAACTCAGCCTTGCAGAACTGTTCGGAAGAGGAGGCGGGCACAGCCCGCTTTTTCGCGTTTTGCCCTGATCAGATCAGCATTTTTCTGCATCTTTTTTCTTTTCAAGACGTTGTCACTATGGTATACTATATAATCGTCAAAATGCGTGAAATGATGAGTTATGAAGACTGCTCTCCCAAGGAGGACTGCACCCATGCCTGAAAATACCCTGCCCGGCACGCTCGAAAGTGAAGTCGCCCGCCGCCGGACATTTGCCATTATTTCCCACCCGGACGCCGGCAAGACGACCATGACCGAAAAGCTGCTGCTGTACTCGGGCGCCATCCGCACCGCCGGCAGCGTCAAGGCCCGCAAGAGCGACAAGCACGCCACCAGCGACTGGATGGAAATCGAGAAGCAGCGCGGCATCTCCGTCACCTCCTCTGCGATGCAGTTCGAGTTTGACGGCTTCCACATCAACATCCTGGACACCCCGGGCCACCAGGACTTCTCCGAGGACACCTACCGCGTGCTCGTCGCGGCGGACAGCGCCGTGATGATGATCGACGCGGCCAAGGGCGTGGAGGCGCAGACCATCAAGCTGTTCAAGGTCTGCCGCCTGCGCAATATCCCGATCTTCACCTTCGTCAACAAGATGGACCGCGCGGCGAAGGACCCGTTCTCCCTGATGGAGGAGATCGAGCAGGTGCTGGGCATCCGCGCCTGCCCGATCAACTGGCCCATCGGCACGGACGGCGACTTCAAGGGCGTCTATCACCGCGACACGCGGATGGTCGAGCTCTACGAGAGCGGCGACCACGGCAAGACCCGCGTGGAGAAGATGGACGTGCCGGTGGACGACCCCAGCCTGCCGGAGCTGCTGGGCGAGCGCCTCTACACCCGCCTGATGGACGAAATTGAGCTGCTGGACATGGCGGGCGACGAGTTCGACCTCGAGCTGGTGCGCGCGGGCGAGCTGACCCCGATGTTCTTCGGCTCCGCGATCACCAACTTTGGCGTCGAGCCGTTCCTCACCCGCTTCCTGGAGTACTCCACCCCGCCCGCCAGCCATGAGAGCGATCAGGGCGTCGTGCAGCCGACGGACGAGGACTTCTCCGGCTTCATCTTCAAGATTCAGGCGAACATGAATCCGGCCCACCGCGACCGTCTCGCGTTCATGCGCATCTGCTCCGGCACGTTCACCAAGGGCATGAACGTCTGGCACAGCGGCACCAACAAGATGATCCAGCTCAAGCAGCCGCAGCAGTTCATGGCGGACGAGCGCGACGCGGTCGAGACCGCCTATCCGGGCGACATCATCGGCCTGTTCGATCCGGGCATCTTCCGCCTGGGCGACACGCTGTGCACCGGCAAAAAGCGCCGCTACGAGGGCATCCCCGTGTTCGCGCCGGAGTTCTTCGCGCGCTGCTCCTCCATCGACAGCCTGAAGCGCAAGCAGTTCGTCAAGGGCGTTGTGCAGCTGGCCGAGGAGGGCACGATCCAGACGTTCAAGCGTCCGGGCATCGGCTTTGAGGAGATCATCGTCGGCGTCGTCGGCGTGCTGCAGTTCGAGGTGCTCGAGCATCGCCTCAAGACCGAGTACAACGCCGAGATCCGCCGCCAGCAGCTGAACTACCGCTTCGTGCGCTGGATCACCAAATCCCCGAAGCCCATCGACCAGCTCAAGCTCTCCAGCACCTGCTCGCTCGCGCAGGACAGCCACGACCGCGACGTGATCCTCTTTGAAAACGAGTGGTCCATCCGCTGGGCGCTGGAGAACAACGAGGGCCTGGAGCTCGCTGAAACCGCCTCGAGAAACGCGGAGTAACGGGGCTGCGCCGGGCTGCCGCCCGGACCCGCTTGGGGACATTGATCCGGGGAGCTCACATAGTCGCGCCCAAGGCGCTCCTTCCGATTCCCGACGCTCCGCCTGCCTGCATCGCCCACTGGGCGCGGCAGGCTGCGGTCCCTTCTTCGCTTCGCGATGGCTTTAACCCCCTTGAGATATAGAAAGAAGGTCCTTCATTTTGGAAATGATCCGTGAGAACATCCGCAATATCGCCATCATCGCGCACGTTGACCACGGCAAGACCACGCTGGTCAACGAGATGCTCAAGCAGGGCGGCGTTTTCCGTGAGAACCAGCAGATCGCCGACCGCGTCATGGACAGCAACGATCTGGAAAAGGAGCGCGGCATCACCATCCTGGCCAAGAACACCTCCGTCCACTACAACGGCGTGAAGATCAACGTCGTGGACACCCCCGGCCACGCCGACTTCGGCGGCGAGGTGGAGCGCGTGCTCAAGATGGTCGACGGCGTGCTGCTGCTGATCGACTCCTTCGAGGGCCCGATGCCCCAGACCCGCTTCGTGCTCCAGCACGCGCTGGCGCTCGGTCTGCCGGTCATCATCGTGGTCAACAAGGTGGATCGCCCGGACGCGCGCTGCGACGAGGTGGTCTCCGAGGCCATCGACCTGATGATCGATCTGGACGCGGACGAGAGCCAGCTGGACACCCCGATCGTCTACGCCAGCGCCCGCGCCGGCACGGCGACGCTCGACCCCTCCATCCCGGGCGTCGATCTGCGTCCGCTGTTTGACACGATCCTCGAGTACATCCCGGCCCCGAAGGGCGATCCGGAGGGCCCGGCGCAGATGCTCATCTCCACGATCGACTACAACGAGTTCGTGGGCCGCATCGGCATCGGCCGCATCACCCGCGGCACCATGAAGCTCAACACCATGAAGACCCGCTGCAACCACGAGAATCCGGAGCTGCACGAGAGCTTCCGCATGAGCAGCCTGTTCGCCTTCGACGGCCTCAAGCGCACGCCGATCGAGGAGGCGTCCATGGGCGAGATCGTCGCGATCACCGGCATCGAGGACATCATGATCGGCGACACCATCTGCGCGCCGGACACGGTGGAGCCGCTGCCGTTCGTCAAGATCACCGAGCCGACCGTCGTGATGACCTTCTCCGTCAACGACAGCCCGTTCGCCGGTCGCGAGGGCACCTACGTCACCTCCCGCCACCTGCGCGCGCGCCTGATGCGCGAGCTGGAGACCGACGTCTCCCTGCGTGTGGAGGAGACCGACTCGCCGGATTCCTTCCGCGTCAGCGGCCGCGGCGAGCTGCACCTCTCCGTGCTCATCGAGAACATGCGCCGTCAGGGCTACGAGTTCCAGGTCTCCAAGCCGGAGGTGCTCATCCAGTACGACGAAAACGGCAACAAGCTGGAGCCGGTGGAGAAGATGGTCTGCGACGTGCCCAGCGAGTACGCCGGCGCGGTCATCGAGAAGATCGGCCGCCGCCGCGGCGTGATGGACAACATGACCGGCACCGACCGCGTGCGCCTCGAGTTCACCGTGCCCAGCCGCGGCCTGTTCGGCTACCGCAGCGAGTTCATGACCGA
>JBJEUH010000162.1:0-2832 GCA_051883735.1 Candidatus Ventricola sp.
CGCAACTTCCCCAACCGCGAGGGCAGCAAGCCCGGCGAGGGCCAGATGGCCGGCGTCGCGCTCATGGACGCGCGCTCCATCGCTGCGACGGCGATCAACGGCGGCAGGCTGACCGCCGCAGACGAGATCGAGGTCGAGTACACCACGCCGAAGTACTTCTTCGACAAGAGCGTGTATGACAAGCGCGTGTACAACGGCTTTGGCCACGCCGAGCCGGAGCACGAGCTCAAGATGGGCCCGAACATCAAGGACTGGCCCAAGCAGCCGGAGCTGTCCGAGGATCTGCTGCTCAAGGTCGTCTCCTACATCACCGACCCGGTGACCACCACCGACGAGCTGATCCCCTCCGGCGAGACCTCCTCCTACCGCTCCAACCCGCTGCGCCTGGCCGAGTTCGCGCTCTCGCGCAAGGACCCGGCGTACGTCGGCAACGCGAAGGCTGTGCACGCGTTCGAGGTTGCGCGCGAGGCCGGCGAGCAGCTGCCCGACGAGGTGAAGGCCGTGTATGCCGCGCTGGAGCGCGTCGTGCCGGTGAACCCCGCGGACACCGTCATCGCCTCCACGATCTACGCCAACAAGCCGGGCGACGGCTCCGCCCGCGAGCAGGCCGCCAGCTGCCAGCGCGTGCTGGGCGGAGGCGCGAACATCGCCAGGGAGTACGCCACCAAGCGCTACCGCTCCAACTGCATCAACTGGGGCATGGCGCCGCTGCTGGTCAAGGACGAGACCGCGCTCGCCCTGGGCGACTGGGTCTTCGTGCCGGGCATCCGCAAGGCGATCCTCGGCGGGGTCAACGACTTTGACGCGTACGTCGTCAAGGCGGATGGCTCCGTGACGAAGCTGCCCGTCTCCACCGGCGACCTGACTGCCGACGAGCGCCAGATCATCGCCGACGGCTGCCTGATCAACTACTACCGCAACCACTAAGCTGCTTTACGCCGCGCGAAGCGAAGAAGGGAGTCTGAGGGATAAAATCCCTCAGGCGGGTTTTAGGGCGGCAGCCCTAACGTACCCTATAGACCAGTAATAATGCAGTCTCAGAGCAGGATGCGCAGCATCCTACGATTGAGACGGGTTCGATTCGCCAGGCAGGCATTTCAAAGCATCCCTCCTCTTCTATATGAAAAGCCGCTTTCCAGGAAAGGGAGAGCGGCTTTTTCAGGCCCAAAACGCAAAAAGAACGTGAGCGCCTGGCCCACGTTCTCTTGTATTCGGTTGCCTTTGGCCTGTTTGAAGCTGCGGTATCGGAATCGCAATGGTCGCCTTCGGCTCCGCTGCGATTCTTGATTTCTCGCTTCGCGGATGGGGAAACGCTGGGGCCGCAGGCCCCAGACCCCGCCTGAGGGATTTTATCCCTCAGACTCCCTTCTTCGCTTCGCGCGGTGTAAGCGGCTCAGCAGACGATGTTGAGCAGGCGGCCCGGAACGAAGATCAGCTTGCGCACGGTCGCATCGCCGACCAGCTTCTTCACCGTCTCGTTCTCCAGCAGCTTCTCGCCGTCGGCCTGCGTGAGGCTCGCGGGCACCATGATGCGCGCGCGCACCTTGCCCTTGATCTGCACCGCGATTTCGACCTCGTCCGCGACGAGCTTGTTCTCGTCGTAGGTCGGCCAGGACTGGGTGTAGATCGGCGTGCCGAAGCCGCAATTCTCCCACATCTCCTCGGTGATGTGCGGCGCGACCGGGTTGAGGCACAGGCACAGCGCCTTGAGCTCGCCCTTTGTGATCTTGCCGCTCGTGTACACGTCGTTGACGAAGGCCATCATCGCCGCGATGGCGGTGTTGAACTTCATGCGCTCGTAGTCCTCGGAGACCTTCTTGATCATCGCGTTGACCGGGACCTCCATCTCCTTGCGCACGCCCTCTTCATCCGTGAGCATCTCCTGCAGGCGCCACACGCGCTCCAGGAACCGGCGGCAGCCGCGCGCGCCCTCGGTAGACCACGGAATCGCCTGGTCGAACGCGCCCATGAACATCTCGTACAGGCGGAACGCGTCCGCGCCGATCTCCGCGATGGTCTCGTCCGGGTTGATGACGTTGCCGCGGGACTTGCTCATCTTCTCGCCGTTCGCGCCGAGGATCATGCCGTGGCTCGTGCGCTTCTGATACGGCTCCTTGTTCGGGATCGCGCCGATGTCATACAGGAACAGGTTCCAGAAGCGGGAGTAGAGCAGGTGCAGCGTGGTGTGCTCCATGCCGCCGTTGTACCAGTCGACCGGCAGCCAGTAGGCAAGCTCCTCCCAGCGGGCCAGATCGGTATCGCAGTGCGGGTCCGCATAGCGCAGGAAGTACCAGGAGGAACCGGCCCACTGCGGCATGGTGTCGGTCTCGCGCTTGGCGGGGCCGCCGCAGCACGGGCAGGTGGTGTTCACCCAGGAATCGATCTTGGAGAGCGGGGACTCGCCGGAATCGGTCGGCTCGTAGTTGTCCACGTCCGGCAGCAGCACCGGCAGCTGATCCTCCGGCACCGGCACCCAGCCGCACTTCTCGCAGTAGACCAGCGGGATCGGCTCGCCCCAGTAGCGCTGGCGGGAGAAGACCCAGTCGCGCAGCTTGAAGTTGACCTTCTTTTCGCCCACGCCGTTCTCGGTCAGCCACTCGGTGATGCGCTTCTTCGCCTCCGCGACGGACAGGCCGTCGAGGAAGCCGGAGTTGCACAGCACGCCCTCGGCCACGTCGGTGTAGGCCGCCTTCTGCACGTCCTCGCCGCCGGCGACGACCTCGATGATCGGCAGGTTAAACTTCTTGGCGAAGTCCCAGTCGCGCGTGTCGTGCGCCGGAACGGCCATGATCGCGCCGGTGCCGTAGGTCACCAGGACGTAGTCGGAGATGA
>JBJEUH010000163.1:0-14543 GCA_051883735.1 Candidatus Ventricola sp.
AGGAAGTTGCCCATGCGGCCTTCCTTGATGTTGTCCGGCATCCAGTTGACGGCGCGGTTGTTCTTCATCAGCTGATCGTGCACGGCGGTCATCTTGATGAACCAGCTCTGGCGGGCATAGTAGATCAGCGGAGTGTCGCAGCGCCAGCAGAACGGATAGTCATGCGCAAACGGCACGGCGGCGAACAGCAGGCCGCGCTCCCTGAGGTCGTCGAGCACCAGCGCGTCCGCGTCCTTGACGAACACGCCCGGCCACTTGGTGTCCTCCGTCATTCTGCCCTGGCCGTCCACGAAGTTGACAAACGGCACGTCGTTCTCGCGGCAGACGCGGTTGTCGTCCTCGCCGAACGCCGGCGCGATGTGGACGATGCCGGTGCCGTCGCTCATGGTGACGTACTCGTCGCACACGACGAACCAGGCCTTCTTCTTCAGCTTGCCCACGGCGAAGTCAAACAGCGGGACGTACTCCAAGCCGCGCAGGTCGCTGCCCGTCATCTCGGCGAGCACCTCGATCTCCTTGCCCGGGAAGCACGCGTCGATGAGCGCCTTGGCCATGATGATGACCTGGCCGTCCACGGCGAACTTGCAGTAGGTGTCGTGCGGGTTGACGCACAGCGCCAGGTTGCTGGGCAGCGTCCACGGGGTGGTCGTCCACGCGAGGAAGTAGGTGTTGTCCTCGCCCTTGACCGCAAAGCGGACGTACGCGGAGGTCTCCTTCACGTTCTTGTAACCCTGCGCGACCTCGTGAGAGGACAGCGCGGTGCCGCAGCGCGGGCAGTACGGGACGATCTTGTGGCCCTTGTAGAGCAGGCCCTTCTTGTGGATCTCCTTGAGGGACCACCACTCGGACTCGATGTAGTTGTCGTCGTAGGTGATGTACGGGTTCTCCATGTCCGCCCAGTAGCCGACGCGCTCGGACATCTCCTCCCACTCGGTCTTGTACTTCCAGACGGACTTCTTGCACTCCTTGATGAACGGCTCGATGCCGTACTTCTCGATCTGCGGCTTGCCGTCCAGGCCGAGCATCTTCTCGACCTCCAGCTCGACCGGCAGGCCGTGGGTATCCCAGCCGGCCTTGCGCAGCACGTCGTAGCCCTTCATGGTGCGGTAGCGCGGGATGATGTCCTTGATCGCGCGGGTCTCCACATGGCCGATGTGCGGCTTGCCGTTGGCCGTGGGCGGGCCGTCAAAGAAGGTGAACGCGGGCGCGCCCTTGCGCAGCGCCACGCTCTTCTTGAATACGTCGTTTTCCCGCCAGAATTTGATGACCTCTTCCTCGCGGGCGACAAAGTTCATGTCGGTCGAAACCTTCTGGTACATGATCCTTTTCCTCCAACTTCCGGTAATATAAAAGCAGCCTTCCTCCCATTGGGACGAGGCTGCTCGCGGTACCACCCAAATTCGCACCGGCATGCGGCTTTCCCGCATGCGCCGTGCGCACTTCATTCTGCCGTAACGGGGCTGTCCGTCCTCGCCTAGCCCGTAGGGGTTCAGCAAGGCCGCTGGACAGGTGATCCCTTGCCGCGCCTCCCGTCCGGAATCTCACCAGCCTCCGGCTCTCTTTGCGCTCATCGCGACAGCGTCCTGTCTCATTCGCGTTTCATATCGAGGATATCATACCCGTTTTTTGCCGTTTTGTAAAGGGCTTTGCGAAAATTTATCCTGCACGCCGCCGCGCTTGCCCTTTCCCGCCTGCGGCGGTATAATAGAAGCATCATCTTCTTCCCGGAGGTCATCATGCAGGATCTGTTTTCGCAGCAGGACGCCGCGCTCAGCCCGCTGGCGGACCGCATGCGCCCGCGTACGCTCGACGAATTCATCGGCCAGCGCCACATCGTCGGCCCGGGGCGGCTTCTGCGCCGCGCCATCGAGGCCGACCGCATGACCTCTTCCATCTTCTACGGCCCGCCCGGCTGCGGCAAGACGACGCTCGCCTCCATCATCGCGAACACCACCCACTCCGCGTTCGTGCAGCTCAACGCCGTCACCAGCGGCGTGGCCGACGTGCGCAAGGTGATCAAGGAGGCGCAGGACCGCCGCTCGCTCTACGGCCAGGCGACGTACCTGCTGCTGGACGAGTGCCACCGCTGGAGCAAGTCCCAGTCGGACTCCATTCTGCCCGCCATCGAGCGCGGCGTGGTGCGCTTCATCGGCTCCACGACGGAAAACCCGCTCGTCGCCATGACCCCGGCCATCGTGAGCCGGTGCCGCATCTTCCAGTTTGAGCCGCTCACAGAGGCGGACGTGCTGCTGGCGATGGAGCGCGCGCTTTCCGACCGGGAGCGCGGCTTCGGCGACCGGAACGTGATGCTCGATCCGGACGCGGCGCGGCACATCGCCCGCATCGCCAACGGCGACGTGCGCTCGGCGCTGGGCGCGCTGGAGCTGGCCGTGCTCACCACGGACCCGGATGACAGCGGCGCGATCCATGTGACGCTCGCCGTCGCGGAGGAGTCCATCCAGAAGCCCGTCATCCGCTGCGACGAATCGCTCTATTACGACATGCTCTCCGCCTTCTGCAAGAGCCTGCGCGGCAGCGACGCGGATGCGGCGCTCGCCTGGTTTGCGCGGCTGCTGTACGCGGGCGTCGATCCGCGGCTCATCGCCCGGCGCATCATCGCGCACGCGAGCGAGGACGTGGGCCTCGCCAATCCGACCGCCATGCTGCAGGCCGTCGCCGCCGCCCAGGCGCTGGAGATGGTCGGCCTGCCGGAGGCGCGGCTCTCCCTGGCGCAGGCGATCATCGCCGTATGCGAGAGCCCCAAGTCCAATTCCGTCGTCATGGCGCTTGATCAGTCTGTCGCCGACGCGGAGAAGGGCGGCTTCGGCCCGGTGCCCGCCTATCTGCGCGACACGCATTACAGCGGCAGCGAGCGCGTGGGCGCGAAGGGCGAGCAGTACAAGTACCCGCACGACTATCCCGGACACTATGTACAGCAGGAGTACATGCCGCCCGAGGTCAAGGGCCGCCGGTACTACATCCCGTCCGATCAGGGCCAGGAGCTCAAGCTGCGCGAGCGCAGACGGGCGCGCGGCGTCATCGATCCCTGACGCTTTCAACCGCGCGAAGCAAAGAAGGGGTCTGGGGACAAGTCCCCAGGCAGGGGTATGGGGGCAAGGCCCCCATCGTTCCCCTCTCGCGAAGCGCTACAATCAAGAATCGCAGCGGAGCCGAAGGCGACTATTGCGATTCCGTCAACGCAGCCTCTGATACTGTTTTCAAATAGAAACAGCCATGTGCTAAGCCCCGTCAGGTAACGCTTCGCTCCCTGACTGCTTTGCCTGAATGGCTGCGCCATATGGGGATACGTTGGGCTGCCGCCCAAACCCGCCTGAGGGACGTAGTCCCTCAGACTCCCTTCTTCGCTTCGCGCCTATAAAAGCAATTTAGAATAAGATCAGTCCCAAATTGAGACAGATTCAGTTTCTCCGACAATCCATGAACCAGGCCGCCCTCCCCCGGGAAGGCGGCCCTTTTCTTAGGACAGCATCGCGAAGAATCCGCCTGCCAGCGGCGACAGGCCGATCATCACCAGCGAAAAGCACAGCGAGGAAACCGACACCAGCGTCGCCCGCTGCGAGGACGGGAACTGCTCGTTGAGCAGGCTGTCGGTGCGCACCTGCAGCAGATCGTCAAACACGTTCGCCGCAAAGCCGCCCGCGACCATCGCCGCCGGCGCATGCCCCGCGCCCAGCAGCAGGCCAGCCAGAATGCCGCCAGAGCACAGCGCGTACAGCCTGCCATAGCGCATCCCGGCAAGCCGCAGCGCCAGACGCGAGCCGACCGCGCCGCCCAGCCCCATCACGAACAGCGCAGGGCCCAGGTACGCATGCTTAAGCCCGACAAGCGGCAGCCGCGCCTGAAGGAAGAACGAGAGGAGCGTCGCCACAGCGCCGGCAAATGCGTTGAGAAGCATCAACCTGCGCGCTGCTGCCTGCGTCAGCAAAAAGCGAACCGTTTCGCGCACACAGGCCGCGATCCGCTGCGCGCCCTTCTTCTCATGGCGCACCGGCTCGATCGTCACCTCGTCAAGCGTGAGCGCAACGAGAAGGCAGACCAGATTCAGCGCCGCATCCAGCAGGTACGCCAGCCGGTGGCCCATCGCCAGCGCCAGGCCCGCCAGCAGCGCCGCGCCCGCAAGGCTCACGCGGTACACCGCCATCTCCAGCGAAGAATACCGCAGGTATTCCGCCTCCCTGCTGTGCGCCTTCAGGCTGTCATAGGCCAGCGCCTCGCGTGCGCCGGAATCAAAGTTGTAGCCAAACGCACAGAACGCCATCGCCAGGCAAACGCCGGGCAGCCCGTCCGAAAAGGCCATCAGCAGCGAGGATGTCACGCCCGCCAGACGGCCCAGAACCAGCGAACGCTTTCGCCCGAAGGCGTCGGAGAGCACGCCGGACGGAATCTCAAAGAGCAGGCTGGCCACATGAAACACGCTCTCCGCCAGGCCGATTTCCACCATCGAAAAGCCGCGCGCCGCCAGCAGCGCCACCCATGCCGCGCCCGCCAGCTGAAAGCTGGTCAGCGCAGAATGACCCAGCAGCTTCGCCAGCTGGGATTTGAGTTTAAACTTCATCAAAAAACTCCCTTTCAAATCGAATGCTTCGTTTGATCGGGAGAGGCGTCTATTCGTCTTTTTGCCATCTATTCGGCCAAAAAGGGTACACTTCTCCCGTAAGCCGGCAGAATGCAGCCTTTTTGGGTCCGTACAATGCGCATTTTCCAGCCCACAGGGAAGCCCCCTTTCTTTCAGGAATATCTGCCCTGATTGTATCACGCCTTGGCCCGCAGGTCAAGCATCATGAGCACCATGTCCGCATAGGTTCCGTCGCGGTATTTCAGCTTGCGGGGATGACGGCCGAACTCTGCAAAGCCAAACCGCTCATACAGCCGGATGGCCCGCTCGTTCGCTGCGACCACCTCCAGCTCCAGCTGCTCCACCGGCGTCTTCTTCACCTCGCCCACGAGCGTCTGCATCAGCGCCGTGCCGATGCCCCGGCCCCAGTACGCCCTCAGGATGCAGATGCCCAGCTCTGCGCGATGGCGCGCCCGATCGACCGCCGCGCAGGGCAGATAGCTGCCGATGCCTGCGAGCGTGTCTCCGATGAACGCGCCCAGCATCAGGCTCTTCGGGTCGTCCTCCGTCTTCTTGAGGTACGCCGCCTCCTGCTCCAGCGTCATCGTCCATTCGTCCTCGTAACGGAGCAGGTTGAGCGTCTCGCCCGCCGTCCTTTTGCACACGGCCAGCGCCTGCTGCGCGTCCTGCGCGCCCAGGCTGCGCAGCACCAGCGCTTCGCCGCCCTTGAGCGGGATTTCCTTGTTGAATTTCATGCCCTCACGTCCTTTCTATCCATCGTCCGTCCCAGCACAAGCAGGACGACATCTTGATTTACTGTAAATCTCCCGGCGCAGGGCCAAGCGACTTGAGCGCATACAGGCGGTACATGCCGATGCCCTCGCGATCAAACTGCGCCCAGCACACATACAGCTCCTCTGGTATTTCCATGTTACATGTCACGACGAAGTCGCTCAAACCATGCCGAACCACCTCATCCTGCGTCCGGAGCATATCCTCCAGCGGCATATTGGTTCTGCAAAAATACTTGCAGTGCGGTACAATACCATACACCGTGTAAAAACCGCCGTCCAAAAAGCCGTAATTCAGCAAAGTCGGGTTCTCCACCTGCTCCACATAGGGCTGAAAAGCAAACTGGGGTAGGTTTGCCTTCGGCATGCGCAGTATGGAGGCGTTGTTGTTCAGCAGAAACGCCAGCAGGACGCCCGCAGCAGGCAGGAGCACGCTGACGCATCGGCGCAGTCTGCCCGACACACGCGCAAGGAGCCAGCCCAGCATTGGCAGCGCCATCGGAACAAACACCACAAACACCAGCGCATAGTATCCAGGCCCACCGCTGCTGAAGACAAACATCGCTGTGCTCGCCATGCTGAGCACCATTTGCGCCAGCAACTCTCCTTTCCTCGTCAGTGCAAGCCAGAGAAGGCCCAGAAGCAAACAGACCGCCACGCCCCTGTTGAGCCGGATCGCAGCATGACCGTACTCTGTGATTGTCCCAAGGATGCTCTGCCAGGCCCTGTTCGTGTCTCCCGCATACAGGAAAATGTTGTCGTAGAAGTATACCTGCCCCAGGTCACGCAGCGCGCCGTTTGCTGCAAAGTACGCCAGCACCGGCAGCGTCGCCAGGCTTACGCCCAGCGCAATCGCTGCCAGAGAGGCGGTCAGCTTTCCTGGCTCGTGCTTGCGGAGCATCAGCCATGCCGGAATGATAAACCAGCCCAGATAGAATCCGAGCATCGTGTACTTGATCCACAGCACGCAGCCGGAGGTCACGCCGATCAGCACAAACTCCCGCCTCGTGGGAACGTCTCCATTTCGCAGCGCTTTTGCGCCCACAAAGAGGGCATACGCCAACAGCGGCAGACAGAATTCCTCCGCACTGTCTCCAAGAGCAAAAGCTTTCGTGCCGAAAATGACGGCGGCCAGCACGGGCATCCAGCACAGCACATCCTCATTCGTGCAAAAGAGCCGTGCAGTCTGATACGCGAGCACGAGGAACGCAAACGCCGAAGCGATCTCCAGCAGCCAGACGCCGAAGAATGTCGTGTTGGAAATCAGGTAGCCCAGCGCGTGAAGCACATACAGATAAAAGCCCTTATGTTCATAGATGTCCCGGTACAGCACCCTGCCATGCAGCATGGATTTGCCAACCGTGAAATAGCAGTTGGCGTCGACCCAGTCGTTGAGCGGATACAGCGGTGAGGACCTGGAGCAGATGGTGATCACTGCCGCGGCGGTCACCAGCAGAAAGGCGCAGGCTTTTGCGGAGATGCGGGGCTCTGTGTCATACAGGGTCGCATCGTGTCCGATCCTCTTTTCCGTGATTCCGGTCAGCCTCACACCCGCATACAGCGCCGTCCGTACGGCAAAGGCCGACAGGAGAACGGCGAGAATCGTCACGGCGATGAGAATCGACTCCTTGCTCACAGGAAGCATGTCCGCTATTCTCGCCAGTTTGCCCGACGTGATCCATCGCCTGTAAAACACAATGCCGGCTGTCAGGCTGATCAGCAGCGCAGCAGTATCCGTCCTTTTCTCCGGCCTTTCTTCACGGGTACGGAGCTCTGGCAGCCAAAGACCAGCAGCCGCCAGCAGCAGCGCCCAAAGGCCTGCTCTGACCATCCCCTCAGGCGTTGCCGGGGCCAGCATTCCGCAAAATACGGTAGCCGACAAGATCCACAATATCCAGCTCATCTTGCGCGTCACGTTCTTCTCCTTCTGCTGTCGAACAACGGCAGCATGCCTCTTCAGCACATATCCGATGTGAAATATAGTGTATCATACTTTTCCATCACCTGCAATTCCATGGGCAATCAAACCTGCAAGGTGCTGCGCATCCTGCAGCGCTGTGCCCAAGGCTGCATCTGCTCAGAAAGAGAAAAACAGCCCCATTTCCGCTTTCGGAAACGGGGCTGCCGTGTATTCAGCTTGCGATCTCCACGCTGTCAAGGATCTCCTGCGCCACATCCACGATGCGGCGGCCGGTGTCCATGCTCTTCTTCTGCATTCGGTAGTGCGCCTCGCTCTCGGAGAGATGCAGCGCATCCATCAGGCGGCCCTTCGCGCGCTCGATCACCTTGCGCTCGGCCAGCTGCCGCTCCAGCTTCTGGGCCTTCTGCTCAAGCGCCTGCATCCGGCCCGCGCAGTAGCACATCGTGCGCACGGCCTGAATCAGCGCGTCCTGGCTGATGGGATTGTGCAGCGTCAGCACCTGCGCGCCGTCCAGCTCTGCGGGGTCGTAGTCGCCCGGCACGATCATCATGACGCCGGCGGCGTCCGCCTTCCTGGCCAATTCGGCGCCGGTCATGTCCGGCAGCCGCCAGCTGGTCAGCAGCAGCGCCTGCTCGTCTTCAAGCGCCGCAAGCGCCTCCTCGCCCGTGCTGAGCACGGCGTTGGGCACGATCTGCGCGGTGGCAAGGATATCCCGGAGCTTCATGGCAACCCCATGCGGGGCGGCAATCAGAAGGCGGCTGGCATACGGCTCTGTCATGGTCTGCATCTCCCATCCGGATTCACGCATTCCGCTTGACGCGGCGCTCTTTCGCGTTGATGCCGATATTATACCAACTGTCCCTCAAATTGGCAAGATGAAATTGACGTTATCCATGTTTTTTCTTGCACTTTTACGATTTTTTACGCGTATATTGTGCATTTTTCGAATGATAACGATGGTGCATCTGTTTTTCTCAGCATGAGGCGGTCATTTTTCCCACAGCCCGCGCCAGCGCGAGCACGTCCTCGCGCATGTTGTACAGGCCCGGGCTCACGCGCACGGCGCCGCTGTCGAGCGTCCCCAGAAACCGATGCACGCCCGGCGCGCAGTGCAGCCCGCCGCGCACGGCGATGCCCGCCCGGTTCATCATCGCCGCCGTCTCCTGCGAGCCCACGCCCGTCACGTTGAAGCTCACCAGCGACGCGCCCGGGCGCGTATACACGCGCACGCCGCGCATGTTCATCAGCTCCTCGCGCAGCAGATCGCAGAGGCGGACGATATGCGCGTGCGTTTCGTCCATGTGCGCAAGCGCCTCGTTCATGCCTGCCGCCAGCCCGGCGATGCCCGGCAGGTTGAGCGTGCCGGACTCCAGGCAGTCGGGCATCATCCTGGGCTGGAACATGCTCTCGGACGCGGAGCCGGTGCCGCCCTGGCGCAGCGGCGCGACGTTCACGCCCTCGCGCACCCACAGCGCGCCTGTGCCGTGCGGTCCGAGCAGCCCCTTGTGCCCCGGCATCGCCAGCAGATCGCAGCCCCAGGCCTTCGGCGCAAGCGGCAGATGGCCCGCGGTCTGCGCGCAGTCCAGCAGCAGCAGCGCGCCATGCCGCCTGCACACCTGGCCCACGGCCTGCACATCCTGCGGCGTGCCCAGCACGTTGGACATGTGCGTCATGACGACGAGCCGGGTGCGCGGGAGCATGGCGCGCTCGATCTCCTGCGCCTGAATCTGCCCCTGCGCGTCCGGCGGCACGAGCGTCAGCGTGATCACGCCGCTGCGCGAGAGCTCGGACAGCGGGCGCAGCACGGAGTTGTGCTCCAGCAGCGTGGAGACCACGTGATCCCCGGTGCGCACGACGCCGTGGATGGCCATATTCAGCGCGTCGGTCGCATTCTGGCAGAACGCCACGCGCGACGCGTCGGTCTCGCCCAGCATCTGCGCCGTGCTCTCCCGGCAGCGCTCGACGATGCGCCCCGCGGCCAGCGAGAGCGCATGGCCCGCCCTTCCGGGGTTTGCGCCGCAGTTTTCCAGCGCGGCCGCCATCGCCCGCACCGTCTCCCGCGGCTTGGGAAAGCTGGTTGCCGCGTTGTCCAGATAGATCATGCCATTCCTCCTTGGGGATGAGCTCCCGCGCCCCTTCTTCCGCTTCGCAGCGCACAAACGCGCCGGGCAGGGCTGAACCCGCCGCCGTCAGGCCGCATATGGTAGAGTATATGAGAGGGCCGCCGAAAGGTAGACCCGGGGAGGGAACGATCATGCAATCATCCTTTGGCATTGCCTCCTTCCGCTCGCGCACGCAGGTGCTGCGTCTGGAGGATGCGCTGCGCCGCGCGGGGCTGTCTGCCGGCGTGATCTCTACGCCGCGCGAGGTCGCGATGGGCTGCGGCTTGTCGGTACGCTTTGAGCTTGCGGAGCTTTCTCAGGTGATGGCGGTCTACCGCCGGCTGAACCCCGGCGCGTTGATCGGGTTTTATCGGGTGGACGATTACGGCACGCGGCAGATTCGCCTGACGCCGATCAAAAGTTGACCGCCGCCATGCCGCCCGCGCGGCGGCATGCTTTTTCGCTACCTGCTTGCCTTTTTTTCCCCTGTGCCGCTATAATAAAGCCATCACGGAAAAGGGGCGGTTTTCATGTCTGCTGCATTTGATTCCATCCTGGCGGAGCTCGAGCGCCTGTACCCCGACGCCAGGCCCGCGCTGCACTTTGCCAATCCCTATCAGCTGCTCGTGGCGGTCATCCTCTCCGCCCAGTGCACGGACGTGAAGGTGAACATGGTCACGCCCGCGCTCTTTGCGGCCTATCCCGACGCGCATGCGCTGGCCCAGGCCGATCCGCTCGACGTGGAGCCGCTCATCAAGACCTGCGGCCTGTACCACAACAAGGCCAAAAACCTCGTCGCCACGGCGCGCGCGCTGGTGGAGAACTACGGCGGCGAGGTGCCCGCCGACCACGAGAAGCTGACGCAGCTTCCCGGCGTGGGCCGCAAGACGGCGAACGTCGTGATGAGCTGCGCGTTCGGCGCGGACGCGATCGCGGTGGACACGCACGTCTTCCGCGTCTCCAACCGCCTGGGTCTGGCGGACGCGAACGACGTGCTCAAGACCGAGCAGCAGCTGATGGAAAACATCCCCAGGGAGAAGTGGAGCCGCGCGCACCACTGGATCATCTTCCACGGCAGGCGCGTGTGCGCTGCGCGAAAGCCCGCATGCGAGAGCTGCACGCTTTCGCCCTGGTGCGAGTACGCAAACGGCAACCCCAAGGGCAAAAAATGAGCGGCCGGCCGGCCGCTTTTTTCGTGGATCGAAAACCGCATCGGTTTTTTAGCGCGCGCAGCGCGCTTTTTCTTGTCCCTGCATGAACAGTTTTCACGTCCTTCCTGCATTTTTGTCTTCATTTTGCAGCTTACATGCAACCATTCCAAACCATTTATTCAAAAATCCGGGCTGAAAAGGCCTTGCAAAGCGCCTCGGTGAATTTTTGGAAAAGCTCAAATTTTTCTTTGTATTTCTGGAAAAATCTGTGTACTTTTGGCCGCTTCCATGCTATAATAGCTCCGCAAGCGGGGAGCGGGAACGACAAGGCCGCTTCCTCCACATCCTGCAGATTGATGAAAGTGAGGCATTCCTATGCTGACTGTTCTTTTTGTGATCGCCGTGCTGTTCGGCGCCTCTTCCCTGCTCTCTCTGATCGATGGCCGCGTCACCTCCAGCGAGGTCGGCAGCTATCTGCACTACGAGTACAACGCGTCCATACTCTCCCGTCTGTAAGCAGCGTCACGTACATCAGGGGCTGTTCCATCGAAGGAACAGCCCCTTTTTCATATCGGATTTTCTCTTCGGATCTTCAGCGCCCGCAGCGTCTCCTTGTGCTCCGGCAGCACCCGAAAGCTCTCCGTTGCCTTCTGGATCGCCTTGTTGTGCGTCCAGGGCTCCAGCCTTCTTTGCACAATGTACGGCAGCGCCGCGTCGTATTGCAGCGCAAGCGCCGTCGCGAAGTACCAGGCGACGGCCAGCCTGACATAGTAATCCTCGTGCCGCAGCGCCGCGACCATGTCCAGCTGTGCGGGATCAAACGCGTCCGCCAGAACCCACTGCATCAGGCAGTTCACCCCGAAGCGCACAGTATACGGGTGATCCGACGCGAGCCACGTCCGGATGCTGCGCATCAGCCGCGGCAGATCGGTCCTCAGGGCCTTGGGCGACAGCTGGTCACAGGTCGCCCAGTTGTCCACGTACGGCAGGAAATCGTCAACCAGCGCGAGGCACCTGTCAAACTCCTTCTCCTGCGCAATGAGAAAGGCGTGGACCTGGTTTTCCTCAAAGAAGCGGTGCGGCAGCGCCGCCATAAAGTCCGCCGCCTCCTGTGTACCCCGCAGCTGCCGGGCAAGCCGGCGCAGCTGCGCCGTGCGCACGCCGATGATTTTTTCCGGATCGATGCCCGGAATCAGCCTCCTCT
Organism: Candidatus Ventricola sp.; assembly: GCA_051883735.1. GTDB lineage: Bacteria > Bacillota > Clostridia > Christensenellales > Aristaeellaceae > Ventricola. The sequence goes on from JBJEUH010000163.1 coordinate 11,746, forward strand.
GGAAATCCCGATAGGGGATGTCCTGCATGGAAAGAAGTCGTTCTTCAAGCATCGGCCTTTCCTCCTTGGGCTGCCGATCCAGGAAACCGGCATAGTCGCGCAAGCGCTCCTTGCCGTTTCCGACGCTCCACCTGCCTTCATCCGCCACTGGCGGCGGCAGGCTTCGGTCCCAAACCCTGCAAGGGATTGCATCCCTTGACCCTTCTTTTTTTGCGCCGCATCAGGCGGCGCTGCAAAAGGGCCCTGCGATTGCAGGGCCCTTTGATCTGTGAATTTCCCGCTTACTTCCTGCTGCGGTCCGTGTAATGGGTGTGCAGCAGCTCGTGCGCCCTGTGGCCGTTCGGCTCGCCGAGGTACTCCGCATAGACCTTCTTGATGTCCGGGTTCTCGTGGGACTTGCGGATGGTCTTCGCCTCGTCCTCCGCGTAGAGGCCGGCCGCACGCACGGCGCGCGGATCGACGTCCATACGGGTTTCGGCGTTCACGATCGGCTGGCCGCCGCCGTTGACGCAGCCGCCCGGGCAGGCCATAACCTCGATAAACGCGTAATCCGCGTCGCCCGCCTGAATGCGGCGGATGAGCTTCTTCGCCGCGCCGGTGCTGCTGGCGATCGCCACCTTGAGCTCCTTGCCGGCGAGGGTGAAGGTCGCTTCCTTGATGCCCTCGATGCCGCGGGCCGCGACGTAATCGACGTTCTCCACGGAGCGGTTCTCCAGCACGTCGGCCGCGGTGCGCAGCGCCGCCTCCATGACGCCGCCGGTCGCGCCGAAGATCGCCGCCGCGCCGGTGGACTCGGCGACCAGCTCGTCGAAGCACTCCTCGTCGGAGAGCTTCACGAAGTCGATGCGCGCGTCCTTGATCATGCGGGCCAGCTCACGGGTGGTGATGGAGATATCGACAGAGCGCATGCCGTCGGTCTCCATCTCCGGACGCTCGGCCTCGAACTTCTTCGCCACGCACGGCATGACGGCGACAACCACGATGTTCCTCGGGTCGATGCCGGCCTTCTCGGCGTAGTAGCTCTTGATGATCGCGCCTTCCATCTGCATCGGGGACTTGCAGGTGGACAGATTCGGAATCAGCTCCGGGAAGTTGTGCTCGACGTACTTGATCCAGCCCGGGGAGCAGGACGTGAACATCGGCAGCACGCCGCCGTTCTTGATGCGGCTGAGCAGTTCGGTGGCCTCCTCCATGATGGTGAGGTCCGCGCCGAAGTCGGTGTCAAACACCTTGTCAAAGCCGAGACGCTTGAGCGCCTGGGTCATCTTGCCGGTGACACGGGTGCCCATCGGCATGCCGAACTCCTCGCCCAGCGCGACGCGCACGGCCGGGGCCGGCTGCACAACGACGAACTTCTCCGGATCGGAGAGCGCGTCCCAGACCTTGTCGGTGTCGTCCTTCTCGCGCAGCGCGCCGACCGGGCAGGCGACGACGCACTGACCGCAGTTGATGCAGTCGGTCTCGCTCAGCTTCTTCTCAAAGGCCGGGGCGATGACGGTCTTGAAGCCGCGGTTCACCGCGCCGATCGCGCCGATGCCCTGCACATTGCGGCAGGCAGCCACGCAGCGGCGGCACAGGATGCACTTGTTCGGATCGCGGACGATGGACGGGGAGAAGTTGTCCAGCGGATACTCGATGTTCACGCCGTCGTACTTGCTCTCGTCCACGCCCAGATCCTTGGCCAGCGCCTGGAGCTCGCAGGTCCTGCTGCGCACGCAGGAGAGGCACTTGCGCTCGTGGTTGGAGAGGATCAGCTCCAGGACGGACTTCCTCGCCTGACGGACGGCCGGGGTGTTGGTCTTGACGACCATGCCCTCGGAAACCGGCATCACGCAGGCCGCAGCCAGCGCGCGCGCGCCGACGTCGACCACGCACATGCGGCAGGCGCCGATCTTGTTGACGTCCTTGAGGTGACACAGGGTGGGAATATGGATGTGCGCCTGATGGGCCGCTTCAAGGACGGTCGTACCGGCCTCAACCTGCACCTTCACGCCATCAATCGTAACGTTAACCATTGCCATGTTCATTCACTCCTTCAGGCTATATCAGGAACGGGAGATCGCGCCGAACTTGCACTTCTCCATGCAGGCGCCGCACTTGAGACACTTGGTGGTGTCGATGTAGTGCGCTTCGCGGACCTTGCCGCTGATGCAGCCGGCCGGGCAGTTGCGGGCGCACAGCGTGCAGCCCTTGCACTTCGCCGGGTCGATCTTGTAGGTCAGCAGCTTCTTGCAGTGGCCGGCCGGGCAGCGCTTCTCGTAGATGTGCGCCTCGTACTCGTGACGGAAATACTTGAGGGTGGAGAGCACCGGGTTGGGCGCGGTCTGGCCCAGGCCGCACAGGGCGGTCGCCTTGATGGTGTTGGCCAGGTTCTCCAGCTTCTCGATGTCGCCGTCCTCGCCCTTGCCCTCGACGATGCGCTCGAGGATCTCGAGCATGCGCTTGGTGCCGATGCGGCACGGCGCGCACTTGCCGCAGGACTCGTCGACGGTGAAGTCGAGGAAGAAGCGGGCGATGTCGACCATGCAGTTGTCCTCGTCCATGACGATCATGCCGCCGGAGCCCATCATGGAGCCGATCGCGGTCAGGTTGTCATAGTCAATCTTGATGTCCAGATGGCTGGCCGGGATGCAGCCGCCGGACGGGCCGCCGGTCTGCGCCGCCTTGAACTTCTTGCCGTTCGGGCAGCCGCCGCCGATGTCGTAGATGATCTCGCGCAGGGTGGTGCCCATCGGGACCTCCACCAGGCCGGTGTTGTTGATCTTGCCGCCCAGGGCGAAGACCTTGGTGCCCTTGGA